>CAVKMV010000035.1:0-18924 GCA_963657675.1 Ruminococcus intestinalis
AGCTTCCAGTCTGCGCAGTATTTCTTTATTTTTTCTGTACACAGAAGGAGATATTCCTTTTAACCAAAGGCAGTATCTAATTTCATTGTTATTTAAATAATCTCTTGCTCCGAGGTACCTACGGATACAGCAAGCAATTTCAGGTGAGGATTGTATGAGTTTTTTCTTTTCTGATTCACTCAAAATAAAGTTGCCGTCATCCGTCGCTTGATTGCCTTTTGTCAGTTTAGGTACTGCGTTGATCGGTTTACTTCTACTAGAAATAAAAACATCTGGTGCATCTATCAAATAGGGACTGATATTTTCTGCCTTTATTACTTTATCATTATCAAAAAGGAATTTTTCACCCTTCCCTGTCTGACTAAAGCCGATAATTACACAATGTACGTGTGCTTTTATACTTGCTTCGCTATCCCACCTAAAGGTGCGGTAGGCAAAGTCAATGTGTATTTTGTAACGGTCAAAAAGCGGTTTCCATATTGCTGCAACTTGCTCGCCTTGCGTAATGCTATTGGTAGAAACTAACGCTACTTTAATGTTAGTTCCGTTTATCAATTCACTGGCCTTGTAGTACCATGCACCAACATAATCAATGCTGTTAGATAATTTTATCTTGCCAAAAATTTCTACAGCTTCTTTTTTCTGTTCACTGGTCATCATTGAGGCGCCCACAAACGGCGGATTCCCCATAATATAATTCAGCTTAGCCTTAGGCACCACGCCCTCCCAGTCCAGCCGCAGGGCGTTGCCCTCCGTAATATAGGCGTTGGTCTTGAGCGGCAAAAAGTCAATGGACATATTCACAATGTCCTCCGTTTCCTTCAGCATCTGGCTTTCGGCAATCCACAGCGCCGTCTTGGCAACGGTCACAGCAAAATCGTTAATTTCTATGCCATAAAACTGGCTGATGCTGACGCGCACGGGGTTATCAAAATCGCCCAGCACAATCTGCGCACCCAACAGCTCCTTTAGCAGCTCGTTTTCCAGCTTGCGCAGGCTGATGTATGTTTCTGTCAAAAAGTTGCCGCTGCCGCAGGCCGGGTCCAAAAACACCAGCTCCGCCAGCCTGCCCTGGAACGCCAGCAGCGCCTTCTTCTTGGCCGCCGCCTGCTTTTGCTCCTTCAGCACGGCAAGCTCGTCGCGCAGCGCGTCCAAAAATAGCGGGTCAATCACCTTGTGGATATTTTCAATGCTCGTGTAATGCATACCGCCGCTGCGGCGCGTTTCGGGGTTCAGCGTGCTTTCAAACACAGCACCAAAAATCGTGGGACTAATCTTGCTCCAGTCAAAGTTTTCGCTGGCCTGCACCAAAAGCAGTTCCTTAATCTCCTCCGTAAATTGGGGGATTTCTATGCCCTCGTCGGCAAAAAGGCCGCCGTTCACATATGGGAACGCCGCTAGCTCGTTATCCAGATAGGGGTCGCGCTCATCGCTATTTTCATCCAGCACCTTAAACAGGTCAATCAGCGCGCGGCGCACATCCTTGGCGGCATAGGGCTGCAAATAATCATGAAACATATTCTTGCGTCCAAAAATCCCCGCATCCTCGGCATACAGGCAAAAGACCAGGCGCACGCACAGCATATTCAGGCTCTGCAGGCTGTGGATATTACTCGGGTCTTTGTACTGCGCCAGCAGCGCGTCATACAATTTGCCCACAATGGCGCCGGCCGCGATGGAAATTTCCTTTTCCTGCTCAATGTGCTCGTTTTTGCTATCCACCAAAAACTGCAGGCGGTAATAATCCTTCGCCAAATCCTTCAAATACACAATCTCCGGCTCGCCAAAGGGCTTTTCCATATCATAAATATAAAACTCCGCAAAATTGCTCGTCACAATCCAGCGCGGACGCTGCGAATAGGGCAGCTCGGCCGCATAACGCTTCGCCTGCTGAAAGGGCGTCAGCAAACTGCCGTCAGACTGCTTTATCGGCTGGTTCAAATTCTTACCCAGGCTCTTTTGCTCAATCAGCACATGCGTGCTTGCAATTGTGCCGTCAATAAAGCTGGTATGGTCCAGCATAATCTGGTCCTCAAAGCTGATAAACTGCGCCGGGTGCTGCACCCCCAGCACCTCGCCCAAAAGCTGCAGCCAAAACTTCTGGCTTTCGCCCTTTTCGTAGCCCTTGCCAGTCCAGTCTGCGACAAACTGCTTGGCTGCCAGCCGCTGCTGCTGCTGCGATATCGTCATCAAAATCACTCCGTCCTTGCAAAATATACTTTTATTATAGCACAAAAAATACCGTATAGCGCACCCCCTGCCAGGAAGCGCGCCTACGGTATCAGCGTCAGGCGTTGGCCTTATTTGTTAAGCATTTTCTCGAAGCGGTCCAAAAGGCCTGCCTTGAAGCACAGCACAATGCCGCCAACGGCACCCACTGCTGCCTGCAGAATTTGGTACGGCAGCTTGATGTAGGCATAATGCGGCGTGCTGTAAATAAACGCACGGCCGAGCGAATAGCCCACGACCATAATCACCGCGCCCAGCAAAACGCCCAGCACCGCGCCCCTGTAGCTGACCCTGCCGCCCCGGTGCGCCAGCAGGCAGATGACCACGGCCTGCAGCCCGTGCGTGACAAGCGAAACAAACATGGGCGTGGGATAGAAAAACAAATCACCCAAAAAGGCACCCACGCCGCCCACGATAAAGGCAGCCTTGGCGTCGCGCAAAAGAATGGCCGCCGTGCAAATGATGACGTCGTTGAGGTATAAATGGCCGCCGGGTACAGGCAGGCCGAAGGAGCTCATCATAATGTTAAGCGCCATAAACAGGGCTGTGATGCAGATAGCCAGCGTGGCGTTATTTTTTGTCGTTGTTTGTTGTCCAATATGTTCCATAATCCAACAATCCCCTCTGTAAAAAATATTATAGTGATAATTATAGGCACTTTTGACTATATTGATATTGCCAGAAAACGAAAATTTTCTATAGCCAGAGTGAGGGGGAGCAAAACAAAAGCAATGACAAGGTGCGCAAATAGCGTTATAATTAAGGCAAAAAGATAATTTCTGATGAGTAAGGGTGGTGCTGATTATGTCTGAGCAGGATATAAAGGATTGTAATTTACTTGTAATTGCAGCGGTCGAGGAATACGCCCAAAAGCATAATCTAAAAACAGAAAACGTATTACAATTGTTTAAGGAGCATGATGTAATACCCGCTATCCGTTCGCAGTATGCTGTGTTACATATGCTGGACCTGGATGAGGCAGCACTGTTTGCAGAGGATATGTTAAAGCAGGTGGGCGCATGAAGAAAATCATCGTTTATCACGGAACTGCTTTTGATTTTGCGGATATCGACTTAAATAAATCCAAAAACAGAAGAGACTTTGGCAAAGGTTTTTATACAACCACAATTCAGGCGCAGGCTGAAGCGTGGGCAAAAAATATCGCGTTAAGAAATAATGCTGCGTCAGCCTATGTGTATGTTTATGAATTTACCTTCGCGCAGGAGCTTGTGTGTAAGCTGTTTGAAGGCTTGACAGCAGAGTGGTTGGAATTTATCAAACAGAATCGTGCCTTGGGTGGTGTTCAGCATGTGTATGATGTCGTTATGGGTCCTGTTGCTGATGACAACACCATGCTTACGGTGAACCGTTATATGAACGGAACATACACAGTAGAAGAAGCCTTGGAGCGTTTAGCCTATTTTAAGGTGAATGACCAGCTCTGCCTTAACACGGAGAGGGCGTTGAAGCATATCAGATTAGTCAGGAGGTATGAGGTTGACTAGTAAATACATTTACAAGGGCATGGACCTGACGCTTGACATTTATGAAAAGCTGCGTCACGTGGTCGAGCTGATTGCTGCACAAAAAAAGATTTCCTTTGACGAAGCGTATCTGCTTTTTGCTAAAAGTCATACATATTGGTGCCTGCAGACACCAGCAACGGCAATGTGGGGAGAAAGTGATGAGTTTATCGTCGATGAGTTTAATAGGGAAGAGGAGACACTATAGATAAAAATTTTCCAAATAGCTGGTGCGTAGGTTTTCTGCCGGCGTCTTGACTATAGATTTGTCACTGAAAATTTGTTGTTATATGTTACTTTGATATGGTATAATTGTTTAGTAGAAAACTGGAATAAGAAATAAGTGGGAGGTCGCTATTGTGACAGAACTTAAAAAATTCAAGCGTGTGGTTTTAAAATTGAGCGGTGAAGCCCTGGCCGGCGAAAAAGGCTTTGGCATTGACCCGTCCGTAGTATATGCGTTGGCCAAGCAGATTAAGGCCGTAGTAGAAAGCGGCGTGGAGGTCGCAATCGTTAACGGTGGCGGCAACTTCTGGCGCGGCCTCAGCGGCAGCAACAAGGGCATGGACCGTGCCACCGCTGACTACATGGGTATGCTGGCAACCGTCATCAACTCCCTGGCCTTGCAGGACGCGCTGGAAAACCTGGAGGTTCCCACCCGCGTACAGACCGCGATTGAAATGCGTCAGGTGGCAGAGCCCTATATCCGCCGCCGCGCTATCCGCCATATGGAAAAGGCCAGAGTAGTAATTTTTGCCGCCGGCACCGGCAACCCGTACTTTTCCACCGATACGACCGCTGCGCTGCGTGCGGCAGAAATTGAAGCGGACGCTATCCTGATGGCGAAAAAGGGTGTAGACGGCGTTTATGACAGCGACCCGGCCAAGAACCCGGATGCGAAGAAGTTTGACGAGCTGCCCTATATCGAAGTAATCCAACGCCACCTGAGCGTTATGGATTCCACAGCTATCAGCCTGTGCATGGATAACAACATTCCCATCGTGGTATTTAATATTGATGAACCGGGTAACATTCTGCGTGCGGCAGCAGGCGAAAAGATTGGCACCCTGGTAGGAGGTAAGGAATAATGGCAACAGTAAGCGAAATCATCAGCGGCATTGAAGGCAAAATGGAAAAATCCGTAGCAGCGCTCAAGGTTGACCTGGCCAGCCTGCGTGCAGGCCGTGCAACCCCATCCCTGCTCGAAAAGGTTATGGTGGAATATTATGGCACTCCCACGCCTGTTACCCAGGTAGCAAGCGTTACCGTTCCCGAACCGCGCATGATCGTTATCACCCCGTGGGAAAAGAACATCATGAAGGATATCGAAAAGGCCATCATGAAGTCTGACCTGGGCCTGAATCCCAACAGCGACGGCGTATGCATCCGCCTGAACCTGCCGCAGCTGACAGAGGAGCGCCGCAAGGACCTGGTTAAGGTAGTACACAAAAAGGCCGAGGAATACCGCGTAATCGTGCGCAACCTGCGCCGTGACGCCAACGACGCCATCAAAAAGACTGAAAAGGCCAAGGAAATCACTGAGGACGAGTCCAAGAAGGGCGTAGAAAAGGTGCAGAAGCTGACGGATAAGGTCATGAAGGAAATTGACGCAGCAGCTGCCAATAAAGAAAAAGAAGTAATGGAAGTATAATGGAAGCTCCAAAGGTTTTGGCACTGCCCTTAGATGAGGCTGTGCGCCGCCTGGAGGCCGCTGGCTGCACCTACGAGGTGCAGCTGCTGCTGCCGCCGCGTGCGTGCGAGGCCGATTATGAGGGGAAAACGGTGCGCAAATATGTAGTTAGACAGCGTCAGCTGTCTGCTAATAGATTAGCTCTTACCATAGTGTATAGATGACAGAAAAGGAGGTGCGACGATATGGCTCTGAAAATTGATAAGGACGCATGCGTAGGCTGCGGCACCTGTGCTGCTACCTGCCCCGTAGGCGCTATCACCGAGGCTGATGGCAAATACGAAATTGGCGAAGACTGTGTAGAATGTGGCGCTTGCGCTGCTAACTGCCCGGTTGGCGCTATCGAGTAAGTCAAGACTGCAATGCAAAATCAGGAAGGCGGCCTCCCGCAAGGGGGAGGCTCGCCTCTTCTTTAATCAGAGCAAAAAACAATATTCAACATATCATCATAGTAGTCGCCGGCGCAGCAGCTGGCACAAATTTTGGCGAAGGGCTTGATGCTTGTGTTCAAAGGCTTGTTTCAAACAAAAACAAAGACTGTAGCTAACATTGAAATGCATACCGAGGATTTGGATATGCAAAACATTCCTCAGCATATTGCTATCATCATGGATGGCAACGGCCGCTGGGCCAAGGCCCAGGGCAAGGTGCGCACCTTTGGCCATCAGGCAGGTGCCGAAACCCTCAAAACCATCGTCAGGGCTGCAGATAAGCTGGGGGTTAAGGTTATCAGCGCCTATGCTTTTTCTACAGAAAACTGGAAGCGTCCTGTGACGGAGGTCAACTTTATCATGGAACTGCTCAGCCGTTATCTGACGAACGAAATTGACGAATTTAACGAAAACAACGTGCAGGTGCGTTTTATCGGTTCGCGCGCGGGGCTGCCCGAGGTGGTGCAAAAAAAGATGGATCACGCTATTGCCGCAACCCAAAACAACACCGGCATCATTTTGAATTTGGCTATAAACTACGGCGGGCAGGCCGAAATCCTGCATGCAGTGCGCACAATCGCAGCGGAGGCTGCCAGCGGCGCCCTGGCCGTAGAGGATATAGATAATAAGGTCGTAGAGGACCATTTGTATACGCAGGGACTGCCTGCGCCTGATTTACTCATCCGCCCGGGCGGAGATTTGCGCATCAGCAACTTTTTGCTGTGGCAGATTGCCTACGCGGAAATTTGGACGACCAAGGTATACTGGCCGGATTTTACGCCGGACCATTTAGTTGAGGCGATTTTGGCTTATCAGGGGCGTGAGCGCCGTTTTGGCGGCTTAGTCAGCGGATAACGCGCCATATGCTATGCAATGGCTCCTAGACGTACTAAAAGTACGCCGTCGTCGCTGTTGCTACGCCTCTGGCACGTTCTCCGCTGCCTATAGGTCAATGATGGATAACATGCCATATACTTTGTCAGGACTTCTAGACGTACTAGAAGTACATCGTCGTCGCCGTTGCTACGCCTCTGGCACGTTCTCCGCTGCCTGGTAGCAGTGGAAACGCGACATATACTTTGTTTCATTAAAAAGGAGTTTTTTATGCTAACCCGTATTATTACAGGTGTCATCGGCATCGCTGCGGCGGTGGCCATTATCACCAAGGGCGGCCTGGTTTTTAACGCTGCTGTGAGCTTTTTGGCCGTTGCTGCCTGGTATGAATATCAAAAGATGGTGCCAAACAAGGACTACCATGCCTACGGTCTGACTGGCGGCGTGGGCGCGCTGCTACTGGTGGCCATGGCCGGCGTGGGCTATTATGTGGAGCTGGAGGGCGTGTATACGCTGGCGTTTATGCTGATGCTGACAGCCCTGTTCTTTATCTTTAGCGCGATTGAGGGCCTGTGGCGCCATTGCAACCGCGGTGAGCAGCATTGGGCGGAAAGCAGCGCGCTTACTGCCTGGGGCATGCTCTATTGTGGCCTTTTGTTTGCGCATATCATTTTGCTGCGTTCGTTTGACGGCGGTCCGCACATTGATTTGGGCTTCCGCGTTTTTGAATATGGCGAAATCTGCCTGTGGATCGTGCTTTTGGGCACCTGGGCGAGCGATACCTTTGCTTATTTCTTCGGTCGCGCCTTTGGCAAAACGCCCTTTTGCAGCGTCAGTCCCAAAAAATCCTTTGAGGGCGCGGTGTGTGGCTTTGTCGGCTGCTTTATAACCGTCATGGTCTTGTGCATTATCTGCCTGGGCATTCCCTTATGGCAGGCGGTGCTGCTGGCTGTGGCAGTGGCTGTTTTCGCCCCCGTGGGCGATTTGGTGGAATCCATCATCAAGCGCTGCTTTGATATTAAGGATTCGGGTAAGCTGTTCCCTGGTCACGGCGGTGTGCTGGACCGTTTTGACAGCGTGCTCTTTACCGTTCCCGTTGTCTACTATCTGCTGATGATTTTCAGCATTTTTTCAATGTTTCAGGAGTAATGTGTGATGAAGAACATTTCTGTTTTGGGCAGCACCGGCTCGATTGGCAGGCAGACGCTGGAGGTCGCTGCTGCTAATCCCCAAAGGCTGCGGGTGCGTG
The DNA here is from genome assembly GCA_963657675.1 of Ruminococcus intestinalis. Taxonomy (GTDB): domain Bacteria; phylum Bacillota; class Negativicutes; order Acidaminococcales; family Acidaminococcaceae; genus Phascolarctobacterium_A. Next base: position 7,957 of record CAVKMV010000035.1, read on the forward strand.
CGCTGGCAGCCCATAAAAGCGATGAGCTGTTAGAGCAGCAGATCAGGCAGTTCGCGCCGGATATAGCGGTGCTGACGGATAAGGACGCTGCCAAGCGCCTGGCAGACCGCTACCATGGCAAAACGCAGATTTTGGCAGGTGAAGAGGGCCTTTTGGCAGCCGCCACCTATGATGCGGCCGACACCGTCCTTGGCTCTATGGTGGGGTATGCAGGCCTACGTCCGACGCTGGCTGCTATTGAGTGTGGCAAAAATATTGCGCTGGCCAACAAGGAAACGCTGGTGGCCGCTGGCAGCATCGTAATGACGGCAGTGAAGAAGCACGGCGTAAGCCTGACGCCTGTCGACAGCGAGCACAGTGCCATATTCCAGTCGTTGCGTGGTGGTGCGCAGCGCGAGGTGAAGCGTCTGATTATTACAGCGAGCGGCGGTCCCTTCCGCGGCAAAAAGCGTAGCGAGCTGCAAAACGTAACTCTGGCGCAGTGCCTGAACCATCCCAACTGGAGCATGGGACAGAAGGTGACGCTGGATTCATCCACCCTGGCCAATAAGGGCTTGGAGGTTATGGAGGCGCATTGGCTGTTTGATATGCCCTATGATAAAATAGACGTGGTTGTGCATCCGCAAAGCATTGTGCACAGTCTGGTGGAATTTTGCGATGGCAGCGTTATTGCGCAGCTTGGCGTGCCCGATATGCGACTGCCCATACAGTACGCCTTAAGCTGGCCTGAGCGTTATGACTACAGCTTTGAGCAGCTGGATTTGGTGCAGGCGGCGCAGCTGACCTTTGAAGCACCTGATTTGGAGGCCTTTCCGTCGCTGAAGATCGCTATTGACTGCGGCAAGGCAGGCGGTACTCTGCCCTGTGCCTTTAATGCGGCCAATGAGGAGGCAGTGGATGCCTTTTTGGCAGGCAAAATAAAATATTTGGATATTCCCTACATTACTGCTACGGTGACGGCGCAGCATGACAACGTGCTGCAGCCGCAGCTGGAGGATATTGAAGCGACTGATGCCTGGGCGCGCGCTGCGGCTCAAGGGGTTATCAGCAGGCTGTAGACTGGGTGCCGCCATTATAGCGGCCGTATATGAGGAGGGCAAATGCTTACAATTTTAGCCGCCGTTTTTGTTTTTGGTGTGCTGGTGACAGTGCACGAATTTGGCCATTTTATTACAGCAAAGCTTACGGGGATGCGGGTGGATGAGTTCGCCATCGGCTTCGGTCCCAAGCTGTACCAGCAAAAGGAGGGTGATACGCTTTACAGTCTGCGTGCTATTCCTTTGGGAGGCTATAATAAAATTGCCGGTATGGATCCTGATGATCCTCCTGAACCTGATGCCTTTAAGTCCAAGCCGATTCCTTCACGGATGCTGGTTATCCTGGCAGGCGCGTTGATGAATTTTTTACTGCCGCTTATTTTGTTCAGCGGCATCTTTATGATAGAGGGACGTCAGCAGCTGGTGAACGAGCCTGTTTTGGGCGTGGTCGTGGATGATATGGCCGCAGCCAAGGCCGGTCTCAAGGCCGGCGACCGCATTGTGACGATTGATGGCAAGGCGGTGGGAACGTGGAGCGACGTCGTCAGCAGCCTGCGCGCTGCCGGCACGAACCCTGTGACGCTGACTGCTGAAAGAAGCGGCGCGACGAGCAGCTACACCATGACGCCTGTTTATGACAGCGAGGCCGGCAGACCGCTTATCGGCATCAGCCCCAAATTTGAAAAAATCAGCCTGGGCTTTTTTGGCTCTATCAAGGAGGGCTGTCTGTATACCAAAAATATCATCGTTGCTATGGTCAACGGCCTGTATAATATCGTGACAGGCAAGGCACCGGCCGAGGTGGCGGGTCCTATTGGCGTGGCGCAGATGGCAGGCCAGGTGGCCGAAAAGGGCATGCTGCCGTTGATCAGCTTTGTGGCATTTTTGAGCATCAATTTGGGCGTGATTAATCTGTTGCCCCTGCCTGCGCTGGATGGCGGACACTTTGTGCTGCTGATACTCGAAGCGCTGCGTGGCAAGCCGCTGGGCAGTAAGGCGATGACCAACATCCAGATGGTGGGTGTGGCGCTGATTTTGGCGCTGACGGTGTTCAGCACCTTTAAGGATATAACACGTTAAGAGGTGACGATTGTGATAGAACGTAGAAAAACGCGTCAGCTGCAGATTGGCGCTGTTGCTGTCGGCGGCGGTGCCCCTATCGCGGTGCAGTCGATGACGAATACGCATACGGACGATGCGGCGGCGACGCTGGCGCAGATCGCACAGCTGGCGGAGGCAGGCTGCGACATTATCCGCTGCGCCGTGCCTGATATGGCTGCGGCCGAGGGACTGAAAACTATTTGTAAGGAAAGTCCTATTCCCGTAATTGCCGACATTCATTTTGATTACCGCCTGGCGCTGGCAGCGATTGACGCAGGCGTGGATGCCCTGCGTCTCAATCCCGGCAACATCGGCGGCGAGGAGAAGGTGCGCGCTGTGGTGGACGCTGCCAAAAAGCGCAATATCCCCATCCGCATCGGCGTCAACGCCGGCTCCTTGCCCAAGGATCTGCTGGAAAAATACGGCCATCCCACCGCGGAGGCACTGGTGGAGGCTGCATGGCGCCACATCCGCATCCTGGAGGATATGGATTACCGTAATATCAAAATATCGCTCAAGGCTCACGACGTGCCGCTGACGGTGGCAGCCTACCGCCTGATGGCGGCGCAGTGCGATTATCCGCTGCACGTGGGCATTACCGAGGCTGGCACTGTCAATAGCGGCATTATCAAATCGGCCGTGGGCATTGGCACGCTTTTGGCCGAGGGTATTGGTGACACCATCCGCGTTTCGCTTACAGGCGACCCTGTAAACGAGGTGCGCGTTGCCTACGACATCCTCAAAGCCCTGGGGCTGCGTGAGCACGGACCGACGCTTATCAGCTGCCCCACCTGCGGACGCACGCGCATCAGCCTGGAAAAGCTGGCGCTGGAGGTGGAACGCCGCCTGGCCGGCGTGCCTGACCCCATCACGGTTGCCGTTATGGGCTGTGTTGTTAACGGTCCCGGTGAAGCACGTGAGGCCGATGTGGGCATTGCCGGCGGCATGGGCGAGGGCCTGGTGTTCCGCAAGGGCAAGGTGTTGCGTAAGGTGAGTGAGGACCAGCTTGTTAGTGAGCTTTTTGCTGAAATAGATAAAATTTTACTTGAGAGGAAGGTATCCTGTTAATGAAAGTTTCGAAAATGTATGCCCCCACACTGCGTGAGGTTCCGAGTGAGGCCGAAATTCCCAGCCATCAGCTGCTTTTGCGTGCTGGCTTTATGCGTAAATCCACCAATGGTATGTACACCTATCTGCCGCTGGCATGGCGCGTAATCAAAAAGATTGAAAACATCATCCGCGAGGAGATGGACCATGCAGGTGCGCAGGAAATCATGATGCCGATTATGCAGCCTGCTGAAATCTGGAAGGAAAGCGGCCGCTGGGATGCCTATGGTGCCGAAATGGTGCGCCTCAAGGACCGTCATGGCCATGAATACTGCCTGGGGCCGACGCATGAGGAGATGGTTACTACATTAGTGAAGAGCGATGTGCGCTCCTACCGTCAGCTGCCGCTCAACCTGTACCAAATCCAGGACAAGTTCCGCGACGAACGCCGTCCGCGCTTTGGCCTGATGCGCAGCCGTGACTTTATTATGAAGGATGCCTATAGCTTTGACCGTGATGAGGCAGGCCTGGATAAATCTTATAAAGAAATGTATGATGCCTATACCAACGTCTTCACCCGCTGCGGACTCACCTTCCGCCCTGTAGAAGCCGACAGCGGTGCCATTGGCGGCACCGGCAGCCATGAATTCATGGTGCTGGCCGACAGTGGTGAGGCCGAAATCGTTTACTGCACCAAGTGCGATTATGCTGCCGACATTGAAAAGGCCGAGCTGGAGCCGATTGCAGCAGCTGCAGAGGAAATGCTGCCGCTGGAGATGGTGGAGACCCCGGAATGCAAAACTATTGCCGCGGTGTGCGACTTTTTGCACGCTCCGGTCGAAAAATCTATCAAGGCTGTTGCCTACCAGTGCGAAAAGGGCTTGGTGCTGTGCTTTGTGCGCGGCGACCATGAGGTTAACGAAACCAAGGTGCAGAACATAGTGGGTGCTGTGGAGCTGGAAATGGCCGAGGCTGAGCTTTTGGCAGCAGCAGGCACCTTTGGCGGGTACATGGGACCTGTAGGCATGGATAGCAAAAAGACGATCGTCGTCTGCGACAGCACCGTTATGCAGATGCACAACGTCTGCTGCGGTGCCAACAAGGCAGGCTACCACTATATTAACGCCAACCCCGGACGTGACTTTACCCCTACCTATGTGGGCGATATCCGCCTGATGGCAGAGGGCGATCCCTGTCCGCATTGCGGCGCGCCCGTTTCCAAGGCCCGCGGTATCGAGGCAGGCCAGGTATTTAAGCTGCACACCAAATACAGTGCTGCCATGAAATGCACCTACCTGGACGAAAACGGCAAGGAGCAGCCGATGGTTATGGGCTGCTACGGCATCGGCGTCGGCCGCACCATGGCTGCCTGCGTGGAGCAGAGCCACGATGCTGACGGCATGATCTGGCCTGTGGCTATTGCTCCCTACGAGGTGCTGGTTGTGCCTGTAAACGTCAAGGACGAGGCCTCCTTCGCCAAGGCAGAGGAAATTTATAACGAGCTGCATAAGGCTGGTGTCGAGGTTGTGATTGATGACCGCAAGGAGCGCCCCGGCGTTAAATTTAAGGATGCTGATTTGATTGGCTACCCCCTGCGTGTGGTCGTAGGCCCCAAAACGCTGCAAAACGGCGAGCTGGAGGTTAAGGCACGCAAAACGGGTGAGGTAAGTATGCTGCCCTTGGACAGCGATTATATCGCTACCATCAAGCAAATGCTTGCCAAGCTGTAAGAAACGCTGCTCTCTGCAGGTGCGTGCTGTGGCACAGCCTGCGGGGAGCTTTGCATATTGATGTGGATGAGGTGATGGGTGATGGATTTTGCGGCCCTGCTGCAAAACAAGGAAGTGCTTATGGTTGTCCGCCTGGTCGTAGCGGCCGTCTATGGTGGCATTGTAGGCATAGAAAGGGGCAGCGGCGACAGGCCTGCAGGCTTTCGCACGCATATTTTGGTGTGCGTGGGCTCGGCGCTGTTTATGCTTGTGTCCCTGTATGGCTTTGATGACGTGCCGCAAAGTGTGGGCGTAGTGGAGGACATCGGCCAGAGGCGTGACTCCGCGCGTATTGCGGCGCAGGTTGTCAGCGGCATTGGCTTTTTGGGCGCCGGCACCATTTTGCACGAGGGGCTCACCATCCGCGGCCTGACGACAGCCGCCAGCCTGTGGATGGTGTCGGCCATCGGCCTGGCTGCAGGCAGCGGTCTGTACTTTTTGGGTGCTGTCGCCACTGCTATCACTATGGTGACGCTGGTCACCTTTCACACCTGGGAAAAGCGCTTTGCCGTCACCAGCCGTAATGACCGCCAGTTTATCCGCGTCATCACCGGCAACCGTCCTGGTGCCATCACCGACGTCACCGGCTACCTGTCGCTGAACGGCGTGCAGGTAAAATCGCTTAACGTTAAGCGCGACAAGGAAAAAAACCGCCTGGTGCTGGAAATCTTTTTGAAGCTGGGCAAGACTGCGCCCGAGGGCTCGGACATCGTGCGCGGCCTGCAGGATATTGAAGGCATCGTAGGCGTGGAAAATATCAGATAAGTATTTAAGTTGGTTTTGGAGAAAGGAATAGGACATGACGCAAAAATATTGCCTGATTCCTGACGAAGAAAAATTTTATAGCTTTTTGGCTGCGCTGCCCTTTTCTAAGGTGGAGCTGATGCAGCTGAAGCTGATGCATATCAACCGGATTTGCGTTGATGAAAAATCCTGTGAGTGGGAGGTGCACTTTAGCTGCGCCGCCCATCTTACCGAGGGACTGATGCAGAAGGCGGCCAAGCAGCTTGCGGCCGCCTTTTCTTTGCAAACGGTGGATATGATTTGCGATGGCGATGGCAGTAAATGTCAGCTGCCGGCACGTGAGACGGCTGCCGAGGTGGAATTTACCGACTGCACAGGCGAACCCCTGCCGGAGGAGATCCCCTTGCCGCCTGAGCCTGTGGACGTGGAGATTGGCGCACCAATGGCGGATGAGGAGATCCCCCTGCCGCCGGAGCCGCCTGCCTGTGAGGAGGCCTATACAGCTGCAAATCCCGAGGACGACCCCGAATACATCAAGGCTATGGAGGCCCTGTACGGCGCGAAAAAGGATGACGGACTGCTGTGGGGCAAACGCATCAAGGGCACGGTGCGTAAGATAGAAACGCTGACGGAGGAAGAAAACAACGTCGTTATTGAAGGTACCTTCGCCAAAAGCCTGGACAAAGACGGCAATTTGCAGACCTTTATCGAGCGCGAGCTGCGCACAGGGGCGATTATGGTCACCTTTAACGTGAGTGATGACACTAACGGCATTTTTGTCAAGCTGCGCTTTGAAAACCGTGATGGCAGGGACGCACGCAAGGAGTGCAACGAATTCAAGAATCTGCTGAAGCCGGGTATGCGTCTGCGACTGATGGGCAACGTGGCCCCGGACCGCTTTGCCTTTGACGAGATGACCATGCTGCCGCGCGGCATTATGAAGCTGGAGGTGGCGCAGCGCATGGATAACGCGCCTGAAAAGCGCGTAGAGCTGCACTGCCACACCAAGATGAGCAAGATGGACGCGCTCACGCCCATGGAGGGACTGGTCAAGCAGGCTATCCGCTGGGGACACAAGGCGCTGGCCATCACCGACCATGGCGTGGTGCAGGCCTTCCCCTTTTGCTTTGATGCGGCCGAGGGCAGTGACTTGAAGCTGATTTTCGGCATGGAGGGCTACCTTATCAGCGACCGCAAGCTGAAGGCAGATAATATTGATACCGAAAACCCTGATGCTGCCACCAATAAGGGCAGAAACAAAATTTCCAGCTATCACATCATTATTCTGGCCAAAAACGAAGTCGGCCTGCGCAATTTGTATCAGCTTGTCACCATCAGCCACCTGCGCTATCTTAACAAGCGGCCGCTGCTGCCGCGCGAGGTGATTGAAGAGCACCGTGACGGCCTCATTTTGGGCTCTGCCTGTGAGGCGGGTGAGCTGTACCGCGCCGTGCGCAGCGGTGCCAGCGATGCCGAGCTGGAGGAAATCGCCGGCTTTTATGACTATCTGGAAATCCAGCCGACAGGCAACAACCAGTTTTTGGTGCGCGAAAACATCTGCAGCGATATTGATCTGCAGGAGCATAACCGTAAGATTTACGAGCTGGGCAAGCGCTTGGGCAAGCTGACGGTGGCCACCTGCGACGTGCATTTTTTGAACCCCGAGGACGCTAAGCTGCGTGCCATTTTGCAGGCGGGCCAAAACTATAAGGATGCAGACCTGCAGCCGCCGCTGTATCTGCATACGACTGAGGAAATGCTGCAGGAATTTGCCTACCTGGGCAAGGAGGCGGCCTACGAGGTGGTTGTCACCAACACCAATAAAATTGCTGATATGATAGAGCGCATCAAGCCTGTGCCCGACCGCGACCAGCTGTATTCCCCGTCCATTCCCGGTGCGGAGGAGGCAGTGCGCGACCTGTCGTACGCCAAGGCGCATGCCTGGTATGGCGAAAAGCTGCCGCAGATTGTGGAGGACCGCCTGAAAATGGAGCTGGAGGCTATTATCGGCCACGGCTTTTCGGTGCTGTATTTCATCGCGCATAAGCTGGTTAAGCATTCCATCGACCGCGGTTATCTGGTTGGCTCGCGTGGCAGCGTCGGCTCCTCCTTTGTGGCGACGATGCTGGATATTACCGAGGTTAACGCGCTCAAGCCGCATTACCGCTGCCCGCACTGCCGTCATAGCGAATTTTTTATGCACAACGAGGTTGACAGCGGCTTTGACCTGCCGCCCAAGGACTGTCCAGAGTGCGGCACGCGCATGCTGCGTGACGGTCACGATATCCCCTTTGCGGTATTTTTGGGCTTCCATGGCGATAAGGTGCCTGATATCGACCTCAACTTTTCCGGAGGCATTGACCCCGATGACCCGTCGGCGATGAGCGATCAGAGTGTGGCCCACAAGTATACCGAGGAGCTCTTTGGCCGCGATAACGTCTGCCGTGCAGGTACCATCAGCACCATCGCCAATAAGACGGCGGTGGGCTTTATCAAAAAATATTATGAAAGCAAAAATCTGCACGTCCATCCTGCGCATATTGCGGCGCTGGTAGAAGGCTTTGCCGGCGTCAAGCGCACCACGGGCCAGCACCCCGGCGGCATCATGGTTGTGCCGCGTAACATGGACATCCATTACATAACGCCTATGAACCGTCCTGCTGACGATAAAAACGGTGATACCATCACCACCCACTATGATTATCACAGCATTAACGACCGCTTGGTTAAGCTGGATATTCTGGGCCATGATGACCCGATGGTGCTGAAGATGCTGGAAAAATATCTGCAGGAGGATGTCGATCCCGATTTTGATCCCAAGAAGATTCCCGTGGGCGATGAGCCGACGATGCGCATTTTCCAGGACACGACCTCCCTGGGCGTAACGCCGGAGCAGATAGACAGCGCTGTGGGCACCTTTGGCATCCCAGAATGCGGCACTAAGTTTGTGCGTCAGATGATTAGTGACGTACAGCCGAAAAAGTTCAGCGAGGTGGTGCGCGTATCCGGTTATTCGCATGGTACGGACGTGTGGCTGAACAACGCGCAGGATTTGATAAAGGAAGGCAAGCCTGTCGCTGAAACCATCTCCACCCGTGACGACGTTATGACGCACCTTATTTCTAAGGGAGTGGAGCCAAGCCTGGCGTTTAAGACTATGGAGCATGTGCGTAAGGGCAAGGCGGCAAAAAAAGGCCTGGAGCCCAAAATGCTGGAGGCTATGCGCGCGGCCGGCATCCCTGAATGGTACATCACCTCGTGCGAAAAGGTGCAATACCTGTTTCCTAAGGCGCATGCTGTGGCCTATGTGCTCATGGCCTACCGCATTGCCTATTGCAAGGTGCATTACCCCAAGGAATTTTACGCAGCCTATTTCACCGTGCGCGCCAAGGATTTTGACTATACGCACGTTGCCAAGGGCAAGGCCTATGTGAAAAACTTCATCAAGAGCGTTTACCAGCAGGGCTTTAAGGCCTCGGTGCAGGATAAATCCACTGTCACCTATCTGGAGCTGGTGAATGAGATGATGGAGCGCGGACTGAAATTTGACAAGATGGATATATATAAATCGGACCCGATTAAGTTTTTGGTTACAGAAAACGGCCTGCGTCCGCCCTTGGGCGCGCTCAACGGCGTGGGCGAAAGCGCCGCCAAAAGCATTGCGGCCGCGCGTGAGGATGGTCGACCCTTCATTTCGCAGGAGGATTTGCGCCTGCGTGCCGGCGTCAGCAAGAGCGTCATCGAAAAGCTGGCCGAGCTGGGGGCCTTGGGCGATCTGCCCGAAACGAACCAGATAGATTTGTTTGCGTGAGGTGCGATATGCATAAAACAGTTTTAGCCTTTAATTTTACGCCGCAGCGCCTGCAGGCACTAAAGCTCATCTGCATGATGCTGCGTGTGCAGCTGCGGCCGGTGGAGCGCAGCGAATTTAACCAGCCGCTGGGGCTGTTGGCAGGACTTGGCGGCCTGCAGGCCGCGGAGTGTGCATACGAGGGAGAAGCGGCGCAGGAGGAAATGCTGCTTTTGTGCGGCTTTGGCCGTCAGGAGCTGGACCGTCTGCTGGCTGCCATCCGTAAGGGCGCGCTCAGGCAGGTGCGCCTGAAGGCGATGCTGACGCCTAGCAACTGTGCGTGGAACGCGCTGCAGCTTTTTGACGAAATAAGCGCGGAGCACGAAGCCATGCACGGCGGGGCGAAGGAGTAGGGCCACGGCCGCCTGTGCGGGAATAGCGTGGCTATGACAGCGTTCTGCGCCACTTGCCTAAAGCAAAGCTTTTTTGTTATAATTAGGCAAAAGCATTTTATAAGGCGATTTATAGGAGGATAAAAATAATGGCAAAAGATAGTTCCTTTGACGTAGTATCCCAGGTGGATATGCAGGAGATGGATAACGCAGTTAACCAGGTGAAAAAAGAAATTGATCAGCGCTATGACTTCCGTGGCAGCAACGCCAGCATCGAGCTGGGCGAAAAAGAGGTAAAGCTGGCCGCTGAGGACGATTACAAGCTGGGCGCGATTTTGGATATGCTGCGCCAGAAGATGGCTAAGCGCGGCATTCCCCTGCGCTGCCTGGTGCCGGGCAAGATTGAGCCTGCCGCCAAGGGCACCGTACGCCAGGAGCTGAGCATCCAGCAGGGTATTTCCAAGGAAAACGGCAAAAAGATCGTGGCTGCCATTAAGGCAACCAAGCTGAAGGTGACGGCGCAAATCCAGGATGACCAGGTGCGCGTGGCCGGAGCCAAAAAGGACGATCTGCAGGCAGTCATCCAAACCCTGAAGGCCGGCGATTTTGGTGTAGATTTGCAGTTTATCAATCTGCGTTAATGTTTGCCTGTTGCAGTCGCGGAGGTGAGGCAGATGGCAGAGCATGAGGACTTTGATGAAAGCAAAATCAACGAAGCGGAGCTGGTAAAGTATCAGGATAGCTGTAGCGAGGAGGGTCTGCTGCAAAAAATCCGCAAATATGGCTCTCATATTGGTCTGGAGCTGCTGTATAAGGCGCTGCAGCTGTGGTGTGTGCTGCAAAAAAAGGATGTCCCTGCCAAGGATAAGGCGCTGATTATGGGCGCGTTGGGATATTTAATCGCACCGCTGGATTTTGTGCCGGATCTGACGCCTGTTTTGGGCTACAGTGATGACCTGGTGGCGATAACGCTTGCCTTTTTGAAGGTGCAGGGTTATATTGATGATGCCGTCAGGGACGATGCTAAAAAGCTTTTGGCCAAGGTTTTTGACAAGGACACGGTTGCTAAGCTCAAATAGTGGCAGGGT
>CAVKMV010000036.1:0-18592 GCA_963657675.1 Ruminococcus intestinalis
GCGTACGCGTTGCCAACCTGGAAAAGAAGGCCGACAATGTAAAGATTACCGGTGAAGTTCGTTACCATTACGCTGATAACGATGACGACGTTGCTCCTGGCTACACCAGCAAGCTGCGTTCCCGTATTTGGATCAACGGCCAGATCAACGACGACTGGACCTACACCGGCATGATCCAAAACGAGCAGGACCTGAGCAATGATGATGGCGACGAGGACACCAAGTTCCAACGTGCTTACATCAATGGTAAAATTGGCGGCGTTGCTGTGCAGGGCGGCCGTTACAACCTGAAGCTGGCTGACGGCAATGTTTACGACGAGCGCTTTGATGGTATCCAGGCTTCCTATGGCAAGGATGTAAAGATCACCGCCGGCTACGGCAAGGCTTCCCCGTCCACCCCGACAACGCACACCTTCTACAAAGGTGCTTTCAACAAAGGAACCCTGGAGGATTCCTCTGATGAGGTTTGGTACGGCGAGCTTTCCGGTGACATTGGCAAGCTGGGCCTGAAGGCCGGCTACTACAGCTTCAGCGAGGTTGAATCCTTTAGCGACTACGGCAAGGACACCGAAAAGAAGCTGGGCGATGACGACCTGAATATCTGGTCCGTAGGCGCAACCTACAACTTTGATAACAATGTAAAACTGGGCTTCACCTATCTGATGGGCGAGGACAGCTACTGCGGCTATGACGACATCGATGATGACGGCTATGTTGCCACCGTATCCTATAAGGGTGCCAAGGCCAGCAATCCTGGCAGCTGGGGTCTGTCCGCAACCTATTATGACCAGGGCGCAACCACCTATGTAAACCACACCATGAACGGCCTGGCAGATAAGATGTGGGGCTTCAAGGGCTACAATGTAACCGCTAACTACACCTTTGCTAAGAACATCGTAGGCCAGGTTGAATGGTATGACCTGGAAGAAAAAGAAGGCAACCGTGATTCCCAGACTATCTGGAGCCAGCTGCTCTTCACCTTCTAATGGCTTTTATTGACTTTTCTATAAAAGCAGTTTTGCAATAGAACACTCCTCGTAAAAAAGGGACCGCCGCTCTACCGGCCTTAACAGGCTGGCAGGACGGCGGTTCTTTTTGTGTATTTAAAGGCAATGTTTGTAGTAAGGCGCAGTGTAATTAAAGGCAATTATTAATCGCAAGGCAACGAAAAATTTTTTAACGGTAATTTCGTGTGCAACCAAAACGAAATTCCGCGAAACTCGCGCTATCTTGAAAAAACCTTTCTGCTTAGTTTGTTATAGCGCTCAAACAGTCGCGAAATTTCTGTGGTTGCTAACACCCATTCCCTAAAATTTTTATGTTGCTGTTTGCGATATAATAATTGCCTTTTTCTGCTATACTAATTGTTTTCTACATACACGGGCGAGGTGTAGTAGTCGTTGCCGGCGCGGCTGCGCTCGCCGTCTGTGGCCAGCAGGCTCCACACGTCGGTGGCGGCGGTGTCCAGGGCGAGCTGGGCGGAGAAGGCCGTGCTTTGTCCGGTGGCGGCGTTTTTGCCCAGCTTGGTGATGACCGGCAGCGTGGCGGTGTGCTTCATCTGCTTCAAAAGCTGGCGACCGGTGCTGCTAAAGGCCAGCACGCGTAGGTAGGCAGGGGCGCTTTGCTGCCAGCTGCTGCGGGGGGCGTCCAGCAATATTTGCAAAAGCAGGCGGCGGCTGCGGCTGGCAGTGTAGCGCTTGTGGGTGCAGTGCGCGGCGGCAGCGGCAAGTGAGCTGCAGCTGGCGGCCTGCTTGAGCAGGTTTTCCAGGCCTTCGCTGGCCTCGCAGCGCGCTGCTATTTGCTCTGGCGTGAGCAGGCGCAGGCGGTAGGATGTAAGCTGCCACAGAAGGCGCTCGTCATAGCCTGCACCGGCGAGGGCCGTGCGCACGTAGGGCGGTACTGCCTGCTGCCAGGAGGCGTCACCCCTGGCTAACGCAGCGCGGATGGCGGTGGCGCTGGCGCTTGTGCCGCAGATGGCGTCGCTGTTATAGCCTGCGTCCTGCCGCTGCACGTAAAGCGGTGTGATGTCTGTTCCTAGCAGTGCCTTGGTGTATTCCAGGGCCAGAATGTCGTTGGGGGCTGTGGGGGCGGCGCCGCCCAGTGCCTCGCTGGCAGCACTGGCGTAGCTGGCGCCGTCCTTTAGCAGCTCGCGCAGCCTTTGCTGCACACTGCTGCCGGTGGCACGGCGCGCCAGTGCGACAAAGTCTGTACCTGCTGTTTCGGCACCGCAGCAGAGCGCGCTGCAGCAGCCTGTGGCCGCCAAAAGTTGCACGGCCCCGCGGGCGAAAAATTCGGCGCTGCGCAGAGAAAAGGCGCAGGGCAACTCAATGACGAGGTCGGCCCCGCCCTGTACGGCCAGCTGTGCGCGCTGCCATTTGTCCAAAATAGCAGGCTCGCCGCGCTGCATAAAGCTGCCGCTCATGATGACGATGACAGGCTGCTGCGTCAGCCGCCTGGCCTCGGCCAGATGATGCATGTGACCGTTATGAAAGGGATTATATTCGGCTACGATGCCGGTGGCGTCCATGATGATACCTCACTGAAATTAGATACTGTTATACATTTTATTATAGCATATGCTGTAAATTGAGAAAATATTTCTGTTCAATTGACGGTAAATAGTGTATACTAATGGTGTAATGTTTTTGGAAATTATAGCTTGCTAAATAACCAGGAGGCTTATCGTGATTGTTTTTGTAGTTAATTGTGGCAGCTCTTCAATCAAATACCAACTTATTGATATGGAAAACGAGCGCGTGCTGGCCAAGGGCCTGGTGGAACGCATCGGCATGGAGGGCAGCACGCTTAAGCACACGCCGGCGGGGAAATATACAATTGATATCAAGGAAGAAATTCCTGACCATAAGGTAGGCATCCGCATGGCGATTGGCGCGCTCACCAACAAGGAATATGGCGTCATTGAAGATATGGCGGAAATTGATGCCGTGGGTCACCGCGTAGTGCACGGCGGCGAGCGTTTTACCGACAGCGTGCTGATTACCAGTGACGTGCTGCGCGGGATCGAGGCCTGCTGTGAAATCGCGCCCCTGCACAATCCGCCCAACCTTTACGGCATCAACGCCTGCATGGAAATTATGCGCGGTACGCCGCAGGTGGCGGTGTTTGATACTGCCTTTCACCAGACGATGCCCAAGGTGGCCTATCTTTATGGCCTGCCCTACGAAATGTACGTAAAATACGGCGTGCGCCGTTACGGCTTCCATGGCACGTCGCACAAATACGTGGCGCAGCGGGCATCGGAGCTGATGGAGGAGCATATGAATGATTTGCGCATCATCACCTGCCATCTAGGCAACGGCGCCAGCATCGCCGCCATCAAATATGGCAAGTCGATTGATACCAGCATGGGCTACACACCGCTCGAGGGCCTGATTATGGGCACGCGCAGCGGCGAGATTGACCCGGCGATCATCCCCTTTTTAATGGAAAAGGAAAATATGAACGCGCAGCAGATAGACGACTACCTGAACCGCCGCAGCGGCATTTTGGGCATCAGCGGCCTGTCTAGCGACTTCCGCGACCTGGAAAGCGCGGCCAACCGCGGCGATGAGCGCAGTCAGCTGGCGATTGATGTTTTTGCCTACAAGGTAAAAAAATATATCGGTGCCTATGTTGCGGCCATGGGCGGCGTGGACGCTATTGTCTTTACTGCCGGCCTGGGCGAAAATTCTCCCTTTATGCGCGATAAAATCTGTAACGGCCTGGAATACCTGGGAACGCGCGTTGACCCCGACCTGAACAAGGTGCGTGGCAAGGAGCGCGAAATCAGTGTGCGCCGCGCCCGCGTCAAAATCTTCGTCATCCCGACGAACGAGGAGCTGGTCATTGCGCGCGATACCTATAATATCTGCCGCAGGATTATTAAGCTGTAAGGCAGCAGATTCTGTAAGGTGGCAGCTGTTTTTGCTCTGCCTCAGGCATTTTTACTTGACAAAGAGCATTAATACCGCTATAATTGTAACGATTGGTGAAATATGATTAGAATAAATGTCGCAGAAATCAAGAAAAGACTAGTCGGTGAAAAGACCCTTGCCTTTGAGCTTTCGCCCACCGAGCTGGAGATAACGTCCCAGGAGATGGCTATTGACGGCGTGGTACGTGTGGAGGGCACAATGAGCAATGCAGGAGATGTTTTGCTGCTGCAGGCCGTGCTTACGGCGAAGGTGCAGCGCACCTGTGGCCGTTGCCTGAAGGATTTTACAGGCGTTGTGCAGGCAGAGGTTATCGAAAAGTTTTATCCGGCAAGTGCTGAACATATTGAAAATGATGCTTTTGTTTACGATTCGGACGTTATTGACATAACGCAGCCGCTTCGTGAAGGGCTGCTGCTTGCAGAGCCCATGCAGGCTCTGTGTAAGCCAGACTGCCGGGGACTTTGTCCCGTTTGTGGCGCTGATCTTAATGATGGTGACTGCGGATGTGACAGGTTCACTGTAGATCCAAGGCTGGCGGCATTGAAGCAATTCATCAAAAATTAAATTCACTTCATAGCACTGAGGAGGTGTGTTGAGAAATGGCAGTACCTAAGAGAAAAATGTCCAAGGCCCGTCGTGACAGACGTCGTGCTAACTGGAAGCTGAGTGTTCCTGGCATGGTTGAATGCCCGCAATGTCATGAATTGAAAATGCCGCATCGCGTTTGCCCGGAATGCGGTTACTACAATGGCAAGCAAGTCATTGCTAAAGCAGAATAATCTAAGCTATCAAGCCTCCGAGGTTATCTTCGGGGGCTTTTTGCATGGTCTGCTCTTAATTGTGTAATTAAAGAAATCACAAAAATGTAAGCGATAATACACATTTTTCGTCAAAAACCTCTTGCCAAAAGGCTGCTATGCTCTTATAATAAAAACAGATATTATTAGCTGGTACTAAAAAGCAGGTGAGGTAATGACATCTTCTAAAAAATTAATACGTCACAAAAGCTTAAAAAAGCTGCTTAGGGACAACCCCTTCTGCACCGACGAGCAGCTGGCGCAGATGCTGGACGTCAGCGTCCAGACCATCCGCCTGGACCGTGTGGCGCTGGGGATACCTGAGCTGCGTGCCAGAACTCGTACTATGGCGGAGGAGGCACAGACCAAGCTGCGTGCCATTGATAAAAAGGACATCGTAGGCGAGCTGCTTGATTTGGAGCTGAACAAAATCGGCATTTCCACCCTCAAAATAACGGCGGACATGGTGCTGGAGCGCACAGGTATCGCGCGCGGCTATTATATGTTTGCTATGGCCAACACGCTGGCGCTGGCGGTGGTGGATGCGGAATTTGCCCTGACTGCCGTAGGTAATGTAAAATATAAGGTGCCTGTTAACGCAGGGGCTGTACTGGTGGCCCGTGCCGTGGTTACCCACCGCCGCATGGACAAGTATTATATTTTTGTTTCTATCAAAAATAATAACGAAGAGGTTTTTCGCGCTAAGTTTATTATCGTTTCCCTGGATAACAGGGATAAGCAGGAAAGGGAGCAGGACGCATGAAAATCGCAGTAGATGTTATGGGTACCGACTACGGCCCCAAGGAGCTGGTTTTGGGCGCAGTCAATGCGGTTAAGGCGTATTGTTGCGAAACTGTGCTCGTGGGTGATGAAGGCATCATCAGGGAGCTTTTGCAGCAGTATGGTGCTGATAAGGAGCCCAAAATTACTATTCATCATGCCAGCGAGGTAATAGCGATGGATGAGCATCCCGCTATTGCGGTAAAATCCAAAAAGGATGCTTCTATCGTAGTGGCGGCAAGGCTGCTGCGCAACAGGGAATGTGATGCCCTGGTTTCTTCGGGCAGCACGGGCGCGGCTGTGGCATCGGCGCTCTTTTGCGTAGGACGCATCAGGGGCGTGGAGCGGCCGGCGATCGCGACGCCTATCCCCAGCCTTACAGGCACCACCGTCGTGCTCGACAGCGGCGCCAAGGTTGACGCCAAGCCGGAGCATATGGTGCAAAGCGCTATTATGGGTACGGTGTATGCCGAAAAAATCCTAAAAATTTCTACGCCGAAGGTAGGACTTTTGAACATCGGCGAAGAAGAAACTAAGGGTAACGAGCAGGCACTGGCAACCTACCCGCTGCTCAAGGCCGAGCAGACCATTAACTTTATCGGTAACGTCGAAGGCCGTGATATCAACAAAGGCACTGTGGACGTAGTCGTCTGCGACGGTTTTGTTGGTAACGTCGTCCTGAAGTTCGGCGAGGGTCTGGCCAAGGCCATCATGACCCTGATTAAGGAAGCCATTATGAACGGTGGCGTGCTGGCCAAGCTGGGTGGTCTTTTGATAAGGCCGGCGCTCAAGGGCCTCAAAAAGCGCCTGGACCCGGCGGAATACGGCGGCGCCCTGCTGCTCGGTATCCGCGCACCCTTTATCATCTGCCACGGCAGTTCCAAGGCCAAGGCTATAACCAACGCCATCCACGTTGCTATGGACTTTGCCGAGCAGGACGTCGTGAGCATTATCAAGGATAAAATTGCGCAATCGCAAGAAAAGAAAGAGGAAATAGATCAATGACAAGAGCTGTTGGTATTTTAGGCGTAGGACATTATGTTCCTGAAAAAATTATCACTAACAAGGACATGGAAAAAATTGTTGAGACCAGTGATGAATGGATTACCGAACGCACTGGTATCAAGCAGCGTCATATTGCTGCACCTGAGGAAGCAACCAGCGACCTGGCCTACAAGGCTGCCCTGGAGGCGCTGGCAGATGCCGGCGTAGCCCCCGAGGAGCTGGATTTGGTAATCGTAGGCACTGCCTCTAGCGATTATATCTTCCCGTCCACCGCCTGCTTGGTACAGGCACGCCTGGGCGCGAAGAACGCAGCTGCCTTTGACCTGGCAGCAGGCTGCAGCGGCTTTGTTTACAGCCTGGGCGTTGCCAGCCAGATGGTCAAGAGCGGCCTGTATAACAAGGTGCTGATTATCGGTGCCGAAACCCTGAGCCGCATCATGAACTGGACCGACCGCAACACCTGCGTGCTGTTTGGCGACGGCGCCGGTGCTGCTGTTATCGGCGAGGTGGAAGCGGGCTATGGCGTTTTGGGCATTGACATGGGTGCCGACGGTAATGGCGGCAAGCATCTGCTGCAGCCCGCAGGCGGCAGCCGCAACCCGGCCAGTGAAGCAACCGTAGCGGCCAAGGATCACACCATCCATATGAACGGCCAGGAGGTCTTTAAGTTCGCTATCCAGATTATGGGCAAAACAGCCAAGCGCGCCCTGGCTAACGCCAACATGAAGCCAGAGGAGCTGGATATGCTCTTCCCGCATCAGGCAAACTACCGCATCATCACCTCCGCTGCCAAGCGCTTAAAGCTGCCCATGGAAAAGGTTTGGGTGAACGTAGATAAGTACGCCAACACCTCCGCTGCCTCCATCCCCATCGCCCTGTGCGAGGCACAAAAGGCAGGTGCGCTCAAAAAGGGTGACAACATCATCCTCGACGGCTTTGGCGCGGGACTGACTTGGGCGGCTATTGTCCTGAAATGGAGCAAATAACTAAGGCTGGCGATAAGGCACCATCCGAAACAGATAATATAGCGTATAATGATTTTATAGGAAAGGATGATTATAACGTGAGTAAGATTGCATTCGTATTCCCCGGCCAGGGTTCGCAGACCGTTGGCATGTGCAAGGCCTTTTATGATGAATATCCGGTTGTAAAGCAAATTTTTGCAGAAGCTGATGACGCTTTGGGCTTTTCTATCACCAAAATGTGCTTTGAAGGTCCTGAGGATCAGCTGCGTTTGACCGCCAACACCCAGCCTGCTATTTTGACCGCCAGCACTGCCTGTGCTGCTGTTTTGAAGGAGCATGGCGTGAGCTGCGACATTGCTGCAGGCCATAGCCTTGGCGAATACAGCGCCCTGGTTAACGTGGGCGCGCTCAAATTTGCTGACGCAGTACGCATTGTTAATAAACGTGGCCAGTTTATGCAGGAGGCTGTTCCTGTGGGCGAGGGCAGCATGGCTGCCGTACTGGGCCTGGACAGCGACAAGATTATCGAAATCTGCCGCAGCGTGGAGGCTGAAGGCGGCGAGGCCGTACAGGCTGTTAACTTCAACTGCCCCGGCCAGGTGGTAATTGCCGGTGCCGTAAACGCTGTTAACAAGGCTATTGAGGCCCTGAAGGCTGCCGGTGCCAAGCGCGCCATCCTGCTGCCTGTAAGCGCACCCTTCCACAGCACCTTGATGCAGCCTGCAGCTGACCGTCTGGCTGAGGTTTTAGCTCCCATCGAGGTTAGCGACATCACCGTGCCGGTTGTGGCCAACGTAACTGCTAACGAAGTGACCAGCGGTGAGGAAATCAAAAAGCTGCTCATTAAGCAGGCCGCTATGCCCGTACTGTGGGAAACCAGCGTCCGCAACATGGTTGCCGGCGGCGTAGATACCTTTGTCGAGGTTGGTCCCGGCAAGGTGCTCACCGGCTTTACGAAAAAGATCGCCAAGGGCGTGCCCGCGCTGAACGTAGAAAACCCCGAAAGCCTGGCAAAGACCCTGGAGGCATTGGGAAAATAAAGCGTCCGTTGCTTATAGCTATAAGCAATTTGTGAATGGGAAAGGACAATATTATGAAACTTGAAGGTAAAAAAGCTCTTGTAACCGGCGCATCCCGCGGCATTGGCCGTGCTATTGCCCTGGCACTGGCTGCCGAGGGTGCTGACGTCGTAGTTAACTACGCCGGCAGCGAGGCTGCGGCAAAAGAGGTTGCAGCGGAAATCGAAGCAATGGGACGCAAGGCGTTCGTGGTGCAGGCTGATATTTCGTCCAACGAGGCTGCCACCGCTATGGTTGACACCGTTGTCAAGGAGTTTGGCCGTATTGATATTTTGGTTAATAACGCAGGCATCACCCGCGACGGCCTGTTAATGCGCATGAAAGAGGAAGACTGGGACGCAGTGCTCACCACCAACTTAAAGGGTGTGTTTAACTGCACCAAGGCTGCCGTAAAATATATGATGAAGCAGAAGGCTGGCAAAATCGTCAGCATCAGCTCTGTTGTCGGCCTTATGGGTAACGCAGGCCAGGCCAACTACGCAGCTGCCAAGGCAGGCGTAATCGGCTTTACCAAGGCTGTTGCCAAGGAGGTTGCTGCCCGCGGCATCACTGTCAACGCAGTGGCCCCCGGCTTTATTAAGACCGATATGACCAGCGTGCTTTCGGACAAGGTTGTCGAAGGCATGCTCACCTCTATCCCGCTGCACAGGCTGGGTGAAACTACTGATATTGCCAAGGCTGTCGTCTTCTTAGTGAGCGATGACGCCAATTATATTACCGGACAGACTTTACATGTTGACGGTGGTATGGTAATGTAATAGGGGACCTGATAAAGGAACCCTGCCAACTATACCATTTGGAAGGAGGTGAATCGTAATGAGCACTTTCGAAAAAGTAAGAGACATCACTGTTGAACAACTGAGCGTTGACGCTGACGAAGTAAAGATGGAATCCGCTTTCATCGATGACCTCGGCGCTGACTCCCTCGACATCGTTGAACTGATCATGGCTTTCGAAGAGGAATTCGGTGTTGAAATTCCTGACGAAAAAGCAGAAAAGATCCGCACTGTAGCTGACGCAGTTAAGCTGCTGGATGAAGAAAAATAATGCTTTACCGGCTTATGTTTGGGGGACCCGCTATGGGTTCCCTGACACAAGCTATTCTAGTCCTGAAATGGGGGATATTTGTTGAAACTACCAGTGCTGAAAATCGGTAAGCTTGTTGCCGAGGTACCGATTGTACAAGGAGGCATGGCTATCAGGCTGTCCACTGCCCGCTTAGCGGCTGCCGTAGCAAAGGAAGGCGGAGTCGGCCTTATTGCTGCATCCGGAATGAGCTTTGATGAGCTGCGTACTGAGATACGCCTGGCCAGGAAGCTGACCGGGGGCAAGGGCATTATTGGCATCAACGCCATGTTTGCTGCCCGCGAGTTTTTGGGGCTGATTACTACTGCCGCACAAGAGAAAATAGATTTAATCGTGGCCGGCGCCGGTTTTTCAAGAGATATTTTTGCCGTCGGACGTAAATATGGTGTCGAAGTAGTACCTATTGTTTCTTCTGTTAAGCTGGCTAAAATTTCTGAGAAGCTGGGAGCTTCCGCCATCGTTGTCGAGGGCACGGAGGCAGGCGGACACCTGGGAACCCAGCAATCTATCAAAGAGATACTTCCGGAGATTGTTAAATCCGTTAATATACCTGTTATCGCTGCCGGCGGCGCTGTCTGCGGCAGTGACGTGGCCGAGCTTTTGAAGCTGGGCGCGAGCGGCGTGCAGATGGGCAGCAGGTTTGCTGCCAGCGAGGAATCGAACGGCGCGCCTGCACTTAAGGAATTTTACTTAAAAATGACTAAAGAAGATGTTGTGCAGATTGACAGCCCTGTCGGCTACAAGGGACGCGCTATCCGCAATCCCTTTGCGCAGCTATCTTTAGAAAATAGAGCTCCTAAGCCTACGACCTGCGATTTGTGCCTCAAGCACTGCACGCACAGCTTCTGTATCATCAGGGCGCTGACCCGCGCGCAGCAGGGTGACGTAGAAACCGGCCTGGTCTTCACCGGTGCCAATATGTGGAAAATCAAGGAAATACTGCCTGTAAAAGAAATCTTCAGGCGCATAAAGGAAGAAATTGCAAAAATTTAATTACGAGGTGAACTATTTTGAGTAAAAGAAGAGTTGTTGTTACTGGTGTCGGCCCTGTGACTCCTATCGGTATCGGTAAGGATGCCTTTTGGAGCAACCTTGTTGCAGGCAAATCCGGCATTGGTGAAATTACCCAATTCGATACTACAGACTTTAGCGTAAGGATTGCCGGTGAGGTTAAGGATTTTGATTACACTGCCTTTATTGATAAAAAGGAAGGCAAGCGTATGGACCGCGTGACCCACTTCGCAGTAGCTGCTGCCAAGCTGGCTATTGAGGACGCTAAGCTGGACATGAGCAAGGAAGACGCCCTGCGCTGCGGCGTCTGCGTCGGCAGCGGCATCGGCGGCATCCACACCTTTTTGGAGCAGTCCCTCAAGCTGGGTGCTAAGGGACCGTCCAAAATCAGCCCGTTCTTCATCCCGATGGAGATCCCCAACATGTCCGCAGGCCAGATCGCAATCGCTACCGGCCTCAAGGGACCTAACACCGCTATTGTAACTGCCTGCGCTACCGGCACCAACTGCATTGGTGACGCACTGCGCACTATCCAATATGGCGATGCTGACGTGATGCTGGCAGGCGGCACCGAAGCTGCCGTTTCCCCCATCGCTATCGCCGGCTTTGCCAACATGAAGGCACTGTCCACCAACAACGACAACCCCGAAGCAGCCTCCTGCCCCTTTGACAAAAAGCGTGATGGCTTTGTTATGGGTGAAGGCGCAGGCGTACTGGTGCTGGAGGAGCTGGAGCATGCCAAGGCACGTGGTGCACACATTTACGCCGAGCTGGTTGGCTTTGCTATGAACTGCGACGCCTACCACATCACTGCTCCCGACCCGACCGGTGAAACCCCGGCAGCCTGCATTGCAGCTGCTGTTGCCGACGCCGGCGTGAAGCCTGAGGAGGTTGATTACATCAATGCCCACGGCACCTCCACCCACCGCAACGACCTGGGTGAGACCATCGCCTTCAAGAAGGTGTTTGGCGACCATGCCTATGAGCTGTGCATCAGCTCCAACAAATCCATGATTGGCCATCTTTTGGGTGCTGCCGGCGGCGTAGAAGCTATCGCTACCGTTATGACCATCGAAAACGACCTGATTCCGCCGACCATCAATTATCAGGATAAGGATCTGGACGATCCCGAAGGACAGCTGGATTTGGATTACGTGCCGAACGTAGCACGCAAGAAGGTTGTTAACGTCGCACTCAGCGACAACCTGGGCTTTGGCGGCCATAATGCAAGCATCGTTTTCAAAAAATACGTTGACTAAAAAGCAGGGTTGATGAAAATGCAGGAAACACGTATACAGCAGCTAAAAAGCTTCTGTCAGGGGCTGGGCATCCAGATGCGTGATTTGGAGCAGTTGGACATGGCGTTAACCCATACGTCCTACGCCCACGAAGCTAAGCAATATCCTAAACCGCATCACAATGAGCGCATAGAGTTTTTGGGTGATTCCGTGCTCAGCGTCATTGTGAGCACCTATATGTATAAAAACTTTCCCGACCTGGCCGAGGGTCAGCTGACGAAGCTGCGCGCCTATTTGGTGTGCGAGGCATCGCTTTATGAATATGCCAAAAAGATTCACCTGGGCGACTATCTGAAGCTGGGCAAGGGCGAGGAGCTGAGCGGAGGGCGCGAGCGTCCTTCCATCCTGGCTGATGCCTTTGAGTCGGTCTTGGGCGCGATTTATCTGGACCAGGGCTTTGAGGTGGCCAGAGGCTACCTTTTGGGCATGATGCAGCCTGAGATTGACTATATCTGCCACCATGGTATCTTTAACGATTACAAGACGCGTCTGCAGGAATATCTGCAGCGCGACGGTGATGTGGATATACATTACGTGCTGCTGAGCAGCACGGGCCCGGAGCATAACAAGCTGTTTACCTCGCGCGTGCTGCTGGGAAGCAAAACTATTGGCGAGGGTAGCGGCCGCACCAAAAAGGATTCGGAGCAGCACGCAGCCAAGCAGGCCCTGGCGCAGCTGCACGTCAAGAACGCAGGAAAATGAGCCTGGGTCATGTGGCCTTAGGGCGCGCTCTTCCGTAAAAATTTTATACAGACAAAATAAAACCCACAGCCTACGTTTTTGTAAGCTGTGGGTTGTTTGTTTGCTTTATTAATAGTGCACTGCCTTGTCGTTCAGCAGGCTAAAGCCTGCGGCCGTAAGCCTGTCCTTGATTTCTTGGATCTGCTTGGCGTCGCGGGTTTCCAGCTCCAGCTTGAGGAAGCAGCCGGTGATGGCCATGTTGGCATCGCTGCGGTTGTGCTGCACGCCGACGACGTTGGCACCGCACTGGCTGACAATGTCGCTGACCTGGCGCAGCTGGCCGGGACGGTCCTCGAGCACGATGACCAGATCGGCACGGCGGCCGCTGGTAACCTGGCCGCGGGTGATGACGCGCGAGAGGATGTTGACGTCGATGTTGCCGCCGGATACGAGGCAGACGGTCTTTTTGCCCTTAATCGGCAGCTTGTCAAAAATAGCTGCTGCCACAGGGGTGGCGCCTGCACCCTCGGAAATAAGCTTTTGCTTTTCTATCAGGGTCAAAATAGCGGTGGCGATTTCGTCTTCGCTGACGGTGACGATATCATCCACATATTTGCTGATTATTTCGTAGGTGGTTTCGCCAGGGGTCTTCACCGCGATGCCGTCGGCAAAGGTGTTGACGTGCTCCAGCGTTTCGTATTTGTGGTCGTGGAAGGCGTTGAACATGCTGGCCGCGCCTGCTGCCTGTACGCCGTAGATTTTGACATCAGGGCGCAGGCTCTTGATAGCGAAGGCCACGCCGCTGATAAGACCGCCGCCGCCGATGGGTACGATAACTGCTTCCACATCGGGGAGCTGGTCCAAAATTTCCAGACCGATGCTGCCCTGACCGGCAATAACCAGCTCGTCATCGTAGGGGTGGATGAAGGTCATCCCCGTCTCCTCCTGCAGCTGCACGGCGCGGTCGTGCGCCTCGTCGTAGGCACCGGGGACTAGCTCCACCTGCGCGCCCAGACGCTTGGTGTTTTCTACCTTCATGATGGGGGCGCCGTCAGGCATGCAGATGACGCTTTTGATGCCCATGCTGGTGGCGGCGAGGGCCACGCCCTGGGCATGGTTGCCGGCGCTGCAGGCGATTACGCCCTTGGCGGCCTCCTCCGGCGAAAGCTGGCTGATTTTGTAGTAGGCACCGCGCAGCTTAAAGCTGCCGGTCACCTGCAGGTTTTCGGTTTTCAGATACAGGTCGTTGCCGTCACTCAAATGAGGTGCCGCTATTAAATCTGTCTTGCGTGCTACGCTCTTTAAGATGAAGGCTGCATGATAAATTTTGTCTAGTGTGAGCATTTTCTTACCTTCTTTTCCCTTATTTTGAAATATAACAATCTGTCTGTGCCAATGTCTGCTGCGACAAGCAGCTTGTAGCACAACACATTACATTTTAGTATAAAATGAATCTGCGCCCGCGTCAAGTGCTTATGTACAATTACGGCGCAGATAGTGTATAATGGTATGATAATAATAAGCTAAAAGGAGTGCAGACAAATGCAATGGATAGAAGTGAACGTGCCTGTGACGCATGAGGCGGTGGAGGCAGTGGCCGATGTTTTGACGAGCGTGGGCTCTAAGGGCGTGGCGATTGAGGACCCGCAGCTGATTAACGACCTGCGCAGCAGCGGTACCTGGGAGCTGTGCGATATTCCCGAGCAGCAAAACACCGAGGTGGTCACCGTCAGCGCCTATTACGCCGATGACGAGGAGCTGGCGCAGCGCCTGGCAGAAATCGATGCGCAGCTGGCACTGATTGAGGAGCGTATTGGCAAATATCGCTTTGGCAACACGCGCTTTCGCAGGGTGAGCGAGCAGGACTGGGCCAACGAATGGAAGCAATATTTTCATGTGACGCACGTGGGCAAAAGCCTGGTGATTAAGCCCAGCTGGGAGGAATATGCCGCCAAGGAGGGCGAGCACGTTATTGAAATCGATCCCGGTATGGCCTTTGGCACAGGCACGCACCACACCACCAATATGATGATGGAGCATCTGGAAAGGGTGATCACGCCTGAGTCCACCGTGTTTGACGTGGGCACGGGCAGTGGCATCCTGGCGATTGCGTCGGCAATGCTGGGTGCCAAAAGCGTCAAGGCGGTGGATATTGACGCCGTGGCTGTGCGTGTGGCTAAGGAAAACGTGGCCGATAACGGCTTAGCTGACGCCATCGAGGTGCGTGAGGGCGACCTTTTGCATGGCACCGAGGGCAGGGCGGACGTAATTATCGCTAATATTATCGCAGATATTATTATTATGCTGCTGAAGGATATACCGCAAAGGCTGGCTGCCGACGGCGTATTTTTGGCCAGCGGTATTATCGAGGAGCGCATGGCAGACGTGGAGGCCGAGGCACACAGACAGGGTCTGGTGGTGGAAGATGTAAGCCACCGCGGCGGCTGGGTCGTAATGCAGATGCGCATGGCGTAAGGTAGAAACTCCCACCGGTCATCACCTGAAGGTGATGCCAGCCCCCTCTAAGAGGGGACCTGAAAGAAAAGAATAAAACAAACGAAAGGATATAAAATTGCATCGTTTTTTCCTTCCTCAACTATACAACGAAACAATGACGATTACAGGCGTGGACGCACACCATATCAGCAGGGTGCTGCGCATGCAGCCAGGTGACGAGCTGCAGATTGTGAGCGACGACGGCGTGACTGCCATTGCTGCCATTACCGCGGTTGACGACGGCTGCGTAACCGTGCACTGCCAAAAAAAGCTGGCCGAAAGCCATGAGCCTGCCGTGCGCCTGGTTTTGGCGCAGGGGCTGGCCAAGGGTGAGAAGATGGACTTCATCATCCAAAAGGCCGTGGAGATGGGTGCCTACAGCGTGGTGCCTGTGGCGATGGAGCATTCCGTGGTGCGCCTGGACGGCGCCAAGGCGCAAAAAAAGGTGGAGCGCTGGCAAAAGATTGCCGAAGCGGCCGCCAAGCAAAGCAAGCGAGACATCATCCCCAGGGTGCAGCCGGTGCAGAGCATGGGCGAGATGCTGGCCTCCTGCGATTGCACAACCAGAATTATCGCCTACGAATGCGAGGACAAAAAAAGCCTGCGGGCAGCACTTACTGCGGCCAAGGAGGCTGGCGGCATCAGCAGCCTGCTTTTGATTATCGGCCCGGAGGGCGGCATCAGCGAGGCGGAGCTGGCAGCAGCACGGGCGGCGGGGGCAGTGCCGGTGTCGTTGGGACGCAGGATATTGCGTGCCGAAACTGCGGGACTTGTCGCGATATCAGCCATTTTTTATGAAACAGGAGATTTAGGAGATTAAAGCTTAATGAGAAAAATTGCGTTTTATACGCTGGGCTGCAAGGTGAACCAGGCAGACACCGCTAGCATGGAGGCTATCTTTCGTGCTGCAGGTTATGAGGTGGTTCCCTTTGGCGAGCCGGCGGATGTATATTTAGTAAACACCTGCGTCGTTACCAACACAGGTCAGCGCAAGTCGCGCCAGATTATTAACCGCGCTGTGCGCCACAACCCCCTGTCGCTGGTGGTGGTGACAGGCTGTTATCCGCAGACCGCGCCCGAGGAGGTGCGCGCTATCAGCGGCGTGGATATCATCATCGGCAACCAGGAGCGCGCGCGCATCGTGGAGCTGGTGAACGCGGCGCTGGAGCACAAGCAGACAGAGATTTTGGACAATGTGCAGCAGATGACGGTGGACACTAAATTTGAGGAGCTGGGTGTGGGCACGGAAACCGACAAGACCCGTGCCTTCTTAAAAATTCAGGAGGGCTGCAACCAATATTGCACCTACTGCATCATTCCCTTCGCGCGCGGGCCGCTGCGCAGCCGCAGTCTGGACAGCATCCGTGAGGAGGTGGCCAAGCTGGTGGCCGCAGGCTATAAGGAGGTCGTGCTCATCGGCATCCATTTGGGCTGCTATGGCAAGGAGCTGGCGAAGGAAGGGCAGCACGTGACGCTGTATGACGCAGTGCAGGCAGCCTTGAGCGTGGAGGGCGTGCAGCGCCTGCGCCTGGGCTCGCTGGAATCAGTGGAGGTGGAGCCGCGCCTTTTGCAGCTGATGGCTAGTGAGCCGCGCCTTTTGCGGCATTTGCATCTGCCGCTGCAAAGTGGCTGCGATAAGATTTTGCGCGCTATGCATCGCCCCTACGATACCGGGCGCTTTGCCGATTTGGTGGCGCAGATTCGCTCCCAGGTGCCGGACGTGGCGATAACGACGGATGTAATTGTGGGCTTCCCCGGCGAAACGGAGGAGGACTTTGCTGTTACTATGGATTTTGTGCAAAAATGCGGCTTTGCCAAAATGCACATCTTCCCTTATTCTAAGCGTAAGGGTACGCCTGCTGCCGAAATGCCGCAGCAGGTGGACGAGGCCGTAAAAAGCGCTCGCGCCGCACGTCTGGCGCAGGTGGACGATGCGCTGCACCAGTCAACTTTGGCTGCCATGGTGGGCAGGGTTGAGGAGGTGCTGTTTGAGCAGCCTGTGGATGCTGCGCACATGGAAGGCTTGTGCGGACCATATCTGCGTGTGGTGGCACCCGGCACGCAGGAGCTGGCCAACACCATCGCCAGGGTAAAAATAACCGGCGTGCAGGATGATTACCTTGTGGGCGAGCTGGTGTAAGCATTAATTTCATAAACATTTCACATTTACAGCAGGATTATATTAATTGGTACAGAATATATTTAGGTAGCGCAAATTGAAAGGAGGATATTAAATGGCTGACGACTGCATTTTTTGTAAGATAATTAAGGGTGACATCCCTTCTGCAAGGGTTTACGAGGATGATAAAATGATTGCCATTAACGACGTCGCACCCGCGGCCCCCGTGCATGTGCTGCTTATGCCCAAGGAGCATACGGCCAACATCACTACGGCTGACAGCGAGCTGGTGGCTTACATGCTGGGCAAGGTAAAAATGATTGCCGAAAAGACCGGCATTGCCGAAAAGGGCTTCCGCATCGTTATCAACACCGGCGACGACGGCGGGCAGACTGTGAAGCATTTGCACATCCACTTAATTGGCGGCAAAGCTTTGGGCTGGCCTCCGTGCTAAAACTTGACAACGCTTGTCTTTTCCTGTATAATTAGTCAGTAAGTGTTTTTGTCTGGTAACAGGTAAAGACTTAATTTGCATATACACTTCCCTAAGTGTGTGGAGGGAGGGAGATCAGATGGCAGAAATTAAAGTTGGCAAGAATGAAACTTTAGACAGCGCACTGCGCAGATTTAAAAGAGCAACCCAAAAGGCAGGCATTCTTTCTGAGGTAAGAAAACGCGAGCACTATGAAAAGCCGAGCGTTGCACGTAAGAAAAAATCCGAAGCAGCCAGAAAACGTAAAACCAGATAATTGGAGGCGGGCTGTATGTCTATAAAAGACCAATTGACTGCTGATATGAAGCAGGCCATGAAGGACAGGGAAGCAGGCAAGCTGCGCTTATCCGTTATCCGCATGGTGCGTGCTAATATTAAAAATGTTGAAATCAATGACAAGAAGGACCTTACTGATGATGAGGTGCTGGCTGTCTTGATGAAAGAGGTCAAGATGCGTCAGGATTCTGTGGAGGAATTCCAAAAAGCAGGTCGTGACGAGTTGGTTGCCCAAGCCAAGGAAGAGATTGCGATTTTGCAAAAATATCTTCCTGAAGCTCTTGGCGATGACGAGCTGAAGGCTATCGTGGCCGAGGTTATTGCGGCTGTTGGTGCCACCAGTCCCAAGGATATGGGCAAGGTGATGCCGGCGGTGATGGCAAAGACCAAGGGTCGTGCCGATGGCAAGCGTATTAACGCTATTGTTCGTGAATTGCTCAAATAACAAAATGATAACCGTGTTGGATTTATCCGGCACGGTTATTTTGTTGTGTTAAAGCTTTAGGTTGGTGCAGACCCCTCTCAGTCTGTTCGCTGCGCTCACAGCCAGCTCCCCCCAAGGGGAGCCTTT
>CAVKMV010000037.1:0-18093 GCA_963657675.1 Ruminococcus intestinalis
GTATGGCGTTCTGGAGGCAGGCGGCACTCCTATCGAGTTCCCCGCTATCGGCATCTGCGACGGCATCGCTATGGGCCACGATGGCATGAAGTACCCGCTGGCAAGCCGCGAGCTGGTTGCCGACAGCATTGAGGCTGTTGCCAACGGCCACGCCTTTGACGGCCTGATTTTGATTCCTAACTGTGATAAAATTGTTCCCGGTATGCTGATGGCTGCTGCCCGCCTGAACATCCCCACCGTCGTTGTCAGCGGCGGCCCGATGCTCCCTGGCCGTTACCATGGCAAGGATATCAGCGTATCCACTGTATTTGAAGCTGCCGGCCGCTTTGAATCCGGCCAGATTGATAAGGAAGAGCTGAGCGAGATCGAGCATTGCGCCTGCCCTGGCTGCGGCAGCTGCTCCGGTCTGTTCACCGCCAACACCATGAACTGCCTCACCGAGGTTCTGGGCATGGGGCTGCCTGGCAACGGCACCATCCCCGCTGCCTACAACGGCAAGCGCATCGCCCTGGCCAAGCACGCAGGCATGGCTGTTATGCGTCTGATTGAAGAAAACGTCCTGCCTCGCGATATTATGACGCTCAATGCCTTCAAGAACGCTATCACCGTCGACATGGCTATCGGCGGCAGCTCCAACACCGCGCTCCATCTGCCTGCCATCGCCCACGAGGCCGGCATTGACCTGCCCCTGGAGCTGTTCGACAAGATTTCCAAAAAAACCCCGTACCTCACCAAGATGAGCCCGGGCGGCAGCCACCACATTATTGATTTGAACGAGGCTGGCGGCATCCCCGCAGTTATGCACGAGCTGGATCGCTTGAAGCTTATCAAGAAGAGCTGCCTGACCGTCAGCGGCAAAACTGTCGGCCAAATCATCAAAAATGCCGAGATTCTGCGTCCTGAGGTTATCCACAGTGTAGAGGATCCGTACAACAAGACCGGCGGCATCGCAGTTTTGAAGGGCAACATCGCTCCTGAATGCAGCGTTGTCAAGGAAAGTGCTGTTGATCCCTCTATGAAGGTGTTCAGCGGTCCTGCCAAGGTTTATAATTCCGAGGACGAGGCAATCGCAGCCATCTGCGCTAAAGAGGTTGTCAGCGGCGACGTTGTCGTTATCCGCTACGAAGGTCCTAAGGGCGGTCCCGGCATGCGCGAAATGCTCAACCCCACCTCTGTACTGGCAGGCATGGGCCACGATAAGGATGTTGCCCTGCTCACCGACGGCCGCTTCAGCGGTGCTACCCGCGGTGCCTGCATCGGCCACATTTCTCCCGAAGCCCGTGAGGGTGGCAATATCGCCCTGGTAGAAAACGGCGATATCATCGAGATCGATATTCCGAACCGCACCCTCAACGTTAAGCTGAGCGACGAAGAGCTGGCTGAGCGCCGCAAGAAATGGGTTTGCCCGCCGCCGAAGGTTACCAGCGGTTACCTGGCACGCTACGCAGCCCTGGTTACCTCTGCTGCTACCGGCGCCGTACTCAAGGTTCCCGGACAGGACTGAGCCTATAAATAAAATAGTATAAAAATATAGCCCCTGCCTGCTTTGCCAAACGCAAAGCGAGCGGGGGCTTTTGTGTTGCAGGATTAAGGACTTTGGCAACACAGACAAAGCAATAGCGTTATCATTTTCTTTTTATAGCCAGGCTGCGGATAGAAACATTGACGTTATTCACCTTCATGGCAGTCATATACTCTATTTTCTCTTTGATTTTGGCCTGGAACTGCTTGGTAACCTTAAACAGCTGCACGCCGTAATACAGTACGACCTCCACGCTGATGACAATGCCCTTGCTGTTGTCACTGCGGCGGCGCACCTTTATAGAGGTGATGCGCTCAACGCCCTCCAGCTTGTGGCCGATAATCTTAATAATATCCTCAATGGCGTTATCCGCAATCAGCAGCTTACCGTAAAAGCTGAAGGAGGGACGCACAATGGAGCGGTCCGCTGCCTTTTCCTGCTTACGCTTGCTGGAAAACAGGTTGTAGGGCAAATCAGCAAAATAACCCGTGAAATGCGGCTTCAGCTCTACCGTCGGCACAGGCACGATGTGCTTACCATCATGCAGGCGCATATAGCGTGCCTTTTTGATTTCGGACTTGCTGGCAACCTGCTGTATATATACAGTCTTGACCGGTGACGGCAGCTGCAGCCTGCCCGTGATTTTGTTAATCATGTTATCCGAAGTCGCAATAATGAGCAGCCTTTTGATGCCACCTGTGGCCAGCGCCTCACGCACAACCCTGGCGTGGTTGTCATCCGTAAAAATTGCCCGCTTGACTGCCTGTATTCTGTTTTCCTCGTTCTTGGCCGACGTGCCTGCAAGAATCTTGGTACCCTTGATTAGAAGTCCGTCATCTATAATAGCATCGCAATGGTTATCAAAGGCCACGCCAATGGCGTGATGGCTCTTGCCTGTACCACTTGGCCCTACAAAAGCAACTACTTCCATTCTATTACACCCTTTACATCATCGTAGCGCACCTGCCAAATGCCCAGCTGCGCCGGAAAGCGGTCAGGGATAGCGTGAAAATCACTGCCGCCGCTCACCAGAAGGCCTCGCTCCTGCGCCAATGCCAGCCATTTAGCACGTGCTGCCGCATCTGCGCTGGGGTGCCACACCTCAATGCCGTCAAACGGCTCTGCTGCCAAAAGGCGTGCTGGCAGCGTAGCATCTGCCAGCTCTGAGGGATGTGCCAAAACCGCCAGGCCGCCTGCTGCATGAATCAGCTGTACTGCCTCATGCGGCGACAGCTTGGGCTGCGGCACGTACGCCGGTCCGCCACGGTGCAAAAGTGCGTCAAAAACTGCCTGCACCGTAGGGAAATAGCCCCTGGACACCAGCGCCTTGGCCACATGCGGCCTGCCCACCGCCCTGTTTTTGGGGTCGCAGGCATCTACCTCCACATGATAGCCAAGCTTATCCAGCTTATCCAGCATGGCGTACAAACGATGCTCGCGTGCATGGCGCATCTCGTCCATCTTCTGCTGCAGGGCTCCACAATCTGTAGATACATGGTAGCCCAAAATGTGCACGCTGTCATCCTCGTACTGCGTTCCCAGCTCCACGCCGGTGATAACACGCACCCTGCCGCCATATTTTTGCGCTGCCTGCCGCGCCTCCTGTAGGCCGTTCCAGGAATCATGGTCTGTGATGGCGATAACGCCAAGCCCCTTAGCTGCCGCCTCATCCACCAGCATAGTGGGTGTATAGCGCCCATCGCTAAAGGTGCTGTGCATATGTAAATCAACCAGCTGCGCCGTCATCATAAAAGCTCCGCCAGCTTAATCAAGGTCATAGTACCAAAGGCAGTGCCACCCTTTACCTTGAAGCCTGCTGTTTTAGTGGCCGTAGAGGTGCCGCCAATATCCAGATGCGCCCATGGCAGGTCCTTATCCACAAATTCGCCAATAAAGAGACCGCCCGTGATGCAGCCACCGGCACGACCGGCACTGTTGAGCAAATCGGCCACGTCACTCTTAATGGCCTCCTTGCATTCGGGCAGGGAGGGCAGCTGCCAATAATTTTCGCCGGCTATGCGGCCTGCCTTTTTTATCTGCTCTGCCAGTGCATCATCATTAGTAACAATGCCGCTGGTTTCCGTCCCCAGCGCCACGATGACGGCACCTGTAAGCGTAGCGATATCAATAACGCGCTTCGCACCCATCTGGCAGGCGTACCATACGCCATCTGCCAGCACCATGCGGCCCTCGGCATCAGTGGAGATAACCTCGATGGTTTTGCCGCTGGCAGTGCGCACGATGTCACCAGGACGCTGCGCCCTGCCGTCAGGCATATTTTCGGCGCAGGCCAGCACACCGATGACGTTGCATTTTAGCTGCAGGCGGGCGATGGCACACATTGCGCCCAAAACTGCGCCCGCACCCGTCATATCGTCCTTCATTTCGCCCATGTTGTCATCAGGCTTAATGGAAATGCCGCCACTGTCAAAGGTTACGCCCTTGCCTACAAAGGCGGTATAGGGTGCGTCACCGGCACCGTTATAGCGCAGTGCCACCAGACGCGGCGGGTTGTGACTGCCCTGCCCCACGGCCAGGATGGCGTTCATGCCAAGGCTTTCCATCAACGCCTCATCCATCACGGTAACAGTCAGCGGCAGCTGCTGTCCAAAGCGCAGTGCTTCCTCTGCCAGATATTGCGGTGTAACCACGTTACCCGGGTTATTTACCAAATCGCGCACGTAGCATACGGCCTCAGCAGCGATTTCAGCAGCATGCAAAATTGCGTCAGCATCCTCCACCGCGCTCACAAGCTTAACCTGGCACAGCGGTGCAGCCTTAGCCTCACTCTTGAACTTATTAAAGGTATAGCCGCCAAGGTAGAGACCTTCAGCGAGGCACTGCAAATTGGCACCACGCTCAGGGTTTGTCAAAATAGGCGCTGCCAGCACTGCCTGCTTAGCCTTAGCAGTGTGCAGGGCACGCGCTACCGCCCCTGCCGCCTTACGAAAGTTATTAGGCTTACAGTCTGCACCCTCGCCACAGCCGGCAATGAGCACGGTCAGCAGGCTGTCCTCCTGCGGCAGCACCAGCGTTGCAACGCTGCCAGGCTCGTAAATATCGTCATGCTGCGCCGCGTACAGCTCAACCGCCCTGCCCACAGCAGCAGGCAGCTGCAGCTTGCCCAGCGACGCCAGGCATTCCTTGCACAAAAAGATGACAATACTGTCCGCAGCATTATATACAGCAGCGTCCAAGGCTGCTGCTTCACAGGTAAATTGATTTAACATACTTCATTCTCCTATCATTTATATTCTACAGCGTTAGTCAGCGCCTGCAAATGCGTCTGTCCCGAGGCCCGCTTCAGGCTGAGATCGCTCACCACGACCCGCATCACCTTACGGCTGCCGTTGGCGTAATGCGAACCCAATGCATGAATGGCATAAGGCTCACCGTTAATCTGGCCGATGTAGATTAGCACATGTCCATCCATATAGAGAGCGGTCCCCGGCTGCAGCCTGTTAATCTGCTGCTTGCGCATTTTGTCGTCACCGCTCATAGCGTGTTTGGTGCCTGCCCCCTGCTCCTGCTGGTCTGCATCGCGCGGCAGGATGATGCCAACGGTGCGGTAGGCGTTAAATACTAGGCTGGAGCAGTCAACACTGTTTTTAAGGCCGCCCCAGCCGTAGGGCTGACCATAAAACTTAAAGGCCGCGTTAATTATATTGTTTCCGGTATAGGGCAGATAGCCATAATGCACGCTGCCGGAAGCCTTAGGCACAAAAAGCCTTTGCTTCTGCAATACGCCGCTGCTTGCGCGCACTGGCGCCAGCACAATATAAACATTTCCCTGCACGCTGTCTACAGGCAGGCGCGCCCCCTGCTGGTACAGCACGTTTTCGCCCGCTGTTTTCAGCGTATAGGCTGCGTCCGTCACCACCAAAAATTTTTCGGGCTTAGCAAAGGCCAGCCAGTCCTTTTTCTCGGCCAGCGCCACGTTGAATTTGCTCACCCAGCCACTGTAGTTGACAGCCTGCACGTAATAAAAATAACCATTGGCGCTGGTGTGCAGCACGATTACGGGCTCGCCCGGGTCCAGCATTGTCTGCTGCAGGGCATCAAAATCCGTATCACCGGCGTAATAATACAGCCCCTCGCCCGTAGGCAGGGCACGCACCGCCGTCCGCCGCACCGTCACGCCATAACGCAGCCTGGCAGTGGCAGGCACAGCGTTGATATTCGTCTGCTTGCGCAGGATATCCTTGTAGTTTTCGCTCACCTTATTGCCATGCAGGTATAAATCATCATCTAAAACGGAATAATCCATAATTTTAGTTTTGAGCGCGTCGCCGCTCATACTGGCCGGATAATTTATGAGGTCCGGCACTGTGCGTGACGCACTGCGCACCCTGGCATTAAAGGCACTCACGCCCTTACTGTCCAAAACCAGCTGGTCACCATTTGTATTCTGCGCCGTCCAATGTGCAGGATTCAGCAGCGGCGGATAATTGGTGATGCCGGCCGCACCTGCAGCCACTGGACACAGCAGACTGCAAAGCATGAGCACTGTTATCAGCAGTTTGTCTAAATACAAGGAAAACTCCTCCTTTTCGCTGCACAGCTTTATAAAAATTTCCCGTGCAATATGCATAGCTATGATAATATTATAACTTCTGTATTAAAGGCAAAATTCCTGCCAGGTAACAAAAACATCCTGCATACACAAAAGAGACCGTTGCCAAAGCAACAGCCTCTTTTTATTGCAATTTGATTATGCGCGGGAAATATAGTCGCCGGTTCTGGTATCAATTGCCAGTACGTCGCCCTCGTTGATGAACAGGGGAACCTTAACAACATAGCCGGTATCCATCTTAGCGTTCTTGCTGCCGCCGGTAGCGGTATCACCCTTAATACCGGGTTCGGTTTCAACTACGGTCAGCTCAACGGTGTTCGGCAGGTCAACGCCCAGCACACGGTTTTCGTAAATCATAATCTTAACGTCCATGTTCTCCTTCAGGAAGTTGAGCGCGCTGCCCAGGGTTTCCTTGCTCAGCTCGGTTTGTTCATAGGTTTCGTTATCCATGAATACATACATGCCGTCAGATTCGTACAGATATTGCATTTCACGGCGGTCGATATGTGCCTTCGGCAGACGCTCGCCGGCATTGAAGGTACGCTCAACAACGGAGCCAGTGCACAGATTGCGCATTTTAGCACGTACGAAGGCTGCGCCCTTACCAGGTTTTACGTGTTGGAACTCAACAACCTGCCAAGCGTCGCCATCGATGGTAACAGTTACGTTGGTTTTAAATTCGTTTGTGGAAATCATTGGAAGCCCTCCTATAAATTTTATGATTAGACAATTTCAATAAGCTGCTTTTTGACGCCGTTTAAGGCTCTGGCCCCTTCCTCAGTCAAAACAACAGTATCTTCTATACGAACCCCGCCTTTGCCGGGAATGTATATACCAGGTTCAATAGTAAAAATCATACCTGTTTTCAGCACAGTGCTGCCACGCTTGTTGATATTCGGCATTTCGTGAATCTCCAGGCCTACGCCGTGACCGGTGCCATGCACATAGTAATCACCGTAGCCGCGGGCAGTAATGCTGTCACGCACAATGGCATCCAGCTCCCTGCCGGTCATGCCCACCTCAGCAGCCCTCAGGCCCTTAAGCTGCGCCTCCAGGACAATGTCATAAATTTCCTGGTGCCAGGCTGTTGCCGCACCCATAACTATAGTACGCGTCATATCTGAATGGTAGCCATTGTAGACGGCGCCAAAATCAAAGGTGACGAAATCTCCCACCTCGATAACCTTATCAGATGCCATGCCATGCGGCAGCGCGCTACGTATGCCCGAGGCTACAATAGTATCAAAGGAGGTCTTTTCGCTCCCCAGCTCACGCATATAATATTCCAGCCGACCCGCTAAAGCACGCTCCGTGGTGCCTGGTTGGATATCAGCCAACAGCCTGATAAACGCTTCGTCGGCGATGCTGGCAGCCTTCAATAGCATGTCCAGCTCTTTTTTATCCTTAATCATGCGGATAGCGCTCAAATCAATGCTCTGCATGCAGACACCGCCCAAAAGCTCCTGCAGGACTACGTAATCATCATAGCTGTACCAGCTGCCGTCAAAGCCGACGACGTTAGCCTGCGCTGCCCTTGCCAGCTCTGCTGCCGCCGCCCAGATGCTGTGGGCATCGCGGGGAGTATATTCCAGCACCTCAAAACGCTTCAGCTCATGCTTTGCCTGCTCAGTATAACGGCCGTCTGTAATCAGCACGCCATGCTGCCTGTCCAGGTACAGCAGACTGGAATCTCCGGTAAAGCCTGTAAGATAGCGGATAGTGGTAACATCCTTAATAATGACACTATCTACCTGCAGCCTGGCCATTACTTCCCAAACCTTATTGACACGCGTCATGATATTACCCTCTTTCCTCAAAAAATCAGCCACCTGTGGCCATGAATCACCTAAATATTTTACCACTCATTAGCAAAACTTTCAACTATTATCTAGCGTTCTGCTCACTTTTCGCTGTCAAAGAGCGCCTCTACGAACTTATCAGGCTCAAAGGGACGGAAGTCCATAATGCCCTCGCCCACGCCAATCCATTTCACCGGCAGTCCCAGCTCCTCCTTGATGGCTACGACCACGCCGCCCTTGGCAGTGCCGTCAAGCTTTGTCAGCACCACGCCTGTCACGTTGGCGGTTTCCATAAATACCTTGGCCTGGTTGATGGCGTTCTGACCTGTTGTCGCATCCAAAACCAAAAAGGTTTCGTGCGGTGCCTCAGGAATTTCGCGCTTGATGATGCGGTGGATTTTTTCCAGCTCATTCATCAGATTGGCCTTGTTGTGCAGACGGCCTGCAGTATCAATAAAGAGCACATCGGCCTTGCGGGCGATGGCAGCCTTCATAGCGTCAAAAACAACTGCCGCAGGGTCGGCACCCTCGGCATGACGGATAACATCACAGTGCGCGCGTTCGCCCCAAATCTGCAGCTGCTCGCTGGCGGCCGCGCGGAAGGTGTCGCCTGCTGCCAGGATAACCTTGTATTTGAACAAGGTAAAATAGTTGGCCAGCTTGCCAATGGTGGTGGTCTTGCCTACGCCGTTAACGCCGACAACCAAGATAACAGTAGGCTTGGCGCCGATACGGGTGCGTTGGCCGTTGTCTGCCAGCAAATCCGTCATGTACCTTTTCAAAAAGGGAATAACATCCTCCGTGCCGGCGATTTCCTTCTTTTTGGCAGCCTGGCGCACAGCGTTAATCAGCTTTTCGGTAGTCTTTACGCCTACGTCGGCAGACAGCAGAATCATCTCCAGCTCGTCCAAAAAATCATCGTCAATTACAGCCGACACGCCCACCAGCTCCTGGATACGGTCAGTAAAATTGCGTCTGGTCTTGCTCAGGCCTTCCTTTAAGCGTTCAAAAAATCCCATTAAACATTCTCCTTTGCATTTATCTTTACAGACAATAACTTGGAAACACCAGATTCCTCCATCGTCACGCCATACATAATATCAGCACACTCCATAGTACCCTTACGGTGCGTAATTACTATAAACTGCGTCTTGCCTGCGTAATCACGCAAAAAATCAGCAAAGCGCCGGATATTGGCATCATCCAGGGCTGCATCAATTTCATCCAGCACGCAAAACGGTGCCGGCTGATAGCTCAGCAGGGCAAACAACAGGGCGATAACCGTCAGTGCCCTCTCGCCGCCGCTCAGCAAATACAGGCTCTGCAGCTTTTTCCCCGGTGGCTGTACATGGATATCTATGCCGGAATCCAAAATATTATCCGGCTCCGTCAGCTGCAGCACCGCCGTACCGCCGCCAAACAGCTTAGCGTAGCATTGGGCAAAATATTCGTTGATTTTGGCAAAGGCCTCCTTAAAGCGCTTGCTCATACCGCTGTTGATTTCGGCAATGACAGCCTCTAGATTGTCCTTGGCCTCGCATAAATCGCTGTATTGCCTGCGCAAAAACTCGCTGCGCTCACGCACGGCGTTATATTCCTCAATGGCCGCCGCATTAATCGGTCCTAGGTCCGCAATCGCCAGGGTCAGCTTTCCCTCCTGCTTTTGCAGCTCTGCCAGCGTCAGCTCCTGCAAATCCTGCAGGTCCAACGCCCTTGCTGGCGCCTCGTCCAGTGCATAATCCTGCTGCAGCTGCTCCTTGACATGGGCGCAGCTGCTTTCGTGCCTGGCCAGCTCCAGCTCAGCCTGCCGCAGACCGCTCTCGCTGGCAGCCACCTGCCCTTGCAGGCTAGCAGCATCAGCCTCCGCCTGCAGCTGCCTGTCAAGCAGGCCGCCGCGCTGCGCGCTGTAGTCGTCCTTGCCGCCCAGCATCTGCTGCAGCTGCGCCAAAAGCGCGTCACTCTGCCCCTGCAGCTGGCGCTTTTGCTCGCCGCAGCTGACAACCAGCTGCGCCAGGCGTTCCTTTTCCCTTTGGTTGGCTGCCCTTTCCTTTTGCAGCTGCAGGGCATCAGCATCCATATTCTGCATACTGCTACTAATAAGCTGCGCCTTCGCCGTAGAGGTTTCCAAGGCAATTTTTGCATCCTGCAGCTGGTTATCCAGGGCAGTGACGGCACTGCCAAAGCGGGCAATTTCCTTTTTTATACCCTCCAGCAGCGTTTTTGCCTCGCTATCCTGACCCTCACGCTCCGCCACGGCAGCACGCAGCTCCTTGAGCCTGTCGCGGTTTGCCATATAAGCGGCAGTTACATTGCTACGGTCGTCCAAAAGCAGCAGCAGCCGCTCGTCATCGCGCCTTTTCTGCTCCTCTGTCTGCTTAATTTTCAGCTCCAGCCCGTCTGCTGCCAACTGCTCACGGCGCAGGCCCTCAGACAGCTGCTGCAGCTCGTCCTGCTGCCGTTTTTCTATCTGCTCCTGTTCCTCCAGCTGCTCCTGCCAGGTCAGCATCTGCTGATGCAGCTTTTGCACCTGAGCTGTTACCTGCGCAATTTCCGCGTTACGGGTCAGGTAGCCCTCCTTGCGCCTTTTACTGCCACCTGTCAAGCTGCCCCCGGCATTAACCACGTCACCATCCAGCGTCACCACACGCAGGCGGTAATGTGCTGCCTTGGCCGCTGCCAGCGCCGCATCAATATCCTGCGCCACCAGCACCCGCCCCAGCAAAAAACGGATAGCGTTTTCGGCTTCGGCCTCATAGCTTATTAAATCCACCGCAAAGCCCAAAATACCCGGCAGCTTCGTCAGTAGCTTTTCCTCGTTACCAGGCAGACGCCGCTGCACCGTATCCAGTGGCAGAAAGGTAGCACGACCGCCGCCACTGCTCTTTAAATAGGCAATAGCCGCCTTGGCCGCTGCTGCCGAGCGCATCACGATGTTCTGCGCGCCCTCGCCCAGAGCTGTTTCTATGGCTGCGACATATTTATTTTCTACGTGGATAAGCTCTGCCGCCACACCCACGACCTGCGCGCTCCACTGCTCCCTGGCCTTCATTACGGCCTTGATGCCATAGCCAAAGCCTTCATAGCTTTGCTGCAGGCGCTTCAAAGCCTGCTCCCGTGCCTCGGCCGCAGTAAACTGGCGCTGGCACTGCTGCTGGCTGGCCCGTGTAGCCTCCAGGGCACGCTTGTTGGCATCATATTCCGTGCGCAGCTGCGCCTCCTGCTTTTGCAGCAGCTCCATATTATGGAGGCTGCGCGCCTTAGTTTCCAGCAGGGAATTGTAGGCCTCCTCCTGCTGCTTGCCGGCCGTTTCGGCCTCCTCTATGCTCTTTTTCAAGGCCTCGCGGCGGCGCACACGTTGCTCCTGTGCCTCCTCCAAGCCGTGCAGGTCGTTACGCAGTGCCAAAAGCTCCTGCATCCCGCTAAAAAACTGTGACTGCAGCTCGTCATTACGTTTTTTTGCAGCCTCCAGCAGCTTCACCTGTTCACCGCGCTGAAATTCCAGCTCGCCCACCAGACTGCCTGCCGCAGCACGCTTCTTTTCCGCCGCGTCATAATCCGCTGCCAACGCCTGCAGCCTGCTCTCCTGCTCGGCTGCCTGGCGCTCCAAACGCTCATTATGCTCATCCAGGCGCTGGCTGGCCCTTTGGCTTTGGCTGATACGTTCATCAAGCACCTTTTGGCTGCCGTGCAGCTTTTCCAGCGCCGTTTCCTTGTCCTTGATATCATCCTGTAATTTGCTGTAGGCCTCGGTCAGCTTATCCAGCTCCTGCTGCAAAGCCACCTGGGCCGCCTTTTGCTTACTCAGCTCCGCCGCCTTGACGGCATAGGCATTGCCTGCTGCTTCCTTTTTAGCATTCAGCTCCCTGGATATCTGCTCCATCTCGTCCAGCCGGCGCAGCAGCACCGCCAGGCGGCACCTGCGCAAGTCATCGTTCAGTTCGTTAAACCGGCGTGTTTTTTCTGCTGCCTGCGCCAGCGGCTCCACCTGCGCATCCACCTCGCTGCGGATGTCGTTAATACGAGTCAGGTTGTTGGCCGTATCATCCAGCTTACGCACTGCGTCCTTCTTACGCAGACGGTATTTGGCAATACCTGCAGCCTCCTCAAACAGGCTGCGCCTATCCTCAGGACGGCTGTTTAAAATTTCATCTATCTTATTCTGGCCTATGATGGACATAGAGCCCTTACCCAGACCCGTATCCGCCATCAGGTCAATGATATCCTTCAGGCGGCAGCTCTTTTTGTTAATAGCATATTCGCTTTCACCGCTACGGAAGATGCGGCGCGTCAGGCTCACCTCTTCAAAATCCAAGGGCAGTACATGGTCACTATTATCAAAATCAAT
Source organism: Ruminococcus intestinalis (assembly GCA_963657675.1). Lineage (GTDB taxonomy): Bacteria > Bacillota > Negativicutes > Acidaminococcales > Acidaminococcaceae > Phascolarctobacterium_A. The sequence goes on from CAVKMV010000037.1 coordinate 12,240, forward strand.
GGTCACCTCGGCCACGCCCAAGGCCCTGCGTCTGCCGCTGCCGGAAAAGATGACATCCTCCATCTTGCTGCCACGCAGATATTTAGCACTTTGCTCACCCAGCACCCAGCGGATAGCGTCCGAAATATTACTTTTGCCCGACCCGTTAGGACCGACGACAGCAGTAATACCCTTATCAAAGCTTAATTCAGTTTTATCAGCAAAGGACTTAAATCCATAGGTTGCAAAGGATTTTAAGCGCACTCAAGATCACCCGTTTTCTTTAATCTAATATCATATCATATTATTTTATCATAATATGTTACATTTTAACAATATGCTGCGCCAATAGTAAGGCGAAAATGGAGCAAATTTTTACCGCAAGGCTCCAGACTGCTTTGTCTCACCTGTCTGCGGCCACAGCTCCACCGCTTCACCATCACCAGGCAGCACCGTCAGACGAATAGTAGGAAAACGCTCCTGCCAATAGCGCAGGTTGCAGCTTCTTTGTCCGCGCAGCTTCGATTCCAGCCTTGCCGGACAGCTTATTGCTATCCCCTGCACCCCCATGTCGGCAAGCCTTGCCAGCTTAGGCGTGAGCTCGTCGCGCAGCACGCGGCTTTTTACCAGCTCGCCCATGGCAGGGTGAAACGGTCCGGCGATGATATTGCCAGGCGCACACAGCTCTGCATCCGCCTGTAGGCCGATGCGGATGACGTTGATCCCTGCCGCTGTCAGCTCCCTGTAGACCCAGGCTGCCTGCTCCACCGCCTCCTCCAGCGTCAGCGGCACAAAGCGTCCTGCCGCAAAGTCCGCCGCCAGCGGCGTGTCCTTAATTACCAAAAGCGGATAGATGCGCGCAATGTCTGGTGCCATGGCGATTGCCTGTCGCACTGTCTCCTGCACGCTGGCAAAGCCTTGCTGCGGCAGTCCCACCATCAGCTGCAGGCCGGTAGCAAAGCCGTGCTGCTTCAAAAGCTGCATCGCCGCAGCCACCTGCGCCGCCGTGTGCCCCCTGCCTGCCGCCTGCAAAACTGCGTCATCCAAAGACTGCACTCCCAGCTCCACCAGCTTCACCCCATGGTGCGCTAGCAGTGCTAAGCGATCTTCATCAATATAATCCGGACGTGTAGACAGGCGCACGCTACCAATAAAGCCCTCTGCCAGCAGCTCGTCTGTCAACTCCAGCAGCTGGTGCTGCAGCGCCAAGGGCAAGCCTGTAAAGCTGCCACCATAAAAGGCAGCCTCGTTTTGCAGCGAAGGCCGCAGCCACTGACGCCAGCGTGCTATCTGGGCACGGGCGTTGGCTATAGCTGCAAGCTGCTGTCCGCTGATTGTCCTTTGGTTGCAGAACACACATTGGTGTGGGCAGCCGGCATGCGGTATAAAAATCGGCAAAATAGACATAGAATCCCTTCTTTAACTTTCTTATGCATTTAATAAAATTGCAGACGAGCTAAAGTAAATTGCTTAACAGAAACATTTCCTATTGACTTTATCCCCCTATGGGGGTTATTATATTGTTGCAAGAATTTTATTAGGAACGTGGTGCAGCAATGAAATTATCTCACATGCAATTTATAAAAACAAGTCTCCCCTTCACCTTTTCCACTATGGCGGCCTCGCTCATGGGCGCGGTTGATACTGCTGTCGTCGGTCATTTGGGAAATTATACGTATATCAACGCCGTTTCGCTCGGTGCCGTTATCTTCAGCACCGTCTACTGGCTTTTTGGCTTTTTAAAGATTTCTACCAGCGGCTTTGCCGCCCAGGCATTAGGACACCACGACCCCAAGCTGCTCGCAGGCGCATTTTTGCGTGGCGTGCTGACAGCCTTTGCTATCGGTCTTTTGCTGGTCGTTTTGCAGGAGCCCATCTGGCAGACGGCACTGGTGCTGTTTAATCCCGACGCCGCCACCCGTCCCATGCTGGAGCGCTATTACCGCATGCTCATCTGGATTATGCCTCTGACACTGGTCTTCCAGACGGCACAGGGCTGGTTCGCAGGCACGCTGCACGTGCGCATCGCCGTACTCACCGCCCTTGCCAGCAACATCATCAACCTGGTGCTGGACGTGCTGTTCGTGGTCGTGTGGAACTTTGAGGTCACAGGCGTGGCTGCTGCTACCTGCATAGCCAATATAACAGGCTTTTTTTTTTTTTTTTACTTTTATTATAAGCACAAGCCTTTGCCGCTTACGGCAGTACCCCTGCGCGAAATTTTTTCCGGTCCCACCTGCCGCCAAATGGTGCAATGCGGTTCACACCTCACGGTGCGCATGTTCTGCATGATTATCATGGTCAACAGCTTTATGCACCAAAGCTCAGCCTTCGGCGGCGAGCTTTTGGCAGCTAATTCCATACTTTTCCAAATCCAGTTCATCATGGGTGATATCCTCACAGGCCTGTCGCAGGCAGGTGCTATCTACTCCGGCATTGCCTTTGGCGAGCACAACAAGCCCATGCTCAACGACACGCTGCGCATCAGCTTCATTTGGGCCATCGGCTTTGGCCTAGCGCAAACTGTCTTCTATTACATCTGCCGTCACGCCATTTTGGGCTGCTTCACCAACCTGCCAAACGTCATCAACACGGCGCAGCAATACGACCTCTTCATCGCCTTCTTCCCGCTCATCAGCGCCTTGGGAATTGTATATTACGGCGTTTTCAACGGTGCACTCTACACCAAGCCCATCTGCATCTCCATGCTGATGACTGTTGGCTGCTACCTGACCGCCTACTTTACGCTCATCCCGCTCTATGGCAACATCGGCCTGTGGATGGCGTTCTTGGTATTTTACATCGCCCGCAGCGGCTTTTTACTGCTCTTTGTTCCCAAGCTGCAGCAGCGCTTTGCTTAAGACAGTACATATTTAACATTATAACACAAAAGGCACCCGGCTTTTAGCTGAGTGCCTTTTTGCCTTACACAGCAATTACAGATTATGACAAGCCCTACTGCTCAGCGCAGGTACCTGTCGATAGCAGTTTCAAAATCCTCCAGGCTCTTGCTGCCGTCACCTTTTTCCAGAGCGTGCAAAATGCAATGCTCCAAATGCTCCTTCAAAATCACCTTGGCTGTATTATCCAAGGCCTTACGCACAGCGGCGATCTGAATCAGCACCTCCGAGCAGTCACGGTCAGCATCAACCATGGCCTTGATAGAGCGCACATGTCCCTCTATGCGTGCCAGGCGGTTCACAACCTTCTTTTTATTGGGATGTGTATGCGCGTGCTCATGCGCTGTGTGCACCTTCTCTGCCGTTGCAGGCTCCTGAGCCGGTATGTTCTGCTTACCGATAAATTCCAGAAGTGATTTTTTCTCCGTCATTTTGCACCTCCCTTGGTCAACCTATTAAGATTAAAAAAGGGGCAGATACACGCTCCACCCCATTGGATTACATTTCAGCCTGCTTGGTCAAAATACTTTCAAGCACCAGGGCCACGCCATCGTCATTATTCGACGCAGTAATGATTTTTGCCTTAGCTTTGACGCTATCCTTGGCATTGGCCACAGCCACACCAATACCGGCGTTGGCAATCATGTTGATGTCGTTGTTGGAATCGCCGATGCACATAACCTCCTGCGGCTGCACGCCGTAGCTGGCGGCTACGCTCTTAACAGCCTCCCATTTATTAACACCCGGCTCCATCAGCTCCAAAAAGTTATCCTTAGAGCTGGTCACATCCAGCCTGCCGGCAAAGCGCTGCGCAAACTGCTGCCACACCTCGCCAAATTCGTCTGCCCCGGTCATCACCAAAATTTTATAGGGAGCTGCATCCGTATGGTACAGCGCGTCACCGATTTCCGTCGTAGGGATACCGCTTATTTTGGTGTACATGCGCGAGCAGTCGTTTTGCTGGCGGATATAAATGCTGTCGCCAATATAAAGCTGCAAATAATAACCCTTTTCCCTGCAGTAAGCCAAAACCTCGTTGGCAGTCTCCAGCTGCATTTTGTGTTCATAAAACACCTCGCCGCTCAAGCTGCCCTTCACCAGCGCGCCGTTATAGGTAACAAGCGGCACGTCCAGCCCCAGCCGCTCTGCATATGGCTGCGCTGAAACGTACATACGTCCCGTAGCAATCAAAAAGATTTTGCCTGCAGCCACCGCTGCCTTGATCGCAGCCTCATTCCTGGCAGAAATTTTACAGTCACTATTTAAAAGTGTATCATCCATATCACTGGCAATCAGCTTAATTTCCATCTTCTACCCTCTCCCTGCTGCTTATCAGCTTCTGCAAATATATCGCCGCACCCGGGTACAGCAATAGCAAAAAGATTCCGTGTGCTATGCCAAAATTCAGCTCATAGCCAGGCAGCATACGACAGAGGTTAATCGCTCCCTCTAACGACAACGCCGCCACAACCACCAAGGCCTTAGCCGCCTCCGTCCGCAGCTCCAGCGCCTGCTTAAACGGTGCCTGGTAAAAAGCCTTACTCGTCGCCAGCTGCATCAGCTTCAGACCGATAAGCACAAAAACACCTTCAATAAACGCGCCTGCGACCAGTCCGCCCAAGGTGACGACCGCTAGCCAGCCTGTCAGGTATTCCACCAAAAAAAATATTACGCTCATAGTTAGCCACATTGTGGCCAAATTATACAATGTATTCTTCAAAATAATCACCATTTAATATTATAGCATAGGCTAACAGCAATTGACAAACGCCGGCTATATTTTACACCTGCGATTTTGCATATTTTCCTGCAGCCTGCAGCTCTTTATGCTAAAATATAATTTATAGCATATTCAGGCTCACAGGCCTGCACGAAGGGAGCAGTATTAATGAAACGTAGTGAAAAATTCCGTCAGGCCAACCGCGAAGCCGTCGCCACGGTAATTGCCACCGTCGCCGTCATCATCTTCTGGTGGCTGGCAGGCTTTGGCCTGGCAGATAGCGACATATCCCTGTGGCACACCCCGCTGTGGGTTTGGGGTGGTTGCGTCGGCACCTGGATTTTCGCCATTATGGTCACCGTGTTCTTAACGGAAAGGGTCTTTGTAAACTTTGACCTTGATTCCAACGCAGAGGAGCAAAAGCATGAATAATATCTTTAATCTTATACCTGTGCTGCTGTTTTTGTTCGCACTGCTCGGCATCAGTGCCTATATCCAGCGCGCTTCCAAGGAAAACAGGCAGAAGGACTTTGCCAAGGATTACTTTATCGGCGGACGCACCCTGGGAGGCTTTGTGCTGGCCATGACCACCGCCGCCACCTACAGCAGCGTCAGCACCTTCGTCGGCGGTCCCGGCATGGCCTGGGTCATCGGCTACGGCTGGCTGTATATGGCCATCGTGCAGGTTGTCGTCATCTTTTTGGTTTTGGGTGTGTTCGGCAAAAAAATCGCCCTCATCGCCCGCGAAATTGACGCCGTCACCGTTATCGACGTGCTGCGCGCACGCTATCATTCCGACTTTTTGGCCAATTTATCTGCGCTCGTCATCGTGGCCTTCTTCTGCGCCACCATGGTGGCGCAGTTCGTGGGTGCCGCCAAGCTGTTTGAAGCAGTAACAGGCTTTTCCTACATCACCGGCCTGACAATGTTCGGTCTCATCGTTGTCTTTTACACCACCATCGGCGGCTTTAAGGGCGTGGCCGTGACTGATGCCTGCTGCGCCATCGCCATGATCGTGGGCATGTGCATCCTGATGGGCGGCATGATGCACGTAGGCGGCGGCTTTGAAAATATGATGGCCTACATCTCCAGCCAGCACCCGGACATGCTGGAGCCCTTATCACGCGGCAAAATGCCCATCTCCCTCTACATCAGCCAATGGCTGCTCGTGGGCATCTGCACTCTGTCGCTACCGCAGTCTGTCGTCCGCGGCATCAGCTACAAGGACACTAAGGCGCTGCACCGCGCTATGATT
>CAVKMV010000038.1:0-3160 GCA_963657675.1 Ruminococcus intestinalis
CGTGCGCATTTAATCATGGATAAGGACATTCCGGGTAAGGATACACCGTCCCTGTTCCGTTGCGTGCAGGAGCATGATATGCGCGGCATTTTTATGAATGCCTCCAGTCAATATTATGCCAACGAGCTGCGTGAGTATCCGGAGCAGTTCGGTATGAGTGAATATTACGCCAAGGAGTACTTAGAAAAGCAGGGTTACACCGGTGCCAGCGGCTGGGGTTATCATAACGATGTGATGTATGAGGAAACGCTGAAGCTTTTGCAGGAGGCTAAGCAAAAGGATGACCGTCTGCTGATGGTCACTAAAACGCTGGATATGCATCAGCCTTATCCCTATACCGGCCTAACCTGGAACGAAATGCCTGATGCAGTGCGCAGTAATCCCTATATTACGGTGCGTGGCGTATATTGGGTAGACAAAACGCTGCAGCACTTTTTTGAGGAAGCGCAAAAGCGTGGTCTGATGGATGAGCGTACATTATTCATCATTACGAGCGACCACAATCCGCACAGCGGCGGTGAATATACCAAGCTGGTGACGAAGGCGGATGATAAGCAGAGCATAGCGCCGATTCCGTTGATTTTCGTGGGTAAAAATATGGCACCGTTGGCAGCATTGCACACCAATGAATATGCGTCGCAGATTGACCTGGCGCCGACGCTTTTGTATTTGCTGGGAATTGACGTTCCCAATAAGTTTATGGGCCGCAATCTGCTGGCTGATACGGATGTTCCTTACGCCTTGGGCTACTTTGGCGGCAAGGCCTTTTATTGGTCGGATGCACACCACTTTGTCGACCAGATGGATAAGCCTGTGCCTGATAGTGAATATGAGGACGCATTGAGTAATTACATCATCCATTATTACGGCCTGTGGCATCAATAAAAAGCAGGACAGTATAGCCCTTGAAGCTGTACTGTCCTTTTTTTCAATTCACTTTTCATTTGTTTCAAATTCAGCAATGGCCGGATTAATCAGAGCCATGTAGTAGTTGGCTACAACCTCCGGACCAGGCTGCATGTTGTTTTTCAGCCACCAGCGGATCATGCCGACGAAGCTGCTGGTGAGGCTGTTGACCAAAAAGTCCTCCGGTACGCGTTGGATGAATTCCTGGTAGGGACCGGTCATTTTTATGCTTATCTTTTGTAGCATATAATCGCGGAAGAAGCGCAAAAACATCGTGCCTTCATCGTAGCTGATGATGCCAAGGTAATAGCCGCGCTTATCACGTAGGTGATAAAGAATGTGCGCGATACGTGTTTCGGCATTTTGTGGCATAGCGGAGAAGTCGTGCGTGGAGCAGGAGGGGATTACGTGACTAAAAATATGCTCAAAAAGATCGTAGCAGATTTGACGTGCCAGCTCGTCCTTGGTTTCGAAATGGCTGTAAAAGGTGCTGCGGCCAACGTTGGCAGCTTCAATTATGTCCTTGACGCTTACCTTTTCATAGTGAGTGTTATTGAGCAGGCTGACGAAGGCATCAATAATGGCCTGGCGTGTCTTTTGCTGGCGTCTGTCCATATGGGTACTCCTTTCCGAAAAATGTACAAACATGTGAGAGTGTTCATTAATGCACGGATTTTACTTTTTGTAGATGGAATTTTTGCCGCAATTAGATTATCATATACCTAAAGTTTAGTCAAGAATTTGACTTCGCTTCATGATATACTCATACTCATCAAAAAACGTAAAAGGCGTCCGGCGGCAAACGGACGCTTTTTGCGTTTTTCTTCTTTATATCAGCAGGTTAGGCACATTCACAGTGAGTATAATAAAATTTGTTTTATCACTAAAGGTGCCTTGGGCACGTGCAATGGCAGTGCGTAATTTTTTCTTTTGCCTGTATAGCAAAAGCCCGTTGCATGTTTGAATTCCGCAACGGGCCTTGCCTTTGATTAATTTTAGGAAGAAAGAAGAGTATTGAGGTGTGTAGTATTGTTAGGGTGTTTGTTATAAAAAGCTTTGTTGTATTGTATTATAGGGGAGAAAGATTAAATTCAACTTAAAAGCTGGATTATTTTTCGTCAGCCGGTGGCGGGGGCGGGAAGTCGCCATTGTGGTGCGGGCCGCCATGATGCGGACCTGCTGGTGGCGGAGGCGGCGGGCAGGGACGGTCGCCATCTTTCCAGGCATGCGGTCCGCCGTGACCGTGGCGCATATCCTTGTGCTGCTTGTCAAATTTCTTGGGCGGCTTAGGCGGCATTGGCTTATTGGCCCTTACTGCCTCACGCTGCTCCGGTGTCATTTTTTGCAGTCGCTCGTGCATATCCTTGCGCTGCGCCATATCGTCTTTAATAAACTGCTCTACCTCGGCCTTTTGGCTGGCAGTGAGCTTGCTCATTGTTTCCTTGGCACGCTTTTCGTGGCGCTCCTTGCGTTCCTTTTCACGTTCCTGCTGATGCTTTTCAAAGGCCTTCTGGCGTTGCTCAGGAGTCATTTTCTCCCACTCGGCACGCATTTTTTCGCGTTCAGCACGCTGTGCAGGTGTCAACTGGTGGCCGCGTCTGTCGTGATGTCCGGGGCCGCCGGGAGGCGGGCAGTCACCAGGGGGCGGGCAGGGACGGTCGCTGTCGTTTTCATTCAGGATGGCGTTCACCCTTTCGCTCATGCTCGGCTTGCTGGGCTGGGTATCAGCTTCGGTAGCAAAGGCGCTGGCGCAGAAGGCAGTGAGTACGGTACCGATTACGAGAGTCTTTTTCATGTTCAACATAATGTTCATCTCCTTGTATATTTTAGTTGGTGGATATTTTAGCAAATTTATCAGGCCTTGGGTTTGTCCTTGGCTTTGATTGTATTGTACAGGGGCATTATGGCGTTTTTATGTTTTTTTGCCCCCAAATAAGCCTAAAATAAATTTTTTTGCGTCATATTTTCAACACACTTGCAGGCTAAAATGTAATATAATGAAGTAAAGAATGCTTGAAGGAGGATGACGGATGAAAAGGATTTTGATTGCCGACGATAATAAGCAGATTACTACGATTCTTTCCGGATATGCGAAAAAGGAAGGACTTGAGCCTGTCATAGCTCTTGATGGGAAGGAGGCCTTAGACAGGTTTTTGGCATATGAAAATGAAATTGTGATGGTGCTGTTAGATGTAATGATGCCGGAAATGAACGGCTTTGAGGTCTGCCGCCGCCTGCGCAGGGAATCTATGGT
>CAVKMV010000038.1:3170-17534 GCA_963657675.1 Ruminococcus intestinalis
TATGACAAAATTATGGGTCTGGATATCGGTGCCGATGATTATGTTATCAAGCCCTTTAGCGCACCTGAGGTGATGGCGCGTGTGCGTGCGGTTTTGCGCCGTATTGGTGATAACGGGCCTGCTGGCGGGCAGTCGCTTACCTATGCGAACCTTTTCATCAATTTGGATAAATACGCAGTGCAGATAGATGGTCAGGATGTGCAGCTGACGAAAAAGGAAATTGAGCTGTTGTGGACATTGGCTAAAAATTCTACTAAGGTGTTTAGCAGGGATAATTTGCTGGACAGCATCTGGGGTTATGATTATTTTGGTGACAGCCGCACGGTGGATTCGCATATAAAACGCCTGCGTGCCAAGCTGGATAAGTACGAGCATCCACAGTGGGAAATCAAAACCATCTGGGGCGTAGGCTACCGCTTTGAGGGCAAATAGATGAAAAACAAAATCGCACTTAAGCTGACATTGTATTTTTCGGCGGTGCTTTTGGTGTTTGCTGTGATTATCGGCGGTGTGTTTTACGAGTTCTTTAAGCAGCAGACAATAGAGATCAAGGAGCAGGAAATGCGCCAGCGCGCCCAAAAGATAGCAGATGTCATCAGCGATAATATGATTCGCCTGGAGCAACGTCACGGCGAGGGCATTGCCAGCAGCAAGTTTATAAATTACATAGACAACGTTTCCCAGGAAATTGTGTGGGTGGTGGACAGTAACCGTCAGCTGAGTATTAATAGGGAACGTATGCAAAAGCAGCGGCACGAGGGTAAAATGCACCACGAGCGCGGTATGCTCAGCTTTTGGCATCAGCCGCCGCCACCGCCTAAGGGCGAGCCACCCAAAACGCCTAAGGAGGCATATGACAGGATGCCGCCACACATCAGGGAAAAGGTGGAGGAGGGCTTTAGCGGTAAGTCCTTCATAATAGAAGAATATAATCCTATGCTGGATGGCATTATGCTGACAGTGGGCCAGCCTGTGCGTGACGCGCAGGGAAATATTAAGGCAGTGCTGCTGTTGCATTCGCCGGTTGCCGGCCTGCACGAGGCTGTGTGGGCAGGGTTAAGGATTTTGCTCATCAGCCTGGTGGTGGCGCTGGTTTTGGGCATGATGCTGGCAGTGGTGCTGAGCTGGCGCTTTACCAAGCCTCTGGGACTTATGAAGCGTATAGCTGAGCGTCTGGCGGACAGGGATTATACGGCACGTGGCAACATTACGCAAAACGATGAAATCGGCGAGCTGGCGCGGACGCTGGACGTACTGGCCGAGCGCCTGGAGCTGGCGGATGCCGAAAGCAGGAAGCTGGAAAAGCTGCGCCGCGAATTCATCGCTAATATTTCGCATGAGCTGCGCACGCCGGTGACAGTCATCCGTGGCAGCCTGGAGGCGTTGCGTGATGGCGTTGTTACCGAAAAGGCCGAGGTGGATGACTTTCATGAGCAGATGTATAAGGAAAGCCTGTTCCTGCAGCGCCTGATTAATGATCTTTTGGATTTGTCCCGTCTGCAGAATACGGATTTCCCAATAGAAAAGGCACCGCTGAACATGGTGGATGTTATGAATGACGCTGTGCGTAGCAGCAGGCAGCTGGGACAGGATAAAAATTTGCAGGTTACAGGCAGTGCGGACAAGGATATCTATATGCTAAACGGCGACTACGGCCGTCTGCGGCAGATGCTTTTGGTATTTTTGCATAACAGTGTTAAGTTTTCACCGGAGGGAGCTGCTATTGAGGTGCGGCTTGAGGGCAACCGCCTGAGTGTTGCTGACCATGGCTGCGGTATGAAGGCTGAAGATGTTCCCCACGCCTTTGACAGGTTCTATAAGGCACGCAACGAGCATAACAAAACCGGCAGCGGCCTGGGGCTTGCTATAGCAAAGCAGATTGCACAGCGCCATGATATGAAGCTGGAGCTTGTCAGCACAGAGGGTGAGGGTACGACGATAAGCGTGCTTTTGCCGCCGGAGATAAAGGAGGAGAAAAATGAATAATTTACAATATGGCTGTGAGGGTCTGTGCGCTGTAATCAGTGGTGGCACGTCCGGCATTGGCCTGGAGGTAGCAAGACGTCTTTTGCTCGATGGTGCGCGGGTATATATTTTGGGGCGTTCACGTCTGCGCGGGGCGCAGGCCCTGACCTATTTGGCGCAGGAAACGGGAGCAGAGGCTGTGTATATTGCCTGTGATGTGACCAGCAGGGAGCAGTGCGCTGAAGCTGTGGCGCAAATCGTTGCCAACGAAAACAAGCAGGATGGACAGATAAACATTTTGGTCAACAGCGCAGGCGCATACAAGGAGCAGCGTCTGGAGCAGCTGACGGAGGCAGATTTTACTTCTATGATGGGGGTAAACGTGCTGGGAACCATGCTTTTGACGCAGGCAGTGCTGCCGTATCTGCGTAGCGGCAGCTGCGTGCTTAATGTTGCATCGGATGCTGGGATAAACGGCAATTACGGCTGTTCGTTGTACTGCGCCAGCAAGGGTGCGGTGGTGGCGCTTACAAGGGCGTTGGCACTGGATTTGGCACCAAGCGTGCGTGTGAACTGCGTTTGCCCTGCTGATGTGGATACACCGCTTTTGTCCAAGCAGCTAATGGATGTGGAGGGTGGCTACACACTTTATGATATGGCAACGTCATACCCTTTGCAGCGAGTTGCCAATGTCGGCGAGGTGGCGCATGTTATCTGCAGCATTGTCTCGCCTGCCAACAGCTTCATGACCGGCAGTATTGTGACGGTTGACGGCGGTTTGACAGCAGGATGATAACAAACATTAAATCCCCCTCTTTTTTCTTTTAGTCTGTTAGTGTTATAATAGGGGAAGAAGGAATTGAGGGGGAGTTTTATGGATAAGCTTGCACCTATTGGTGTACTGGATTCCGGCGTTGGCGGACTTTCTGTTTTGCAGTGTCTGCATCAGATGCTGCCGCACGAGAATTTTATTTACGTTGGAGATACGGCCCGTACGCCATATGGTACACGCACAGAAGCCGAGATCCGCGGCTTCGTGGGCGAAATGATTGACTGGCTGGCGGCTCAGGGCGTCAAGCAGGTTGTTGTGGCCTGCAACACGCTTACGATGCTGGGCGTGGACAGTCTCAAGGGTGCACACCCCTTTAGCGTTATAGGCATGTCTAAGGGCGAGCAGCTTTTGCTGGCTGCCAGCAAAAAGAAAAAGATTGGTGTTATGGGAACGCAGTTTACAATCAACAGTGGCTTGCATAAGCAGGCAATACTGGCGGCAGATGCCGGTGCCAAGGTTTTTGCTGTTGCCTGCCCGGAGTTTGTGCCGCTCATTGAGGGCGGACGCTTTGACAGTGCTGCGCTAGCGCAGGCCGTGACGCATTATACGGCGCCGCTTATTGCAGCAGGGGTAGATGCCGTTATTTTGGCCTGCACGCATTATCCGTTTATCAAAAAGCAGCTGACGGCAGCCTTTGGCAGCGCAGTTAAGGTAATAGACCCGGCGGCAGAGACGAGCGGTGATGCTATTTTAGCCCTGGAGCATGACGGGCTTTTGCGTACGGCAGGTGAGGGAAGAGTCAAAATCTGCTGTACGGCTGATGTTGACCGCGTACGTAGGCTTACGGGGCGCATGCTGCCCTTGGAGTCCTGCACATTTGCCTTAATTGATTTACACAAAAAATAATTGCATAACTTTTATTCTAGAACAGGAAAAAAGCAGGAATTTTCACATTAACGTCTAATTTATAAGCAATAAGAGCGTTAGTAGGCTCTTATTGCTTATTGTTTTTTGTGCGTAATCCGTAAGCCTGCGGGTTATACAGCATCGCGTTCACAGTATTATGAAGGCGGTGCGTATATTTTCGCAACTGGTTGGCCGCGTTGCAGCATAATTAGTTACGTAAATGTTATTATATTCACAAAATCATATAAAGAAAGGTGGTAGCTGTGGAGAAGCAGAGTGTATTGAACGATAAAAAAATAGTAGGCTCGCCCATAGTCCACATGGTAGTTCTTGCCTTGGTGTTGTTTGCTTTTTGGATGGCCTTGTCCGGCCGTACAGAAACCAAGTTTGTTGTTTATGGCATTATTACAGCCGTGGTAACTACCTGGATTACCTATCCGCTGCTTTTGATTCCCAATAAGGATGGCAGCAGGCGCTATTATGTCTTTGGTGTATCGTTTCCTAAGGCAGTGGCGTACTTTTTCTGGCTGATGTGGCAGCTGGTGCTGGCTAATATTGACGTATTGCTGGCAACGACGTCGCAGGAGCTGGACATCGACCCTAAGGTCGTACGCTTCCGCTTTAGGGCGGATAATCCTATGGCGTCGGTGGTTTTGGCAAATTCCATTACGCTTACTCCGGGTACGGTGACGATGAACGTGACGGATGACGGACTGTACGAAATCCATGCACTCACCGTTGGGGCGGCAGCCGGCGTGCTTGATGGCGGTATGCAGAAAAAGGTGGCTGATTTGTATGGCGAAAAATTTGATTTCGCGGTAGTGGAGAGTGAGGAATGATTATGCGCGTTATCTTCTTTATCCTGATGATTTCCATTCTTCTGGTTATCGGTGCCATGCTGCAGCGTCTTTTTAACGGACCGACTATTTTTGACAGGATGAACGGCTTGGGGGTCATCGGTGCTGACACGATTTTGCTTTTGGTGTTATTTGGCTATATAGACGGACGTCCGGACATGTACGTCGATATAGCGATTTCGTACGCTATTTTGGGCTTTATCGGTTCGGTAATTGTGGCTAAATTTTTGGGAGGTAAAAAGATATGATGGCTGATATTGGTATTACCTCCGTCAGGGAGGCGCTGGCGGCGCTCTTTATGCTTGGAGGACTGGTCTTCTTCATCGGCTCCGCCATTGGTATGCTGCGCCTGCCGGATTTTTACAGCAGGATTCATGCCTCTGGCAATAGCGAAACGCTGGGCTGCTCGCTTTCCTTTATTGGTTTGATGATTTACGAGGGTGCGACGCTGACTACGGTAAAGATGGCCTTTGTGTTTTTAATTGTCTTTATGGCTAATCCTATCGGCTCACACATTTTGAGCAAGGCAGCCTATAAATCGGGGCATCCTGTGTGGACGCTCGAGACTAAGGGTGCTAAAAAGCTTGTCGGTCTGGAAAAGCCAGGCCATAGCGGTGATGAGCCTGTAGGGCATGTGCGTAATAAGGAGGAGAAATAAAATGCAGATATATATTGTTGAAGCAGTTTTGCTTATCTTCCTCATCCTTATTACCTGCGCGGTTATCTTTTGCAAGGATATTTTGAGTGCTGCCATTATCTACAGCGGCTTCAGCTTTTGTGCCGTGCTGCTCTATTTGATGATGGGATCACCTGACGTTGCCTTTACCGAAGCTGTCATCGGTACGATTTCCACCGTATTCTTTGTCGCTTCGCTCAAAAAAATTGATAGGTGGTGTAAATAATGCGTGGATTAGTTGCTGTTATTTTGGCGGTTATGACAGGCATGTTCTGCTCCGTTGTAACCTATCTGCCCCAGATCGGTGACGCTGACACTGCGCCTAACCAGCATGTTACTCCGACCTATATCTCCCGCAGTGAGGAGGATACAGGCTCGCCTAATATTGTTACCGGCGTCATCATTGACTACAGGGGCTTTGATACTATGTGGGAAACCTCCGTTATGTTCCTGGCCGGTTTGACCACGGTGCTGGTGCTCACCAGTAATCCTGTCGGCCGTCGTCCGGAGGAGGAACCCGAGGATCCCGAGGAAGGAGAGATTATCAAATGAAGGAACCATTTGGCGGTCTTATCCTGAATGTGGCCTTTCGTATGCTGGTGCCGTTTACTATCACCTATGGCGTGTATATTTTGTGCCTGGGCGAATTTTCACCGGGTGGCGGCTTCCAGGCCGGTGCGCTGCTGTCTGTCGGCGTGCTGCTGGCACGGCTTATTTTGGGCTTTGATACTAAGTTTAATATTTTGGGCAAAACCTCCGTTGTTCTCGCTGGCGTCGGCACCTTCTTGTATGCCTTCACCGGCTGGCTGACGCTTATTGGCGGTGCGGACTTTTTCCTGAACTACGATTATATGCCGATACAGATGACGCCTAAGCATGAGATGCATGCTACAGGCATCTTCCTTATTGAAATCGGCGTTGCCATCTGCGTAATGATGACAATAATTAACCTGCTTGATGCAATTGTGAAAAGGGGTGAAGATGATGGAAGTGCTGAATGAATTTCTCAAGACTAAAGGCATCTATTCCCTGGTTATGATTTTGTTTTTCCTGGGTGTTTACGGCATGGTCCTCAGCAAAAACTATATGAAGAAGCTGATGGCGATGAACGTCATGCAGGTTGCAGTTATTTACTTCTATCTGTGCTTTGCGCAAAAGGATGGGGCGATGATTCCTATCCAGAACGGACTTACTACTGACCCCAATGCCTATATCAACCCCTTGCCACATGGCCTGATGCTGACGGCAATCGTTGTAAGCCTTGGTACTACAGGTGTTGCGATCGCGCTCTTAATGCGCATTAAGGAAATTTACGGCTCGGTTGAAGAAGTAGAGGTATTGAGGAGGGCTAGTAAATGACACAGCATGCTCCTGTCTTAATTGTTCTGCTGCCTCTGACGGCCTCGCTTTTGTGCATGCTGCTGTCACGTATCAGCAGAAACCTGGGCTCATGGGTGGTAATGGCCTCTATCGTGGGTGCCTTTGCCAATGCCTGCATCGTGCTGCAGCATGTGCTGGCGGCAGGCGGCAAAACCTGGCATTATTGGATGGGTGGCTGGGAGCCGCCAATCGGCATTGAATTTGCCCTTGATCCGTTAAACAGCATTCTGGCTGTGGTTGTTACCTTCCTATCCGCACTTATTTCGCTTTATAGCAGGCCCTTCGTCAAGGATGAGGACTGGCTGCACGTCGGCGGCTATTATACGCTTTTTGGCCTGTTGACCGTGGGCATGAGCGGTATGGTCATCACGGGCGATGTGTTTAACCTGTATGTATATCTGGAAATCCTTTCGCTTTCCGGCTACGGCCTTATCGCCCTGGGCGGGCGCAAGTCCATGCTGGCAGCCTTCCGTTATCTGCTCATAGGCACGATTGCTGCTTCACTGTACCTGTTGGGCGTGGGTTATCTGTACGCCATGACCGGTACGCTGAATATGGCAGATCTGGCTGCGCGCGTTGTACCGCACCTTAATTCACCGCTCTTTGCGATTGCGGTGGCCTGCCTTATCATCGGCTTTGGCATCAAGATGGCGCTCTTCCCGTTGCACGGCTGGCAGCCTGATGCCTACACCTTCGCGCATCCTGGTGCTGCAGCTTTTATCGCGGGCCTGATGAGCAAGATTCCGGCCTACGCGATGATCCGCTTTTTGTATTACATCTTCAGGGTTGATAATCCTGTTGTTCACAGTGCGCTTAACGTACTGGGCATCATGGGTGTTGCCGGTATTCTTATTGGCTCCATCATGGCTATGGCGCAGTACGACTTCCGCCGTATGCTGGCCTATTCGTCTGTAGCCCAAATCGGCTATATCGCTATCGGTCTGGCCATGGGCAATATGTACGGCTTCATCGGTGCGGTGCTGCATATCATCAACCACGCCTTTATGAAGAGCAGTCTTTTCCTGGTTATCGGCGGCATAGAATACCGCTTTGGCGAGGTTAACCTGTACCGCCTGGGCGGTATGAACAAGAAGATGACGCTAAGCACTATCACCGTGCTTTTAGCATCCCTGTCTATGATTGGCCTGCCTCCGACCTGCGGCTTCTTTAGTAAATGGTATCTGATGCTGGGTGCTTATACCGGCGCACAATATTTTTACATTGCAGTGTTGGTTATCAGCAGTCTGTTAAACGCCATTTATTTCTTCCGCATTATTGAGCAGATGTTTGTTCAGCGTGAGGCCTCCCTCACCGAGGTGCATCCGCATAAGGGCAAGCTTGGCCTGCCACTTGCGATGGCACTGCCAATCTTCATCCTTGGCATCAGCATTTTGGTGCTTGGCTTCTATAGCGTTGACATTGTAACAGATGTCATTAAGTTAGGCTTGCCGGAGGTGTTTCTGAGATGACTATTATAGATTGCAGACCATTTCTGGCGGTAGGCGTATCATTTTTGGCGGCAGTGTTAATTGCCTTCAGCAGAAGATGGCCTAACCTGCGTGAGACCTGGAGCGTTATCGCTTCCGTGCTCAAGTTTGGCATTATTCTTTCGATGCTGCCTGCGGTTTTGGCAGGCAACCAGTATCAGTGGACACTGTGCCAGATTACTGATACTGTCGGACTCACGTTGCGCACCGACCCCGCCGGCATGATTTTCGCCGTACTGGCTTCGATGCTGTGGGTGCCGATGAACTTTTATTCTATCGGCTATATGCGCTGCAATAACGAAAGCGAGCAGACCGGTTATTTTGCCGCCTTTGCAGTGTGCATGAGCGCTGTCATGGGCATCGCCATGGCCGAAAACCTTTTGACCTTCTTTATCTTTTATGAGCTGCTGACCCTGGCAAGCTATCCTTTGGTATTGCACAAGCGCAACCAGGAGGCTTTGATGGCCAGCCGCAAGTATTTGATTTATACGCTGATTAGCGGCCAGCTCTTTTTGGCAGGCGTTATCGCCGTTTATTGCATCAGCGGCACCATGGACTTCACGCCTGGTGGCTTTTTGACCACGGATATGGCGCCTAAATGGGTGCTGCAGGCGATTTTCGTGCTGATGATTCTGGCCGGTTCGGTTAAGGCTGCAGTAATGCCATTGCATGGCTGGCTGCCTGCCGCTATGATCGCGCCTACGCCTGTATCGGCACTGCTGCATGCCGTAGCCGTAGTTAAGACCGGCGTTTTTGCCGTGCTGCGTATCATCGGCTTCGTCTTCGGCCCCAAGCTGCTGGCTGAAATTGGTATTGTGGATGTGCTGGCCTGGGCTGCTGCCACCAGCATCATCGTTTCGTCGCTCATCGCTTTGCGTCAGGACCATTTAAAGCGCCGCCTGGCCTTTTCCACTATTGGCCAGCTGTCGTACATCGTCCTGGGTGCGGCGCTGCTTTCGCCGCTCAGCATTAAGGGTGCGTATCTGCACCTTGTGGCCCACGCTGTTATGAAGATTACGCTCTTTATGTGCGCCGGTCTTATCATAGCCCGTACGCACCGCAATAATATCAGCGAGCTGTATGGTATTGGCAAAAAGCTGCCTATAACCATGGGCTGCTTCACTATCGCCTCGCTTGGCATTGCCGGTACGCCTTTCCTGGTTGGCTTTGTCAGCAAGTGGAACCTGGCCTTGGGTGCCTTGCAGGCAGGCAAGCCGCTGTATATTTTGGTTTGGGTTGCCAGCGCGCTGCTGGCAGCAGGCTATTTGCTGCCTGTAGTGCAGATGGCGTTCTTCCGTAAGGATCCGCAGGAAAGATTCCGCTCCTATGGTGATATGAGCTATGCAATGCTTATTCCTATTTGTATTACAACGATAATTGCCGTTGTTCTGGGTGTTGTGCCGGATATTTATCCGCACTTCTTTGAACTGGCAACGATGGCCTCCAACGCTATTTGCGCAGGCTGGAACGGGGGGTGGCTGTAATGAGTAAAAAAACAGTTTATCTCGTAGCCGCTGCGGTTTTGGTGTTATCTGCAATCGGTGAGCTGTGCGGCGTGCATCTGCACAGTCCCAAGTGGTGGCCTCTGCCCTTTGGCTATGATATCTTCTTTGGCTTTGTTGGCTGCTGGGTGCTGATTATCCTGGCTAAGCTGATTATGATGCCGCTGCTGCAGCGCGACGAAAGCTATTATGACGGCAGAGGAGGTGACAGCGATGAGTAATCTGCTGCATCCCGGACTGATACTGATTGCTGTTGGCGTTGTGGCGATGATTGTGCCTAAAATCCTGCGCAGGATAGTGCTGACCGTCGGGCCGCTTTTCGCACTGTTTGCAGCATTGTCTATGCCTGTTGGTACTGATTTGGTCGTAGAGTTTTTCGGCACCGGTTACCAGCTGGGTTATATGTATGTTGACAAGCTCAGCTACATCTTTTGTATGATTTTCTCTATAATGGCCTGCATTGGCGGTATTTATTCCTGTCACAACGAAAGCCATATGGAAGCGCTTTGCTCTATGTCCTATGCAGGCTGCGCCTTGGGCGTAACACTCGCCAAGGACTGGCTGACGCTGATTTTCTTTTGGGAGGCCTTGGCTGTAACCAGCGTCTTCCTTGTCTGGTGCAAGCATACACCGGCGTCACGCCGTGCCGGCTTCCGTTACCTTTTGGTGCATATGCTTGGCGGTAATTTGCTGCTGTTGGGTATCTTTTTGAAGGTTGGCCAGGGAAATCCGCTGATCGCCAACTTGGCGCAGGGACCGCACGACGTAGCCTTTTGGGCTATTCTCATCGGCGTGGGCGTAAACGCCGCTATTCCGCCGCTAAATGCCTGGCTGGTGGATGCCTATCCCGAAGGCACCATTACAGGCAGCGTCTTTTTGAGCTCCTTTACGACTAAGGTCGCAGTGTATGCGCTCATCCGCATTTTTGCTGGTACAGATTTTTTGATGGGCTTTGGTTGCTTTATGGCGCTTTATGGTGCAGCCTATGCGATTATGGAAAACGATATGCGCCGTCTTTTGGGCTACCACATCATCAGCCAGGTTGGCTTTATGGTTGCCGGCGTGGGCGTTGGCACTGCCATGGCGCTCAATGGTGCTGCGGCACATGCTTTTTCGCACATCCTGTATAAATCGCTGCTCTTTATGTGCACTGGCGCTATTATCTACGCAACCGGCATCCGCAAAATCAACCAGCTTTCCGGCATGGCGAAGAAAATGCCCTTTGTGGCAGTCTGCTTCTTTGTTGCTGCCTTCTCTATCTCCGGCGTACCCTTCTTCAACGGCTTTATCAGCAAAACGATAACCATCGCTGCTGCCTCTGCCGCCGGTTATGATTGGGTATATACGCTGTTGGAGCTTGCCAGCATTGGTACGTTTTTATCCATTACGCTAAAGATGGGTTACTTCATCTTTTTGCGTAAGGCAGATAAGAATGTAGAAATTAAAGCATCCCTGCCGGTTAATATGTATGCAGGCATGGGTATCGGCGCGGCGCTGTGCTTTATCTACGGCGTATATCCTGATTTGCTTTACCGCTACCTGCCGTTCGGCCCGGCCGGTTACGAGCCCTTTACTGCGGCGCATATGCTCAGCTACGTAGAAATTCTGGTAGTGACTATGGTACCGTTTATGATGTTCCTGCCGCGTATGGAGCCGCATACGGCACTTAGTCTTGATACTGACTGGTTCTACCGTAAGCCGTTCTTCTTCATCATCAGCCACGTGAGTGCTTTGTTCTGCGCTCTGTGCAGTGCCTTGGGCGATGCTTGGGGAGTGCTGTACGAAAAGTTTATGGAGCTGACAACTAATCCGATGGACTTTTTGGATGCAAAGCCGTTCCGCAAACGCACGCATTACAATCCTGAAAACTACCGTACGTCGATTGCAGATCCGATGATGATTACGCTGACAGTGCTTGTCAGCAGCATTGCGTATTTCATCGCTACGCTATAAGGGAAATTGAATACTCCGACAGGCTGTCTGCACCGCCGCAGGGCGGGGTGGGCAGCCTGTTTTTTGCAGATTTCGCTCCCCTTGCCAAGATTGGCTGGTGGTGTTATAGTATGTTATACATCATATTAATAATAATTGTGGAAAGAGGCGGGAAGTTTGCTTAAGGGTATTTTTTTGATTGTCGGTGCAGCCACCTGCTGGGGCATGGGCGGCGTATCCGGACAGTATTTGAACCAATATCATCAGGCCGACATGGTATGGCTGTGCATGGTGCGGCAAATTCTTGCCGGCCTGCTGTTTTTGCTTTATGCGGCGGTTGTGCAGAAGCAGAATATATTTACAATACTAAAGGAGCATCCTGCTGATACCGTAGAGTTTTCTTTCTTTGGCATTTTGGGAGCGCAGCTTGGCTTTTATTACACTATAAGCCTTTGCAACGCCGCTACTGCTACTGTGCTGCAGTACATGGCACCGATGTATGTAATGCTGTGGATGGCCTACAAAAGCCGTCGCTGCCCAGATATCCGTGAGCTTATCGGCATTGTTGGCGCCGTGACGGGCGTGTTTTTGATTGCGACGCATGGCAGTCTGGACAGCCTGGCAATTTCACCGGTGGCGCTTGTGATTGGCGTGGTTTCGGCTATGTCCTATGCCTACTACAGCATTAAGCCTGTAGAGATGCTTAAAAACTATACGGCTGCCAACCTTATCGGCTGGGGACAGCTTATAAGCGGTCTGGCCGTCATCCTCTGGCGTAATCCCTTTACGCCTGCAGGCAACTGGGATACGCATGCTTATCTGGCGTTTGCCTATCTGCTGCTTGGTGCCACCATAGCCAGCTACGCGCTTTATCTGGCAGGACTCAAAATAGTGGGGCCCACCAAGGCCAGTCTCATTTCCTGCGCCGAGCCTTTGGCTTCTATCATATCGGTGGTGCTTTTGCTGGATACAAAGCTGACGGTGCCGGATTATATTGGTATGGCGTGCATAATTTTTACGGTTTTACTGCTATCGCTGCCCAAAAAGTGAGGGATATTTTACATCTTTTATGATAAAATATATGCAAGAAGTTTATCGGAGGTGCAGATATGCCTAATATTGCTTTTAAGTACAAGTATGGACATGGATATCAGGAGTTTTCGCTGCCAGCAGAGCATGTGGCCGGTGAGCTGAAAACAAAGCAGATTGCTCCGCTTGCAGATGTGAGGGAGGCAGTGCTTGAGGCTCTGCGCAATCCTATTGGCAGCGCTCCGCTAAAAGAGCTGGTCCGTCCGGGGATGAAGATTGCCTTTATCTGTAATGATTCTACGCGTGTGGCGAATACACATGTCTTTATGCCTATTTTGGTGGACGAGCTGAATAAAATGGGCGTAAAGGATGAGGATATGCATATTGTCTTTGCACTGGGAACGCACCGCTGCATGAGTGTAGAAGAAATGACGGAGCAGGTAGGTGCGGCTGTTGCCGGCAGATTGAAGATGTATAACAGCGACTGCCATGTTCAGGAGGATTTTGAGTATTTTGGCGAAACCTCCTTTGGCACTCCGGTTTGGCTTAATAAGCATGTCTGTGATGCAGATTTAGTGATTTTGACGGGTACGGTCGTCTATCATTTCTTTAGCGGCTTTGGCGGCGGCCGTAAGGCCGTGCTGCCAGGAGTGGCGGCGATGGAGACCGTGCGTAAAAATCACAGCCTGATGATGAGCCCGAATTCGCAGCTTGGCAGGCTGCAGGGAAATCCCGTATATGAAGACCAGATGGAGGGTGTGGGACTTTTTGCCCAAAAGCATAAAATGTTTTTGTTCCATACCATTTTGGACGCGCAAAAGCAGTTCCTAAAGGTTTTTGCAGGGGATTGGAAGCAGGCTCATCTGGAGGCCTGCAAATTTGTGGAACAGACCTATGGCGTACCGGTAGAGGAACCGGCAGACGTCGTTATTGCCAGCTGTGGCGGATATCCCAAGGATATTAATATTTATCAGCTACAAAAGACCATGGATAATGCCTGGTGCGCGGTTAAGGATGGTGGCGTAGTCATCATCCTCGGCGAATGTGAGGAGGGCACCGGTAGTGCCGCTCTGGAAAAGGCGCTGGAGGAAAATCCTTCTCCTGATGCTATTAAGGCGCAGCTGGAGAAAAACTTTGTTATTGGTGCGCATAAGGCCTTTGCTATCACGCGTCTGATGAAAAAGGCTACGTTTATCCTGGTTTCGGCACTTGATAAGGCGCTTGCCCAAAAGCTGCTTTTTGAAGCAGCAGACAGCGTTGGGGAGGCTATTGCCCTTGCAGAGAAAAAAGTTGGCAAAGATTATAAGGCTTTGCTGATGCCGCAGGGAAGCCTTACTGTACCGATAGTAAAAAAATAAATTTTAATAAAACCCTGATTAGCTCTTGCCTTTTAGCATAAAATCAGCTATAATTGTAACGTTGTTATGATTAGGAAGCAAAGTAGAAGGAGAGAGTGTTTGTGAAGTTAGACATTGATTATAAGGCTATAGGCCTGAGGATAAAGGCGGCACGTGCACGCAAGGGATTAACTCAGGGAAATATAGCCAAACTAACTGGTCTGTCAACTCCGCATATCAGTAATATAGAAACAGGCAATACCAAGCTTGGCCTGCCTACAATTATTCATCTGGCAAATGTGTTGGATGTGTCGGTAGACGAGCTGTTGTGTGACAATATCCATCGCAGTGAGCAGATTTATTGCAATGAGCTGGCAGAGCTGGTCAAGGAATGCTCTGTAGACGAGCTGCATATTATTTCTGAGTTAGCGAAGGTCATCAAAAAGGCCGGCATTAACAGTGCCAAGAAGGCCAGAAAGCGCCGCACTAAAGCAGAAATGGCGGCAGCAAAGGCTGCGGAG
>CAVKMV010000039.1:0-17360 GCA_963657675.1 Ruminococcus intestinalis
GTTGATAAGATTGCTTACCAAGGGAGTAACTGTTAAAATTGCCTATGGTATAGCTGATGACAAAAATACTAAAAACAAGAATTCTATTACGGATGATATTGTTGTATATTTAAAAACCAGATTGAAGAGGTATAATAATTTTAAAATTAAGAAATGTAATAGTCACAGTAAAATGCTGATATGTGACGATAAATTTTTAATCAGTGGTAGTTATAATTGGCTTTCCTATGACGGCAAGACAGATAGAGAAGAGGGAGGAACCGTTATCAGGGATAAAAATGAGATAGAACGAGTAAGAAAGCTGATGTTTGATTTTTAATGCGATAATGCTGCTTCAGCTATCGGTATAGTCGTCTGAACTTAACTATGGGTCTGCTAAAATAATTGCGCTCTGCTGTGTTGATAATACAGCCTGATAAGCTGACGGTAACTAGTTTTCTGCCTTTTGTCACAGATTTTTTCTTGCATATTAAACGTCATTATAGTATCCTATAGGTTAGAAACCATTTGGAAAGGACTGGGAAAAATGGCTGATATTGTTGAGAGTCTGGCTGGCAACAAAATGCTGATGCTTAAGCAGGACATTGCAGCTCTGCGCAAGCGTTTGGCAGAGTGTGATGACGATGAAGCGAAGAAGGCTATCCGCCATGAACTGATGGAAAAGGAAACCTATTATAATATTTTGGCAGATCGCCAGCGGGTGAATTTCTGAGCCGGAACAGTACCGGCTTTTTCTTTGCATTAAGTATTGAAACTTGCATGGATTTAATGATAAAATATTTGTTATGGAAATTTTTAACTTCGCACATGCAGGAGGGTTATTTTGGAAAAACTAGTTGTTAGGGGCGGGAACCGCCTTGTTGGTGCAGTAAAGACCAGCGGTGCGAAAAACGCTGTGCTGCCTATTATTGCAGCCTCTATTCTGGGTACAACGCCGAGCCATCTCGACGAGGTGCCGATGCTGGAGGACGTGCATACTATAAGTGAAGTTTTGAAGTGCCTGGGCTTAAAGGTTCAATTTAATCCTGAGGCTAATATGCTGGATATTGATAGCACGAATATTACTTCTTATGAAGCTCCGTATGAGCTGGTGCGTACCATGCGTGCGTCCTTCCTTGTTATGGGGCCGCTTTTGGCGCGTATTGGCAAGGCGCGCATCTCTATGCCTGGCGGCTGCGCTATCGGTGCCCGTCCGATTGATATTCACCTTAAAGGCTTTGAGGCCCTGGGCGTAAGGATTGAACAGGGTCATGGCTATATTGAAGCCTCTGCTCCTGAGGGCCTTAAGGGTACAGCTATTTATTTTGATTTCCCTAGCGTTGGTGCTACAGAAAATATTATGATGGCTGCTTCCCTGGCAGAGGGAACCACGATTTTGGAAAATGCCGCCGAGGAGCCGGAAATTGTTGATTTGGCTAACTATCTGAACAAGATGGGTGCCAAGATTCGTGGCGCAGGCACCGACACCATCCGCATTGAGGGTGTAAGCGAGCTGCACGGGGCGGATTATACCATTATTCCCGACCGCATCGAGGCTGGCACCTATATGATTGCTGCTGCAATGACCGGCGGTGACGTGGTTGTAGAAAACGTTCTGCCTGAGCACCAAAAGCCGTTAATCGCCAAGCTGCGCGAGGCAGGTGCCGTAGTGGAGGAGGATATAGATAAGGTGCGTGTTATTGGCCAGGGACAGCTAAAGGCTGTGGCGATAAAGACGCTGCCATATCCGGGCTTCCCGACCGATATGCAGGCACAGATGATGGCCATGATGGTTATCTCTGAGGGCCGCAGTAAGGTGACAGAAACTGTTTTTGAAAACCGCTTTATGCATGTAGTAGAGCTGAACCGTATGGGGGCGCAGATTTCTACCGAAGGCCGCAGTGCCGTGATTGACGGTCCCTGCAAGCTTACAGGCTGTGATGTGCGTGCTACCGACCTGCGTGCCGGTGCTGCTATGATTTTGGCAGGCTTGGTAGCAGAAGGAACGACACGCATTGGTGATTTGCACCATATTGACCGCGGCTATGAAAATATTGTGGCTAAGCTGCAGAAGCTGGGCGCGGATATTGAACGTGTTAATGTAGATTAAGGAGATAAGACTGATGTTTAAGAGCATGGATATCGGTATCGATTTGGGTACCGCTAATATTCTTGTATTTGTAAAGGGCAAGGGCGTTGTGCTTAAGGAGCCTTCGGTTGTGGCTATTGACAAGGTGCGCAACAAGGTTTTGGCAGTGGGCGATGAAGCACGCGAGATGCTGGGACGTGCACCTGGCAGCATTGTCGCTATCCGTCCGCTTAAGGAGGGCGTAATTGCTAATTACACAGTTACGCAAAAGCTTTTGACCTATGTTATTGAAAAGGTTGCAGGCAAAAGCCTGTTTTTCAAGCCGCGCGTTATGACCTGTGTGCCTATCGGCATCACTTCGGTAGAAAAGCGTGCCGTTATGGAGGCCACTACCCAGGGCGGCGCTTCTAAAACCTATTTGATCGAAGAGCCGCTGGCTGCAGCCCTGGGTGCCGGTATTGATATTTCCGTACCACGTGGCAACATGGTTGTGGATATTGGTGGTGGTACGACCGATATCGCTGTTTTGAGCCTTGGTGGCATTGTGGTGGATTCTTCTGTCCGCATTGGTGGCGACCATTTCGATGAAGCGATTGTGCGTCATGTTAAAAAGGTGCATAATGTATTGATTGGTGAGCGTACTGCGGAAGAAATTAAGATGAAGGTTGCTACAGTTGTTGCCGGTGGCCGTGACGAAACTACCAGTGTACGTGGTCGTGATATGGTGACAGGCCTGCCGACGACCTTTAATGTAAGCTCGGAGGATTGCCGTGTTGCTTTGGAGGATTCTATTGCGTCGCTTATTTCTACTGTACGCGGTGTGTTAGAAAAATGCCCGCCGGAGCTGGCAGCAGATATTGTGGATAATGGCATTTATCTGACAGGTGGCGGCGCATTGCTGGACGGCTTGGCCGAGATTATGCAGCGTGAAACCGGTATCACCACGCATATTGCGGAAAATCCGCTGGAGTGTGTGGCGTTGGGAACAGGCAAGGCCTTGGAGAATCTGGATAAAATGCATCCTGGTACTGTGTACACGGCATCAAATTTATCTGATTGACGTTAAAAGTAAAGGAGCTGCTTAGGGCAGCTCCTTTTGTGTAGGTAGAATAATGAATTACAAAAAATTTATAATCGCGTTATTAGCGCTAGTCGTGTTGCTTTGTGCCGATGTGGTGCAGGCCGCGCCTATTGACAGTCTGCGCACGAGCGTGAGCGGTGCCCGCGTGCGCATTGTGCTTGACAGCAAGGAGCCTATTAGCTATAAGGCAGATAAAGACAAGCTGCAGCTGGTGGTGACACTGCCGGAAAGCAGCGCTAAAAGGCAGCAGGCACAGGTTAATGATGCAGTAATCAGGGGAATCAGCCTGCAGCCGGCAGGGAAAACCGCCTCAAAGCTTGTCATAGACCTTACTAAGGATTGCCAATATAAGGTATTTCAGCTTAAAGCGCCTAACCGTCTGGTGGTCGACATTTATCGCATTAATATTCTCAAACAGACACGTCAGCTGGCACAGGGAGTTAGCTATACCTTTATGCAGGACGAGCTGAACGGCAGGCAGGTGCAGGCGTATCTGGTTACTGTTGCGCCAGGCAGCCGCTTTGAGCTGCGCCCGTTTTCGGCAGCCGGCCTTTATAACGGGCGCGGCAGCCTGGCTAAGCAGGCGCAGCTGCAGGGGCTGCCGGTAGCAGTTAATGCGTCGTATTTTGATACTGACGGCTGGGTTATAGGCAATGTTAAGGAGCATGGTAATTACATGGCGGCTGATGGCCAGGCACGCAGCGGTTATGCTGCCGGTAATGGTTGGCAGCAGATCGTTACAGATATTGCCTACAGCGGCAGTGTGAAGCTGCCGGATGGCGGTCAGCTTGCTATCAAGGGCATGAACCGTGCGCGTATTGCCAATGACCTGGTGCTGTATAATTCCTATTACGCTCCCTCGACCAAGACGAATTCCTGGGGACGAGAGGTGAAGCTGAAAAACGGCCGTGTAGTAGCTGTAAGCACTGCGGGAAATATGTCCATCGAACCGGGAACAGTGGTGCTTTCGGGTCATGGCAGCAATGCGACGGCCCTGGCCGGTCTCAGGCTGGGGGACCACGTGGCTTTGCAGCAGAGCCTGGGCAACAGCGTGGCGGATACAGCAAGCATGGTCGTTAGCGGCGGCCCGTTACTAGTGGAACGGGGCAGGGTTAATGTACGCACTGCTGCGGAAGGCATCGCTAATGACATTGCCCGGGGCAGGGCTCCGCGTACGGCGCTGGGACTGAAAAATGATGGCTCGCTGCTCTTGTTGGTGGTTGACGGACGCAGTAGTGAGAGTGCCGGGATGACGCTGACGGAGCTGGCGCAGTACCTGCTGAAGCTGGGAGCAGTGGACGCCGTTAATTTTGACGGCGGCGGTTCAAGTGAAATGGTTATCAACGGACAGCTTGTCAACAAGCCTTCGGACGGAAGGGAGCGTTGGGTGAGCGTTGGCCTGGGGCTAGTGACCAAAAGTGAAATGCTTGTCAAATAAAACTGTAGGCTGTATAATCTATACAGGAGAAGCTGCTATAGGTGAGTCAGCTTAATAAATGTATAAGCTTGCAGATATTATGATTATTATTCCACGAGATACTGACAGGAGGTGGGCCGTATGGCAAAAAAGATGATGGCGGTCCTGCTTGCTGCTGCCTTAGGTGTTTTTATGCTTACAGCCGTTGGCTGTGCTGCTGTGACAGATCAGCATGCTGCTGTCAGCGGTGAGGTTGTAGCTGAAGGACTGGTGCAGGAGGGAGCGCAGGTAAAGCAGGGCGACGTCCTGGTGAAGGTTAAATCATTAGCAGGTGGTAGTATTGCTGCTGCCCGTGCTACTACAGCCGGACGCGTGAGCCAGGTGTTGGTTAAGCCTGGTGAAAAGGTCGCTGCTCAGCAGGTTGTAGCAAAAATTAGTGAATAATAGGTGAATAACCGGCGTGCATGCTGCCGCCGGTTTTGTAGTATTATAAATGGTTGCAAAGTGGAGTAACTTTATTTTCGTTATCAAGGAGTATATATGAGAATTTTTTTAATAGCAGTGCTCTTGTGCTGCCAGATGCTTGCGGCGGCAGCTGCCAATGTTCCGCTTATGCCGGTGCGTGATTTGCGTGTGGGCATGCAGGGAATAGGCAAAACAGTTATCAGCGGTGACACGATAGAAGATTTTAATGTCGAGATTTTGGGCGTTACAGGTAATGAGAGCACCGGTTATAACATCTTCGTCCGCCTGTATGGTGATTTGATTGAAAAAACCGGCGGTGTGGCCCAGGGGATGAGCGGTAGTCCTGTATATGTTGATGGCAGACTGGTGGGGGCTGTAGCCTTTGGCAAAACCTTTAATGACCCGCATTACTGCTTTTTGACTCCTATAGGTAAGATGCTGCCGCTTTTGGATGAGCCGCGTGAGCTTCCGGTAGACTGGATTCCTAAGGGAACAGCGCTTATGGCCGGTGGCTTTACGGATTACGGCCTGGAATATCTGCAGCAGAAGCTGGAACCCTTTGGCCTTACAGCTGTGGGCGCAGGCGGCGTGGGTGCTTCTAGCGACAAGGCGCTGGAGCCTGGCAGTAGCGTAGGCGTTGCCCTGATGCAGGGCGATATGAATCTGGGCGCGCTGGGAACTGTCACCTGGACTGATGACAGCGGTAGGCTGCTTGCCTTTGGTCATGCGTTTATGCAGCGCGGCAGCAGCAATTTCTTTATGAATAAGGTGTGGGTGCTGGGAGTAGTACCCAATCTGCAAAGCAGCTACAAGGTGGGAACCTTGGGCACTGCTATTGGCAGCTTTACCCAGGATCGCGCCAGCGGTATCGGCGGCACTATTGGCAAGCAGCCAGGCTCTATACCTATGTTTGTGACTGTTAACGACAGCGGCCGCGGCAGGGCCGACAGTATGCGCGTGCGCCTGGTGGAGGACGAGCAGCTGCTGCCTTCTATTGTGGATGCGGCTGTTGTTAACACTGTGAGCAAAACGGTGGATAGAAATGGCGGCGGTACTGCTAAGCTGCATTTTACAATCACGGGCGTAGACAGCAAGAAGGAGCTGCTGACTATTGACCGCGAAAATATGTATTATTCTACTGACTCCCTGTTAAAAAACCTGGATGCAGAGCTGACGGAGGCTGTTACTATCTTAATGCGGAATAAGTTTGAACCTGTACAGATATATAGCATCAACGTCGAGGCTGAGGTGAGTGATGCAGTACAGGTTGCTGAAATAGTTAGCGTGCATGCGGCTAAGGGCAAGGTTAAGCCTGGTGAGAAGGTGGCGGTTGATGTTACCATGAAGCCTTATCGCGGTGAGGAGTTTACCAAAACGGTGCAGTTTAAGGTGCCCAAGGATCACCCGGGTGGCAAGCTGGCACTTAACGTGCGCGGCGGCAGCAGCATGGCATGGGTAATTGATTTGCTGCGTAAGCAGCAGGCAGAGGGCGTACCGGCTGCCAAAAAGAAGGAAAACCGTCGCAAGCTCAGCGATTATGTTAAGAGCGTGAATACGGCTGATAAAAATAATGAGCTGATTATTGATTTGGCAACGGGGATGATGAAGCCAAGTCAGGAGTCTGCAGCAAATGATGCCGGTCTTGCGGGGATGCTGCAGGGTTCGCCGTTCAAGCAGAAGTATCCGTTTGATTTTATTATTGATGGTGAGGCGGAGTTGCTCCTGACAGTGGAGAAGTAAGGGCTTTTTCATAGAAGGACGGCTGGCGTTGTCATACATTCGTCATAATTGAGAGTTATAATAAAAAATGCTATAGGTAGGATTATGCTTAGATATATTTGTGAAACAATGGGCAAAAAAATATTGGCCTTTTGTGCTGTCAGCGGCAGAATGACGTTGCTGTTTATGGCTACGCTGCGCCGCCTGAAGGATGCAGACCTCAGGGAGGTTATCCGTCAGATGGCACTGCTTGGTGCTGACTCGTTGCCGATAGTGATGATGACTATCCTCTGTACCGGTATGGTGTTTTCGGTACAGACAGCCAAGGAGTTTGTGCGCTTGGGTGCTGCCTCGTCCGTAGGTGGTATTGTGGCTATCGCTATGGCGCGTGAGCTGGTGCCCGTGCTGACAGGCGTGGTGGTGGCCGGACGCATTGGTGCTGCTATCGCGGCGGAGCTGGGTACGATGAAGGTTACAGAGCAGATTGACGCGCTGAAGGTTATGGCGGCCAATCCTGTGAGCTACCTGGTGGTGCCGCGTTTTATCGCGCTGGTACTGATGATGCCGCTGCTCGTGGTGTTTGCTAACTTTATCGGTAACATAGGCGGCTGGATTGTGGCACACTATTATGCGGGCATCGGCAGCTTTACCTACGAAAATTCCATTAAAACGCTGGCAGATTTTTACGATGTGTTTGGCGGTATGGTGAAAAGCTGCGTTTTTGGTGCCATTATCGCCATCGTTGGCTGCTATAAGGGACTCAACGCGCCTAACGGTGCAGAGGGCGTAGGTCTGGCGACGACGGCATCGGTTGTGCTTTCAATAATTTTGGTGTTTATCACTAATTATTTTTTGTCGATAATTTTGTATGTGTAAGGAGCTGTAATGATGGCAGAAGATGTAATGATTCAGCTTCGTGATGTTAAGGTTGCCTTTGGCAGCAAAACCGTGCTGCGCGGGCTGGATTTGGACGTGCGCCGTGGTGAGACGCTGGCAGTTATCGGTCCCTCCGGCAGCGGCAAGAGTACGGTGATTAAGCTTTTGACAGGCCTTTTGGCACCAACGGCGGGCAGCGTAGAAATTGAAGGCCAGGAAACCAACGCCTTTGATGATGACCAATGGGATGCCTTACGCAGGCGTATGGGCGTAGTCTTTCAGTATTCGGCATTGTTTGATTTTTTGAGCGTAGGCGAAAACGTTGCCTTTGGTCTTAGGCGGCATTTTCATCTGGCTGAGGATGAAATCCAAAAGCGTGTGTCCGAGCTGCTGGATATGGTGGGCCTGCCCGGCGTGCAGCAGATGCTGCCATCGGAGCTTTCGGGTGGCATGAAAAAACGCGTGGGACTGGCGCGGGCACTGGCAATGCAACCGGAGATAGTGCTCTATGACGAGCCGACCTCAGGCCTGGACCCGGTGATGACCATGACTATCAGCAGACTGATACGCAAAACCCAGCAGACATTGGGTGTGACATCGGTTTTGGTAACACATGATATGGAATCTGCCTATTTTGCCGCAGACCGTATCGCTATGCTATATAAGGGGCGCATTGTGCAGATTGGCACGGTGGCCGAAATCAAAAACAGTACTAACCCGGTCGTGCGCGCCTTCGTGAATGGCCTGGAATTGAAAGAGGAGGAAAAAGATGGGCAGCAGTGAGGTGAAAGTTGGTGCCTTTGCCTTAGGCGGCGCTGTTGTACTCGCCGGCATCATCACTTTTATGGGAGCCTTTTCCTTTGGCAAAAAGGGCTACGAGCTACATATAGACTATCCGCAGGTCAGCGGTCTGATGCCGGGGCATGTCGTGCGTTATGCAGGCGTACAGGTGGGCACAGTAAAAGAGATTAAAGTAGCACCGGATAAGGTAGAGGTTATCGCAGAAATCAACGATGACATAAAAATCCCGCAGGGGGCGTTATTTACGATTTCCTCCGATGGTATTATGGGGGAAAAGTTTGTCAGCGTCATCCCACCGGCCAAGCCGGGTCAGGGCTATGTTGCCGAGGGCAGCACTGTGAAGGGCGCGGCCGGTGGCGGTATGGACGAGTTCTTTGGCTCCTCCGGCGATTTGGTGAAGCGTATGGAAAACATTGCCAGCGCCTTTGAAAACGTCTTTGGCGACAAAGAGGTGCAGCAGTCCATGAAATCCGGCTTCAAGAACATGAATGACATTGCCGAAAACATGAATACCTTTACTAAGGTGATGGCAGACGTGGCGGTGGCCAACCAGCAGGATATTACTTCCATGATTCATCAGATCAACGAGCTGAGCCAGCGCATGAATGGCACGGCCGCGCATATTGAGAGTATCATGAATGGCGTGGATAATAACGGGCAGACGGGTAAAAACGTGGCCGCAATCGCGCAGAACATGGCCGATACCAGCAAGCGCATGGAAAATATTGTTTCGGTGCTGGAGGCTGTGGCCAAGGACCCGGTAACCCAGCAGTCGCTGAAGGAAACCCTGGTGAATGTTAAGGAAACCAGCGCGCGTGCCAATAAAATTTTGGGAACGCTTACAGAAGCCAAAATATCGGCGGACGCAGGCTATGCTGCTAAGGGCGGCGACTGGCGCAGCAGCCTGGGCGTGACGCTGCATCCAAGTGACGACGCCTTTCTTTACATGGGCGGTTACGATATTGGCGATGCCAATAAGTTTGACTTTATCGTAGGCAGGAAGATGGGTAAGGCCGCCATGAGTATGGGCGCGATGCAGGGAGATTTCGGCGTGGGCCTGAGCTATGACCTGAGCAAGGATTTTAAGCTCTATTCGCAGGTGTATGATTTTGATGACACCAAGGTACGCTTGGGGGGAGAGCTACGTTTGACAGATAGCTTTTCGCTGTACGGCGAAACCATGGATGTGCGTGGCAATAAGAGTAACACCTATATGGGCGTAAAAACTTACTTCTAAATAAAGTTAGAAAGTGTTGACATTGCTCTAAAAAATATATATAATTTTATTACTGACTGACTAGTCAGTTACGAAATGGAGGTTTCCCGATGACTAATTATAAATTAAAAAAACGTCTTTTGGTGCTGGGTGCGGCACTGACCTTAGCTATCGCACAAGGTGCCTTTGCTGCCAACACTGTAGATGAGGATATGACACGTGCCTTTGCCGGTGAGGTCGTACAGCTGAATCTTGACCACGCTATGGAGCGTGCCTTTGCCACCAACCCCACTGTGAGCATTGCCAAATATCAGCTTGACAGTGCCCGTGCCAACTATAATGCTGCCCGTGAAAGCCGCGGCATCAGCATTACAGGTACGCATCAGACGCAGCGTGGCGGCTATAACGACAATCAACATAGTCAGGCCGGCTATATGCTGAATACGCAAACTGGTAATATTGTTTATGTTCCTTCCCGTAATCTTGGTAAGGGAATTGACAACAGTCATTCCAATGGCTTAACTGCCTCCCTGCCTATTTTTACCGGTGGCAGGCTGCAGGGCCAGGTGGAGCAGGCCCGTGCCAACTACAATTATAACAAGATTGGCGTGCAGCGCACCTATAACGAAATGCGCAGCACCGTTACCAATGCTTATTTTGATATGCTGCAAAAGGATAACCTGCGCAAGCTGAGCGATGAATCTGTTACGCGTCTGGCTGACCATTTAAAGAACGTACAGGCACAATACGATGTTGGCGTAGTCGCCAAGGTTGACCTGCTGCGTTCCCAGGTAGAGCTGGCAGATGCACAGCAAAGCCTGATTCAGGCAGAAAATAACTACAAGGTGGCAGAGGCTACCATGAACAGGATTATCGGCCTGCCAATGAACACGACGCTGCAGCTGGATAACCTGCTGGTGTATAACCCTTATGAAAAGGACATTGAACAATGCCTGGTTTATGCTGCTTTGCACCGCCCGGAGCTGGAGCAGGCAGATGAGAACATTAAGGCCTATAAGGGTGCGCTGAAGATTGCTAAGTCCGGCTATATGCCGCAGGTGAATGCCAGTGCTACCCAGGCTTGGTCCGATAAAAACTGGCCTGGTGATGAAAACGGCAACTGGGGCGTTGGCGTTAACGTCAGCATGAATATTTTTGACAGCGGTGTTACCCTCTCTAAAATTCATGGCGCTGAGGCCGATTTGAAAAAGGCCGAGGAAACCTATCGCGATACGGTGGATGCAATGAACCTTGAGGTGCGCACCAACTATTTGAGCCTGCGTGAAGCAGAAAAACGTATCAAGACTACGGAGCTGGCCGTAGAGCAGGCAGACGAGGATTACCGCATTGCCCAGCTGCGCTATATGAACGGCGTGGGCACGAATACGGACGTTTTAGATGCGCAGGTTGCCCTGACCCAGGCCAAGACCAACTATACCAAGGCTCTGTATGATTACAACACCTCCAAGACCAATCTGGAAACCTCCATGGGTGTGCCGATGACCAACCCTGTACAGGTGAAGGTGGAAGCAGCTAAGGCAGCAGAAAAGGCCGCGAAGAAGGCTGCGGCAGAAAAGGCTGCGGCAGAAAAGGCTGCCACTGAAGAAGCAAAATAAGGTTAAATTAAATATATAGGTCTATAGTAAAGGCTGTCGCACAATATGATGCATTTTATCGCAGTACGCGGAAAATCATCGTAAGTGCGGCAGCTTTTTTGTATACATAAAAAAAATAGAGGAAGAATTGCATCTGTGTCGAAAGAATATAGGTCTAAGTGTTTTTATATTCTGCTAGA
The DNA here is from genome assembly GCA_963657675.1 of Ruminococcus intestinalis. Lineage (GTDB taxonomy): Bacteria > Bacillota > Negativicutes > Acidaminococcales > Acidaminococcaceae > Phascolarctobacterium_A. The sequence continues at coordinate 11,439 of CAVKMV010000039.1, forward strand.
TAAATTTGACACAGCTTTGTCATACTTTTTTGCTAAGCTGGTAAACGGTGAAGTGTAATGAAAAAATATCTGCGTTTTCTTGGTTGTTTATTTGTCCTGCTTGCTGCAGGCTATATATTTTTAGTGCATACGGTGATGCCGCGTTATATTAAGCAGATGCTGCCGCAGGCAGAGCAGCTTGCTACAGGCTATATTAACGGCAGTGTGTCTATTGGCGGACTCACATGGAACGGTGGTCTGACGGCGGAGGTTACGGACGTAACCGTCAAGGATGCAGCCGGCGGCAAGGTGGCTGAGCTGCCGCGTACGCTGGTGACGCTCAAGCCGTGGCTGGCGCTGGATAAGCCGGCGCGTGCCTTGAGCAGGATCGAGCTGGTGCGCCCCAAGGTGTACTTATCGATGGATGCTGAAGAAAAATGGAATATGCAAAATTTGCTCAAGCCATCCGATTCGGATGAGACGCCCTTTTATGGCACCTTGTCTCTGACGGACGCACAGCTGGTGCTGCAGATGCCGCAGGGACAGTGGAGCTTTGGCGTTGATGGCAACGTCAATGGTGGCGCCAACCCCGATTTCGCAGTGGATTTGGCGCTGACAAGCGGTGCTGACAGGCTGAAGCTGGGCGGACAGATGACTACCAAGGGTGAGGGTCGTCTGCAGCTGACTGGTGACAAGCTGGATTTGACGCCTTATGCAGCCTTGGCCAAGCACTATGCCAACGTCGAAGAGCTGCAGGGAGGCTTGGGTAAGCTGGCGGTGCTGTACGTTAATAAGGATAATAAGCAGCGCTTTAGCGGTGAAGCTGAAATTAAAGCCTTGGGCGGCAATATGACCTTGGCCGGGGTGCAGCACAGCCTGAAGCTTGACGGCCTTGTGCGGGCTGCTGATAACCTTGTGAGCGTCAGCTCGTTGGATGCGCAAATAGATAAGCAGCAGCTGCACCTTGAGGGCGAGGCAGATTTGCGCGATGAGAACGCACCGACAGGCTTTGGCCTGCTGACGGCGAAAAAACTGGCGTATGCCGGCTATAGTGCCGAAAACCTGCGCCTGCCGTTTAGTGCTGATAAAAATGCAGTGCAGCTGCATGATGTAAGCGCAGATTACGGCGGTGGCAAAATCACTGCTAATGGCACCTACGGGATAGAAGAAAAAACCTTAACGGCAGATGCCGAGGTGCAAAATGTAACGCAGCAGCTACCAGGAGAAAATACTGACAGTGTGTACATTAATGGCAAGCTGGCAGTTCTGGCCAAGCTCTTGGATGATAAAATAGCACTGCATGCTGCTGCTGATACTATGGATATCAAATGGCGGAGCCTTAAATTGAACCGTCTGGCCTTTGCTGGCAGCTATAATGCCAATGGTCTGATAGTTGATAACTTTAGTATTTTTGCTGGTGAAAACGGCACCTTGGCTGCTAAAGGCAGCGTGGGTGCTGATGGCAGCCTCGCTATTAAGGGACGCATGGCGGATTTCCCGATTGACCCGCTGCTGGAGGTGGCAGAGCAGGAGGGAAGCGGTCTGTGCTCTACAGGCTTTAACGTGGGTGGCACGCTGGACGCACCTGAATTTAGAGGTATGGTGCAGCTGATGAAGCTGCAGTGCATGTCCCAGAAGGTTAACGAAGCACATGGTCTCATCAGCCTGAAAAATAATATTTTAAGCTTTAAGGACTTTGTTGCTAACATGGATCAGGGCAGCCACACTGTTAATGGCACGCTTAACCTGCAGGGAGCAGAGCCTGTGGCTGATTTGACGGTAGCAACCAGCGGCGTCCGCATAGAGCCGCTGATGGCGCTTGTAGGACAGGCCGATATGGTTACCGGCAATCTGGACAACGTTGTGACCTTAAAGGGATCCTTGTCACATCCATCTGTTTCCGGTGAAATCCATGCTAGTGATGGCAGTGCGGCCAAGCAGCTTTTTAATAGTGTTGATGGTCGTTATACCTATGAGGACGGGCTGTTGCATCTGGAGGATTTTGTCGTTAATGCCTTCTATGGCCGTTTAACCCTGAATGGTTCGATGACGGCAGATAACAAGCTGGATTTTGTTATGGATGCGCAGAATTTGGACCTGGCGCATCTACCTATAAAGGACGATACTGTTGCCCTCACCGGCAAGGTGAACGCTAAGGGTCACTTAAGCGGTACGCTTACGGCACCGTATTTTGACGGCAATGTGAGCAGCGATAAGATCACTATTAATGGCGAAGCATTGACGGAGCTGCAGGGTACGCTCGCCAGCAATGGTCGTGATGTGAATAAGCTCAATGCTTCGTTTAAGCAGCCATATCGTGATGATCCCATTAACTACGGCCTTTATAGTGCTGACGTTAACATTAACCTGGCAGAGCGTTATATTGAGGGTAAGGTGGAAAACGTCTGGGGCGATATTGGCGGACTGCTGCGCATGGCGCGCATGGATTATGATATTAACGGCCAGATGCAGGGACAGCTGCATTTTAGCTACAATGGCCGTGGTAATGGCGTTAAGATTACGGCTGCAGCTGATGATGTAAAAATTCATGATTTGAATTACGCACACATGCAGTTTGAAGGACGTGTGGATAAGGGCGGCGTGCTGCATTTTGATAACGTAAGACTTCAGGAGCAGGATGGTGTAACGGATAAGGGCATCATTGCTGTAGGCGGCTATGTGGATATCTTCAAAAAACAGCTTGATATAGAGCTGGCGGCAGTGAAGGCCAACCCTGCCATAGTAACGGCCGTGATGAAGAACCCTCCTGAGATTAAGGGCGAGACCGATATGCTGGTGCAGGTTAAGGGCAGCCTTGACAATCCTGAGGGTATGGCCTCGCTGGAGATAGCCAACGGTTCTGTTGCGGGTGTCGGCATGGATAGCCTGACGGCACTTTTGTCACTGTCTAATGACAATATTAAGCTTGAGCAGCTGATTGCGACCAAGGATGCCTATGGTGTGAGCGCGTCGGGCGATATTCCCCTGGATTTGTTCCGCACTAAGGCAGAACGCCGTAATCCCCATGCGCAGATGAATATAGTGATGGATTTGGATAAGGCGCGACTGGGTATTTTGCCTGCCCTCACCAAGATGGTGGAATGGGGTGTGGGCGACACCCAGGGTAAGGTACGTCTGGCAGGTACGCTGGAAGAGCCTTTGCTTTTCGGTTCCATAAAAATTGCCAGTGGTAGTGTTAAAGTGAAGGGTGTCAGCACTGTTATAGACGATATTAACCTGGACGTGCTCTTTAACGGCGATATCGTGCAGCTCAAAAATTTGTCTGCAAAGCTGGGCAAGGGCAGCTTGAGCGCCGACGGCAGCTATGCGCTGCAAACTGATACTGATGTGGCCTACAGTCTGCATCTGAAAGCCGATAAGGCGCAGATAGCATCGCAGCTTTTCACAGGCACGATAACCAGCGAGCTGACGATTCAGCCTGAAAAATACCGCGATCCGCGCAAGGCCAAGGGCAACGAACCGCCACCAGTGGAATACAGGCCGCAAATCAAAGGCAGCGTCCGTCTGGACGATGTGCTGGTAAATATGCCCACCATCCCTGAAATGGGCGAGGGTGAAAGCAATATCGGCATGGACCTGAAGCTGGAGCTGGGACCGAAAATCCATTTCTACAATAGCTATCTGTATGATATTTGGCTAAAGGGTGCTATTGGTATTAAGGGCAGCACTGCCTTCCCTGTAATTGATGGCACGATTAAGGCGGAAAAGGGCACAATAAAATATCTGCGTACAGATTTTAAGGTTAATAAGGCCAGCCTGGTGTGGGTTGATATGGGAACCTTCCTGCCGAATGTTAACTTAGAGAGCACTGCCCGCTTCAGCCGTTATAATATCTTTATGAAGATCAACGGACCTGTGAGCGACAGCATGGAGCTGCAGCTTACAAGCGATCCGCCGCTGGAAAGAAACACCATCGTGCGTATGCTCACCCTGCAGCGCGAAAGCGCCGGCAGCAATGAGGTTACCAGCGATGATATGGCTAACCTGATGACGGTAGGTTTGCAGATGACGGTGCTCGGTGACGTGGAAATGCTCATCAAGCAGACGCTTGGACTTGACCAGTTCCGTATTTACACTGGTAAGACGCGTTCCGGCATAGGCTTTGAAAGCGCGCATGACCGCAACCGTGAGTTGACAGCAGATGAGAAAAACCAATATAATGTCTTGGTAAGTAAATATCTTAACAATAATTTTATGCTGGGATATACTACAAGCTTTGATGCGGTTGACAGAAGCATCTTTGGGCAGTACGATATTAGCAAGCATATGAATGTAACCTATTCGCGCAGCTACGACCTGGCTAAGGATGTTAAGGACTGGTACGGACTTGAGTATAAAATTTCGTTCTAACGAGGAAGGGAGGTGTAAGCATGCTGCAAAGCTACTTGGAGGAGCTGCGCAAGACACCGCTTTTGGAGCCGGCAGAGGAGCTGAAGCTTTGGCAACGCTCAGAAGGCGGCGACCTTGAGGCGCATCAGCGTCTGATGACGGCCTATCAGCCGTTGGTTTTTAAAATCGCTTCCGGCTTTCATTTAGGCGAGAGCGAAACAATGGAGCTCATCCAGGAGGGTATGGTGGGCCTTTTGGAGGCTGCTGAAACCTATGACTATAAGCGTCAGGTGGCCTTCAGCCTGTTTGCCTCCTTTCGTATAAAAGGAAGCATGGTGGATTATCTGCGCCGCTCTAATGCCAACGGTGTTTTGTATCTGGATGGCGAGCTGACGCAGGGCTTTTCGCTCAGCGAAGCGCTGCCGTCGGCGCAGGCTTCGCCCACCGAGCTGACGGAGCAGAATCTTTTGAAGGAAAAGGTGGTACAGGCTATGCAGCGTCTGCCGATTAAGGAGCAGCAGGTGCTGCAGGGAATGTACCTGGAGGACAGGCCGGCCCAGGCGGTGGCTGCTGCCATTGACGTGAGCCTGGGGCATGTGTACCGCCTGCAAAAGCAGGGAGTGCGCCGCATTCGTGGCATGCTGTCGCGCTTTATCCATGATTTTAACAATGAATGAGTGCAAAATATAAATAAGCAGCTTATGTCAATAAATAGTGAAAAATAAAGAAAACGGTAGTTAACTTTACTAAATCTGCTATAATCATGCTATATGAATGGCGAAAAACTACAGCAGTTTATGATTATAGAAAGCATAGTTATTTATAAATAATATGCGCAGAGGGGGTTGAGGTATGACGCAGACAAGCCACACATTGTTTCAGCGCATCCGTTGCATAAAAAGCAGCTTGGATAACGCGGAGCAAAGCTTTATGGACAATAAGGACATAAGGGGCGAGTTGGATTTGATGCTGGCAGAGGCCGAGCTAAAAAATTTGCGCCGTAAAAAGGACCGCCCCTGGAACTGGAACCGTCAGGTTTTGGCAGGCTGCGCTGCTATGCTGATGGTTTTGGCAGGCTTTGGCGGTTGGTATTGTGCCAAGGATCATTATCGTGCCAAAAGCAGGGCTGCAGCACCTGCGCTAGTGCAGACAACGACAGTGAATGTGCCGCAGAAGGCTGAAGCGCCGGTTGTGCCGGTAAAAGAAGTACCACAGCAACTGTCGCCAGCCACAGTAACGAAGGATATACCGGCCAGGGAAAAGCAGGTAGCTACTGACCGCGTTAATATTTCTAAAGCCGATATGCACAAATTAGTGCAGTCAGCGCGAGTTGAATTGAGTAGCTCAAAATGAATTACGAGGAGGAATTTCCATTGAAAAAGAGAAGTTTGTGGAGCCCGCTGACAATTGGCTTGGCAGCTATGCTGTTAGCAGCACCTGTTTATGCAGACGGAACTGAGGTACCTGCTACAGGTGCAGATGCTTCTGTAGCACAGGCTGCAACGGAGAAGCAAGAGGAAAACAGGCTTGCTCCCTATCTGGGTAAGACGATTACAAAGCAGATTGTTGGAGGTAATGCAGCTGTTCCTGCTG
>CAVKMV010000040.1:0-16646 GCA_963657675.1 Ruminococcus intestinalis
GGAGATGCCTCCTAACCGTAGTAATTCTGTAGTACGTAACGTTATGCGTGCTGCCTACAGTGTCATCGGTACTCCATATGTATTTGGCGGTACTACTCCTTATGGGTTTGACTGCTCTGGCTTTACCCAATATGCCTTTGCAAGGGCAGGTGTTTATCTGCCGCGTACTGCGGACAGCCAGTTTTATAGTGGCAGACAGATTTCTATGAGCCAGCTTCGTCCTGGTGATTTGATTTTCTTCACCACCTATGAAGCAGGTGCTTCCCACGTTGGTATTTATGTCGGCAATGGCAATTTCATTCACGCCGGCAGCAGCACTGGCGTAACTGTTTCCTCTGCCTTCACCGGTTATTGGGGTGCCCGTTATTATGGTGCCTGCCGTTATCTCTAATAAGTTAAGCATTGCGATTCATGAGCAGATGGGCTTTGGCCTGTCTGCTTTTCTTTTGCAAATCAAGCCTTCTATCATTGGGGACAAAGCTTGCAGGGAATTGCTGTTGTTGCTCCGTAATGCTGTATTGGCATCTCAAACTCCTTCTCTTTTTTATTCCTTACTATTGGAAAACTTCAATTTTTATGCTATAATGATAAAAGCTATTAGTGTGGGTGAGCTTTGCTTTGAATGACAAGATGGTTAACTCCTGACGGTCCCGCCGCTGTGCAGGCATTGCGCCTAAGTCAGCAGTCAGCCCATGCTTTATTCTGAATCCACGGGTGATGGAGGCAGTTGGGTTTACTAATTGCAAGGAATAGTTGTCGTTAGTTAATTCTGTCTTTATGACTTCTGTCGGGTTTGGCAGAAGTCTTTTTTGTTTATTAATAACCCATATCAGTTGGGAAATTTACTTGTAAAGGAGCTGCGCTGTGGAAGAATATCAGTTTTCGCAGGGAAAGGAACTGCGTTGCGGTTATACTACCGGCAGCTGCGCTACTGCCGCGTCCAAGGCAGCGGCCACCATGCTGCTTACGGGTGAGCGTGTTGAGACTGTACGTATTGATACCCCCAAGGGCATTGTGCTGGATTTGGAGCCGCTGGATGTGGATATGACGCCTGATTACGTCAGCTGCGCTATCCGCAAGGATTCTGGCGATGACCCGGATGACACCAACGGCGTGTTGGTTTATGCCAGGGCCGAGCGCTGCGCTGCACCTGGCGTACAGATTGAAGGCGGTGTGGGCGTCGGCCGCGTGACCAAGCCCGGCCTGGCCTGCGCTGTGGGCGGACCGGCGATTAACCCTACGCCCCGCAGAATGATTACCACCGAGGTGGGCAAGGCTATGGAGGCTGCAGGCTACACTGGCGGCATTAGGGTGACGATATCTATCCCCGCAGGTGTGGAAATCGCCAAGAAAACCTTTAACCCGCGCCTGGGCATTATTGGCGGCCTGTCGGTGCTTGGCACCAGCGGCATTGTGGAGCCGATGAGTGAAAAGGCCCTGATTGAGACGATGTATGTGGAAATACGTGCGCAAAAGGCCCGCGGCAACAAAAACCTGTTGGTCTTTTTTGGCAATTACGGCGAGGATTTTACCCGCGACGAGATGAAGCTGGATTTGGACGGACACGTCACCTGCAGCAATTTTGTGGGCGAGCTTTTGGATTACGCCGTCTATTGCGGCTTTGAGACATTGCTCTTGATTGGTCACAGCGGCAAGCTGGTGAAGGTGGCGCAGGGCGTGATGAATACCCATTCCAAGTATGCGGACTGTCGCACGGAGCTGATGGCTCTGGAGGCGATGCTGCACGGAGCTTCGGCCGAGGTGGGCAGGGAAATTTATGGTTGCCTGACTACCGACGAGGTGACGAAGATTTTGCAGCGCGAGGGTCTGTTTGAGCCTGTAATCAATAAGGTTACCGAAAGAATTGATTTTTACATGCAGCATAGGGTGCATGGCAAAATAAAGACTGCTGCTTTGATGTTTTCTAATGTGTATGGCATTTTGGGCAAAACGAAGTATGCAGATGAATTAATCCAGCTTCATAAGCGAAAAGGAGAATGAGAGTATGAGAGGCAAACTTTATAGCGTTGGCATTGGTCCTGGCGACCCCGAGTTGATGACTCTGAAGGCAGTGCGCCTGCTGAAGGAGTGCGACGTGGTGGCGCTGCCTAAAGGCGATACGGACGTATTGACCGCGAAAAATATTGTTAACCAGATTGTTGATTTAGATAAAAAGGCACAGCTGATTGTTTATATGCCGATGACCAAGGATATGGCGGCTATGGATAAGGCACACCGCGAGGGTGCTGATGCCATTGAAAAGCTGCTGGATGAGGGCAAGAACGTTGTTTTCATCACCCTGGGCTGTCCCACGGTATATGCAACCTGCATTTATGTGCACAAGCTGGTGCTGCAGGATGGCTATGACGCCGAGCTGGTTGCCGGCGTAACCAGCATCTGCGCAGTTGCCGCCAAGCTCAACACCTCGCTGTGCGAAAGGGCAGAACCCTTAATCGTGCTGCCCGGCAGCTACAAGGAATCGTCCAAATTCCTTGACGGCCCCGGCAATAAGGTGCTGATGAAGTCTGCCAGCGAAATCGGACGTGTTGTTGACGAGCTGCGTGCGCGTGACCTGCTCAAAAACAGCGGTATGGTGGAGCGTTGCGGTCTGCCTGGCGAAAGGGTTTACCACAATCTGGAGGAGGTTGACCCCAAGAGCAGCTATTTTTCTGTTATTCTGGTTAAAGAAAAGGAGTTTGATAAATAATGATCTACTTTATTGGTGCTGGCCCTGGCGCAGCAGATTTAATTACTGTTAAAGGCAAAGAATTGTTGGAGAAGGCCGATTTGGTGATTTATGCAGGCTCTTTGGTTAACCCGGAACTTTTGAAATACTGTAAGAGCGACTGCGTAATTATGAACAGTGCGCAAATGACCTTGGAGGAGGTTATTGCCGCTATGGTTCCCGCTGCCCAGGCAGGCAAGCTGGTTGTGCGTCTGCACACCGGCGACCCCAGCGTTTATGGCGCGCACCGTGAGCAGATTGACCTTTTGCGCAGCTACAACCTTGATTATGAGGTAGTTCCCGGCGTAAGCTCCTTCTGTGCTGCCGCTGCCTGCCTCAAGGCAGAATACACCCTGCCGAACGTCAGCCAGTCTGTAATCATCACCCGTATGGAGGGACGCACTCCTGTGCCTAACCACCAGAAGATTGCTGATTATGCTGCACACAAGGCAACTATGGTTATCTTCCTGAGCAGCGGTATGCTGGAAAAGCTGCAGGTGGAGCTGGTGAAGGGTGGTTATACCAACGATACACCGGCCGCCATTGTGTACAAGGCAACCTGGCCGGATGAAAAGGTTGTACGCTGCACCGTCGGCACTTTGGCTGAAAGCGCTGCCAAATATGGCATCAACAAGACCGCTTTGATCACCGTCGGCGGCTTTTTGGGCAACGAATATGATCGCAGCGAGCTGTACAACCCCACCTTCGCCCATGGCTTCCGTGAGGCTGATCCCAGCAAGCTGGACGTTAAACCTGAGGTTAAATAAATTATGCGTGCGGCAGTGTTTTCCTTTTCTGCCCGTGGCGCACGTCTGTCCCAGGATGTGGGCAGCTACCTTGCCGGCATAGGCTATGATACGCAGCTTTTTACGGTGCCAAAATATGCCGCAGAAGCAGGCCTTGAGCCGATGCTACCAGATCATAACGCCGCCTGCGCCAGTCTGTTTGATAAATGCCAGGTGCTGGTGTTTGTGGGCGCTGTGGGGATTGCAGTGCGGACCATTGCTCCCTTTATCAAAAGCAAGCTGACGGATCCCGCTGTGCTATCTGTCGATGAGCGTGCTAATTTTGTTATTCCACTTTTGGCAGGCCATATCGGCGGTGCCAACGAGCTGGCGCGCTGCCTGGCGGCATGTTTGGGCGCGGCGGCCTGTGTGACCACTGCTACAGATGTCAACGGCCTTTTTGCCGTGGACGAATGGGCAGCACGCAATCACATGGTGCTGTGCTCGCTGGCTGCGGCCAAGGATTTTGCTGCGGCGCTGGTGGCCGGCACGCAGGTGGGTCTTTATGCTGACCCGGAATTTGCTGTCAGCGGCACCTTGCCGAAAAACGTGGTGCAGGGCTTGCAGGCACCTGTTGGCATGGCAGTGACGCTTAATAAGCAGCTGCAGCCCTTTGCTGTGACTGTGCGCCTGCTGCCGCAGATTGTGCATTTGGGCATTGGCTGCCGCCGCAATACACCGCTCGCGAATATCGAGGAGCTGGTGCTGCCGGAGCTGGAGGCGCTGCAGCTGGACAGGCGCTGCGTGGTGGCGATCGCCAGCGTGGATTTGAAAAAGGATGAGCAGGGGCTTTTGGCCTTTGCCGAAAAATATCATTTTGCTGCCAATTTCTATACTGCCGATGAGCTAAACAGCGTGGCAGGTGACTTTACCCCCTCGGCCTTTGTCAAGAGCGTGGTGGGTGTGAGCAATGTGTGTGAACGCAGCGCGGTTTTAGACAGTGGCGGTGGCAGGCTGCTTTTGCGCAAGACCAGCAAAAACGGCGTGACGCTGGCAGTGGCGGCCGAAGAGCTGACCCTGGATTTTGCTAAAACCGGACTAAAAAAAGATTAAGGAGATGCAATATGTCTAAATTGTTTGTTGTGGGCCTTGGCCCCGGCGGCGTGGAGCAGATGACCAAAAGAGCCTATGATGCTCTGCAGTCCTGTGATGTTATCGCCGGCTACAACGTATATGTAAACCTGATTAAGGATGATTTTAAGGATAAGGAGTTTCTTTCTAACGGCATGCGCAAGGAGGTAGACCGCTGCAAGCTGGCCCTGGACGAAGCCCTGAAGGGCAAGACAGTGGCAATGATTTCCAGCGGTGACGCAGGCGTTTATGGCATGGCTGGCATTATGTGCCAGGTGGCCAAGGATCATCCCGAAATTGAAATCGAGGTTGTGCCCGGTATTACTGCTGCCTGCAGTGGCGCTGCTGTTTTGGGCGCACCGCTCATCAGCGACTTCTGCCTGATTTCGCTCAGTGATCTGCTGACTCCGTGGGAAAAGATTGAAAAGCGTTTGGATTGCGCTTCTAAGGGCGATTTCTGCATCTGTCTCTATAATCCGTCCAGCCACAAGCGTCATGATTACCTGCAAAAGGCCTGCGATATTATGCTCAAAAACCAGCCCGGCACCATCCCGGCAGGTATTGTGCGTAACATCGGCCGCGAGGGCCAGGCTTACGAGCTGACCACCCTGGCCGAGCTGCGTGATAAGCAGGTGGATATGTTCTCCACCGTTATCATTGGCAACACCCAGACCGAGGTAATTAATGGCCGCATGGTAACCCCCCGCGGTTACAGGCTGGCATGAAACCGGTAATCTGGCTCATCGGCGGCACCAGTGAGGGCAGACGCCTGATTAAGGAAATGGCGGTGCTGCCTGTGGAGCTGTATGTGTCGGTGGCCACAGGCTATGGCGCCGCGCTGATTGAGCCGCAGCCCAACCTGACGGTGCTGGCAGAGCGCATGGATTTGGCTGCTATGCGTGCCTTTTTGCAGCAAAAGCAGCCTGCCTGCGTCATTGATGCCACACATCCCTATGCGACGGTGGTGACGGCGACGGTGCAGCAGGCCTGCAGCGAGGAGCACGTAACCTATCTGCGCCTGGTGCGTCCTGCGGGCGAAGCAGGCAATTATATCACCGTGCATGATTTTGGTGAGGCGGTGGAGCTATTGAACCACCTGGAGGGCAAAATCTTTTTGACCACGGGGAGTAAGAACCTGCCGGACTTTACCGCCGTGCATGATTTTGCCGACCGCATCGCCCTGCGTGTGCTGCCAATGGAAAGCAGCCTGCTGTCGGCGCTGCGTTTGGGCTACAAGCCTGCCAACATCGTCTGTATGCAGGGGCCGTTCAGCAAGGAACTGAACATCGCTATGCTGAAAAAGTTTGGCAGCAAGTACATGGTCACCAAGGATTCGGGAACGGTGGGCGGCTTTGAGGAAAAGGTGGAGGCTGCGGAGGCTGCCGGCGCCAAGCTCATAGTCATCGGCCGCGCTACGCAGGAATCCGGCAGCGGCTATAGTGAGATTGTTAATTACCTGAAGCAGCATTTTGCCGCAGGTAATTGATATAAATAAAAAAAGGAGGCCTGCTATTATGTCGCAAAAATTGCGCGTAAACATCGTCGGTATCGGACCGGGTAACCCCGATCTGCTGACCGGCGCGGCACGTCAGGCTATCGCCCAAAGCAATGTTCTTTTGGGCGACAAACGGATGCTGGCCGCTTTTGCGGATAGCAGCAAAACGGTGTATGACACCATCAAAACCGATGCTATTGCGCTTGTGGCGGCCAAGGCAGACCCTGCCAGGGATGTGCTGGCCGTGCTGGTGAGTGGCGACGTGGGCTTTTTCAGCCTTGCCAAAACCATCAGCGGCAAGCTGCCGGACTGCGAATGTGTGCGCTATTGCGGCATTAGCAGCCTGGTGTATTTTGCGTCGAAGCTGCAGCTTTCGTGGGACGATGCCAAAATCGTCAGCATGCACGGACGCACCCAGAATCTGGTGGCAGCGGTGGCGCAGAATAAAAAGGTCTTTTCCCTGACCGGTGGGGATAATTCCCCGCAGGCGCTGTGCGCACAGCTGTGTGAGCACGGCTTGGGACAGGTGCAGGTATATGTCGGTGAAAACCTTTCGTATCCCGAGGAAAAAATCACCAGCGGTACGGCAGAGGAAATTAGTGCCTTGCAGTTTCCCTCGCTGTCTGTGATGATGCTTTTAAACGAGGCTGCGAGCGGTTTTGCATCCACGGTACACGGCCTGTCCGATGATTTGTTTTTGCGCAGCAAGGTTCCCATGACCAAGCAGGAGGTGCGCAGCGTATCGATGTCCAAGTTGATGCCAAAGGCAACAGACGTGATTTACGACATTGGCGCGGGCACGGGCTCCTGCAGCGTCGAGCTGGCGCTTATTGCCAATAGGGGCAGGGTGTGGGCCTTTGAGCGCAACCCGGTGGCCGTGGAGCTGCTGGGGAAGAATAAGGCCTTGTTTGGCCTGGATAATCTGGATATTATCGCAGGCGAGGCCTTGGAAAACATCCGCAATATGCCTGCTCCCGACTGCGTCTTCGTGGGCGGTAGCGGTGGCGATTTGTGCCAGATGCTGAATGTGATTTATGCCAAAAACGCCGGCTGCCGCATCGTAATCAACGCCATTACGGTGGAAACGCTGGCGGAGGTTGCTGCTTATTACAAGGAGCATCCTGCCTATAGCCTGGAAATCGTCAACGTCTTTGTAGCGCGCAGCAAGCATTTGGGCAGCTACAATCTGATGATGGCGCAAAATCCTGTATATGTGATGACGGCGTTAAAGAAGGAAGATTGACATGGCTGAAGTAAGGGTTCCACGTTTTATGATTAGTGCTCCCGGCAGCGGCAGCGGCAAGACGACCATCGTCTGCGGTCTGCTGAAAGCGCTTATGGAAAGGGGACTTACAGTCGCGGCCTTTAAGTCGGGGCCGGACTATATTGACCCGATGTTCCATTCGCGTGTTATCGGGGCAAAATCCCGTAATCTGGATTTGTTCATGCTGGGGCAGGACACTGCACGCTACCTGGTTGCCAAAAACGCACGTCAGGCAGATGTGGCGGTGTTTGAAGGAGCGATGGGCTTTTACGACGGTATGGGCAGGACCACAGAGGCCAGCGCCTACGATTTGGCCTGCACCTGTGATGTGCCTGTGGTTTTGGTGGTGAACGGCAAGGGAGCAGCCTTATCCATTGCGGCCACCATCAAGGGCTTTAAGGACTTTCGCAGGGACAGTCATGTAGTGGGTGCTATCCTTAATAATGTAAAACCCATGAGCTATCTTTTCTATAAGGATATTATCGAAAAGGAAGCCGGGGTGAAGCTTTTGGGCTATTTCCCCGTGATGGAGGGCTGCAATTTTGAAAGCCGCCATCTGGGACTGGTCACGGCCGAAGAGATTGGTGATTTGCAGCAGATTGTGGCCAAGCTGGCCGTTCAGGCTGCCAAATCTATTGACCTGGACGCATTGCTGGAACTGGCGGCGCAGGCAGCACCGCTGGCCTACAACGAGGTGAGCCTTGAACCCGTTGGCAGGGTGCGCATTGCCGTGGCGCAGGATAAGGCCTTCTGCTTCTATTATCAGGATGCCTTGGACCTGTTGACCGAGCTGGGCGCAGAGCTCGTACCCTTCAGCCCGATTGCTGATGCCCACCTGCCGGAGGGAATCAGCGGCCTTGTATTGGGCGGGGGCTACCCTGAGCTTTATGCCGCGCAGCTGGCAGCCAACAAAACACTGCTGCAGGAGGTAAAGACCGCTCTTAGCGGCGGATTGCCTTGCTTTGCTGAATGCGGCGGCTTTATGTACCTTTTGGAGCGTTACCGCGAGGGCGATAACGTTTATAGCTGGGTGGGCGCACTGGAGGGCGAATCGGCGATGACGCAGAAGCTGACGCGCTTTGGCTACGTGCATCTGACGGCACAAAAGGACAATGTGCTGTGCCACGCCGGTGGTGTGATTAATGGACACGAGTTCCATTATTCCGACAGCACCAATAATGGTACAGGCTTTATTGCTGCCAAGGCCTCGGGCCGCGGCAGCTGGGAATGTGCGACGGCAACGCCCACGCTCTACGCCGGGTATCCGCACATTCATCTGTGGGGCAACGTGGATTTTGCCCGCAGCTTTGTGCAGCACTGCGCAGCCTACGCTGGCAGCAGGAGCTGACTTTAAAAAGAGGAGTTTGGTTCTATGATGACCTTAGCCGCAATCGTAGCAGGCTTTATCCTGGATTTGCTTTTTGGCGACCCACATTGGCTGCCGCATCCAATCTGCTTAATTGGTAATTTAATAGGTTTTCTGGAAAGAAATTTGCGCCGTCTGCTCGCACCCGGGAAAACGGCATTGCTCATCGGCGGTGCCTTGATGGTGATAATCGTTTTAGCTGTCACCTTTGCCGTGCCCTATGCTGTTTTAGCCTTGGCCGCAGGTGTGAGCCCGTGGCTGCGCTTTGCCTTGGAAACCATTATGTGCTACCAGATTTTTGCTACGAAATGTCTGCGCGATGAAAGCATGAAGGTGTACACTGCCCTAGCTGCCGGCGACCTGGCGGATGCCAGGGTCAAGCTGTCGTGGATAGTGGGCCGTGACACGCAAAACCTTGATGCTGCCGAGGTGACTAAGGGAGCGGTGGAAACGGTTGCCGAAAACACCGCTGACGGCATCATAGCGCCTATGCTGTATATGTTTATCGGCGGTGCTCCTCTGGCATTTTTGTACAAGGGCATCAACACTATGGATTCCATGGTGGGCTATAAAAATGATAAGTTCTTATATTTTGGACGCTGCGCAGCCAAGCTGGATGATTTGGCCAACCTGATCCCGGCACGCATCACGGGATTGGTGATGATTGTGGCCTCGTATTTTCTTAACCTGAATGCGAGGGGCGCCTGGAAGATTTTCTGGCGCGACCGCTACAATCATCTCAGCCCCAATTCGGCGATGACGGAATCGGTGACGGCCGGTGCCTTGGACATCCAGCTGGGCGGCGATCATTTTTACTTTGGTAAGCTAGTTCATAAGGACACCATCGGCGATGATATCCGCCCGGTGCGTCCTGATGATATCATAGCTGCTAACAACCTGCTTTATTTGACGGCTGTTATCAGCTTATTGCTGTTTTCACTAATTTTTTTGGTGAACAGTCTGATCCTAAAATGAATGCAGGTTGATAAGAATGTATAAATATGAGCATGGCGGGGATATCTACAGCGAAAAGCTTGCTGCTGACGGCAAGCCCTTTGTCGATTTTTCTGCCAATATTAATCCTCTGGGCCTGCCCTTTGGCATCAAACAGGCTGTCAGGCAGGCCCTCAAAATGTGTATCAATTATCCCGATCCCTTCTGCCGCGAGCTGGCAGAGGCGACGGGATGCTTTCTGCAGGTTCCGCCTGCGTACCTTTTCTTTGGCAATGGTGCCGCTGATGTGCTGTTTCGCCTGGCGCTGGCCTTGAAGCCCAGGCACGCACTGCTTTTGGCACCCACCTTTGCTGATTACGAAAAGGCATTGCGTTCGGTGGACTGTCAGATAAGCTATTACAAGCTGGACGAGGCGCGTGATTTTGCTGCAGGCAAGGACCTTGTGGGCAAAATCAATTCGCGCACCGGCCTGGTTGTAATCTGTAATCCCAATAATCCCACAGGACAGCTTACAGCAAGGCCGCTTTTGGAGGCTGTGCTGCAAAAATGCCGTCAGGTGGGGGCGCGTCTTTTGGTAGACGAATGCTTTATGGATTTTGTCAGCAGGGAAAAGGCGTTTAGCATGCGTGATCTGCTGGCGGCTTATCCGGAGCTGATTATTTTGAAGGCCTTTACCAAAACCTTTGCTATGCCGGGCATACGCCTTGGCTACTGCCTGAGCAGTGATGAAGCGCTACATACGGCGTTGCACCAGAGCGGTCAGGACTGGAGCGTTTCCACGCTGGCCCAGGAGGCAGGCAAAGCGGCCCTTAAGGAGGAGCAATATCTACACGAATCCTTTATGCTGATAGAGGAGGAGCGCACTTATTTGCGCAATCAGCTTACAGCGTTGGGGGCTAAGGTGTATGGCTCCGAGGCCAATTATATTTTCTTTTATCTGCCGCAGCCGCAGGATTTGCCGCAGCTGCTGCGCCGACAGGGGTACTTAATCCGCTCCTGCGCTAACTATCATAACCTGGGAGCAGGTTATTACCGTATCGCGGTCAAAACGAGAGTGCAGAACCGCGGTCTGATTAAAGCAATTAAGGAAACAAAAAAACATGCGCTCTTTACTAGTATTGATTGATGGTCTGGGTGACGCCCCGATTCCTGCGTGGCAGGGACGCACGCCTTATGAAGCAGCCAGCCACCCTGTGATGGACGCGCTGCTGCAAAATGGCGCACTGGGGCACTTCAGCATTTGTGAAAATGACATAGTTCCCGAAAGCTGCAGCTGTATTCTGCGGCTTTTGGGTGTAGATAAAAAGGATATTCCGCAGAACCGTGCATATTTGGAACTGTTGGCCAACAACCGTGATATATCTGAATATGAGATGGTGCTGCGCTGCAATCTGGCGGCAGTGGATGCAGACGGTCGCCTGGCTGCCTTCAACGGCCAGGGGCTGACGCCGGAGGCAATGAGGCAGGCTGCTGCTGCCTGCGACAGTATTTTGAAGGATATAGAATTTATCCACCTTTCGGAATACCGCAATCTTTTGGTGCTCAATAAGGAGCAGGCAGTGCTGGGCTGCGCTGTGCAGCCGCCGCACGAAAGCGTGGGCCAAAATGCCGCAGAGCTTTTGGCACCGCTTGCGGACTGCTCGCTTTCTATAAGCTACTTTCTGCGGGAGGCGAAAAAGCGTCTGGTGCCCTTTGCGCATGACGGACTACAATATATACTCTATCCCTGGGGACCGTCGGCGCGGCAGGGACTGCCTGCGTTTAGCGCCTTGCACGGGCTGCGCGGTGGGGCAGTGTGCAAGGCCGAAATCGTTTTGGGCATAGCCAAGGCGCTGGGCATGGACGTGCTGGTACCGCAGGGGGCGACAGGCGATGTGGATACCGATGTTGCTGCCAAGGCGGCAGGCGCGCTGCAGCTTCTGGCGCAGGATGATTTTGTCATCGCCCACTTTAACGGCAGTGACGAGGCAGCGCACCGCTATGATTATGAGGCCAAGGCTGCCTTTATCAGCAGGATAGACAGCCGGTTTCTGCAGGTCATTGCTGCCAATTTCCACGAGCCGCTGCGCGTTGTGGTGTGCGGCGACCACGTCACCAGCTCGGTGACAGGCAAGCATACGGCAGGACCTGTGCCCGTGCTTGCAGGATATATGAATACCAGGGGGTCAAGGCCCCGGATGAACAGCTATCGCGATATACTGGACTTTTTGATGAAAGAGAGTGATTGATGTGGCAAAAGCAATTATGGTAGTAGGCACGATGTCCAACGCAGGTAAAAGCCTGGTAACGGCAGGCCTGTGCCGCGTATTTAACCAGGATGGCTACAGGGTGGCACCGTTCAAATCGCAGAATATGGCGCTCAATTCCTTTATCACCGCGCAGGGTGCGGAGATGGGACGCGCGCAGGTAGTGCAGGCCGAGGCCGCTAACATCGAACCTAACGTATTGATGAACCCCATTTTGCTGAAGCCTACGAGCGACAGCGGCTCCCAGGTTATTGTCAACGGCGAGCCCATCGGTACCATGAAGGCAGGCACGTACTACGCCATGAAGCACACCCTGCGTCCTAAGGTGCAGGAGGCCTTTGATAAGCTGGCCAGCCAGTATGATATTGTCTGCATCGAGGGTGCAGGCAGTCCTGCTGAAATCAACATCAAAAAGGACGATTTTGTGAATATGGGCATGGCCAAGATGGCCAAGGCACCGGTGCTTTTGGTGGCGGATATTGACCGCGGCGGCGTTTTTGCCAGCATTTATGGCACGCTGATGCTTTTAGAGGATGACGAGCGCGCTATGGTCAAGGGTGTCATCATCAACAAGTTCCGCGGCGATGTGGAGATTTTAAAGCCGGGCCTGCGCATGATTGAAGAAAAAACCGGTGTTCCTATCGTTGGCGTTATGCCTATGATTAAGGTGGATATAGAGGATGAGGACAGCCTTTCGGAGCGCATTAGCTCCCACAGCGAGGTGAAGCTGGTGGATATTGCGGTGGTACGCATTCCGCGTATGTCCAATTACACCGACTTTAACGTTTTTGAGCTCATCCCCGGCGTTTCACTGCGCTATGTAAGCAGTGTGCGCGAGCTGGGGCAGCCTGATATGATTATTATCCCTGGTACTAAAAACACCACAGGAGACCTCAAATGGCTGCGCCAGAGCGGTATGGAGGCAGCTATCTTGAAGCACGCTAGCAGTGGCACCGTTGTTTTTGGCGTCTGCGGTGGCTACCAGATGCTGGGTCAGCAGATTTCGGATCCCTACGGTGAGGAGGATGGCACAGGTAAGGCCAGCACCACCCCCGGCATGGGGCTTTTGCCGATAGAAACAACCTTCATCGAAAAGAAGCGCACCATCCAGATGGCAGGCAAATTCGGCCAGGTGCAGGGAATTTTTGCTGCACTTAGCGGTCAGCCGCTTTATGGCTACGAAATCCATAGCGGCGTCACCACCTTTCCGGAGCAGGCAGCACTCACCAGCATCAGCCCTATTCACGAGGACGCTGAGGTGATGGCTGAGGGCTCGCAGAACACAGAGGGTCAGCTGAACGTTTATGGCACCTATGTGCATGGCGTGTTTGACGGCGACGGTATCGCGGTAAAGATTGTGGAGGCCCTGCTTGCGAAGAAGGGCAAAAAGATGGAGGATATTCAGACCATCAATTTTGCTGAATACAAACGCCAGCAGTACGATATTTTGGCGGACAGCATGCGCAAGAATCTGGATATGGCCAAGATTTATGAGATATTGGAGGCAGGTGTCTGAATGAAGGACGGCGGCTTAATTCATATTTATTGCGGCGACGGCAAGGGCAAGACAACTGCCTCGATTGGCCTGGCAGTGCGTTGCAGCGGCCATGGCAACCACGTATTATTTGTGCAGTTTCTCAAAAGCAGGCCCACGGGCGAGCTCAAGAGCCTGGCACTTTTGCCCAACATAGAGGTTATGCGCGGCAAGGAAACCAAAAAGTTCACCTTTCAGATGAACGATGAGGAAAAGGCCGAGGTGAAGCGTGAGCACCTGCAGCTTTTTGCCAAGGTCAAGGAAAAGTGCGTGACAGAGCATGTGGATCTGCTGATTTTGGATGAGGTCATCGGTGCCTGCAATACCGGCGTATTTGATATAGATGACCTGCTTGATTTTTTGCGCCACAAGCCTGCAGAGCTGGAGGTAGTCATGACGGGACGCAATCCTGCTGACGAGCTGGTGGAGCTGGCGGATTATGTCAGCGAGGTGTGCAAGCGCAAGCATCCCTTTACCAGGGGCATTCCTGCACGCACGGGTATTGAACGCTGATACAGATAATTGAGTGATCGAGAAAGGTAGTGTAAAAATGCATTTGCAAAATGTTTTACCGGCTGATATTGAAAAGCGTAGTATGGAAATCATCGGCGAGGAGCTGGGACAGATTAGAATCGACCCCGAAAAGCTGGATATTGTGAAGCGTGTTATCCATACCTCCGCTGATTTTGATTATGCACGCAATATGCTGTTTTCGGACGGCGTAGTAGAGAAGGCGCTCGACGCACTGCAAAAGGGCGCCACCATTGTGACGGATACCAACATGGCCTGCACCGGCATCAACAAAATGGGCTTGGGAAAGCTGGGCGCCAAGGCCGTGTGCTTTATGGCCGACCCTGACGTTGCTGCCCGTGCCAAGGAAGCAGGCTCTACCCGCGCTGCCGCCTGCATGGAAAAGGCCTGCACTATTGAAGGACCTGTAATCATCGCCGTTGGCAACGCGCCGACTGCGCTGGTGCGTCTGGACGAGCTTGTTAAGGAGGGCAAAATTAAGCCGGAGCTGGTTATCGGCGTGCCTGTCGGCTTTGTCAACGTGGTGGAATCCAAGGAGATTATCATGAAGACCGGCATTCCTTATATCGTAGCGCGTGGCCGCAAGGGTGGCAGCAATGTTGCCGCAGCCATCTGCAACGCGCTGATTTATAAGCTGACACGTAAGTAATAGGTGACGCAAAGGTAACACAGGCCTGGAGATAGATTCCAGCTTGTGTTGCTTTTTTATGGTTTTCTAGAAGCTATTAGCTTTTTATAGGACATATATTGCTGTTGTGTGTAGCAACAGAATGTAATTTTTTCTATTGAGGACTGTGAATATAATCTATTATATACCCAGCCTAATGTGTCCATTGCGATTACAGAAGCAATATCTAATGGCCATCCGTGATGTCCGACACCGATACATGGTATGGCTATTGACCTACAATTATATTGATTGGCTGCAGCTAATATAGCAGAGTAACACAGGCTCAACAACTCGACGTTTTTATCGTTCTGAATATAATATTTAGGAGTAAGAATATGAAAAATATATTTTGCCGGCAGATTAAAGGCACTGGTCACGATACATTCACCTTCTGCGATTGCTTTGCCTAGAAGACATTTATCTAAATTCGCTTCACCAGCACCATCATATATTTTTTTACAAATTCCGGAACCCTTAATTAAATACCTGTTGGCAGAATTTACAATAGCGTCTGAAGGATCTTTTGTGATATCTCCTTGTGTCACCAAATACTCTATCATAAAATACAATTCCTTTCGAGTCTCCCAAAAGATTGTGACGGGAATTTTCGCATAGTTAATCAACTTTATTATATAACTAGGTAAGTAAAGTCTTCAAGGTTCTGCTAGGTAAGAGTTTGAATGTTGGGGATGTGCGGGCAGAGAGGTTCAGGCAGGTGGAAACCCCTCAGGCGCCTGCGGCGCCAGCTCCCCTAGCAGGGGAGCCTTTTTGTTGTGCGTAAAGCCTTGGTTAAGACCCCCTCCTCGAGGGGGCTGCCGAGCGCAAGCGAAGCTGGGGGAGTTCGCGTTATGCCACTGAATTATTATTGCGCATCATTTTGAAAAATGATAACATCAAAACAGATTCAGGATGCTACACCATTAGGCAAATTAATGCAGGATTTTTATTGTAAGGACCCTGCTAATATGCATTATAAGGAGCTGGCGCAAAGAAGCAGACATGCAGGATATTATTGAATTATACGCAGAAAAGAAGGCTAAGGAAGCAGCAAAGAGGGCGGCGCAGAAGGCAGAAAAGAAAACTGCCAGGGAGTATGTGTGCAAGCTGCTGAAGGGTGGACTGCCGGTGGAAAAGGTTGCGGCTTTACTGGATATGACCAAGGCGCAGGTTGAGGCGCTGGCGGAGGGTTCGCATACAGCGTAAAGCCTTAGGCATAGCCTCCCCTTTTAGGGGAGGTGCCTGCGAAGCAGGCGGAGAGGTTTGCAGGAGCGTAAAGCTTTAAGCAGGTGCGAACCCCTCTCAGTCTGTTCGCTGCGCTCACAGCCAGCTCCCCTAGCAGGGGAGCCTTTTTGTTGACTAGTGCAGCATTTCCCCACATGTATACACACAATACACAAACATTTTTCTTGACGGGGGGGGGACAAAGGCTTTACAATAAAACCGATGGGACATTAAATAATTGCAACGATGTCCGCACAGTTTTTTGTTTATGCAAGGAGGTAAACATGATGAAGAAATTGGTTATGCGCAGTGCTGCAAAAAAGGCACAAATCGCCCTGGCGGTGATGGCTGTCTGCGGCATGAGCTTTGTGACTGTAGATAGAGCGTATGCAGAAGATACTACTTTAGAAACAAGGGTAACAGCCTTGGAGAGCACTGTAAATGGTGACGGCACAACGCAAGGTTTGACCGCTACTGTAGCCGACACAAAGACCAAGGTGGATGCCTTGAACAGCAAGATTAAGATTAATGGTGATGCTGCAGCCGGAGCTGCTGCTGCAAACAGTATCGTTATTGGCTCTAATGCTAGTTCCGCTGCCAAAAATAGCGTGGTCATTGGTACAAATGCAACTGCTGGAACAGGAACGGCAACAAGCTTTGAAAAAAGTGTCGCAATAGGTGCCAGTGCGATTGCTGGCGGCAATCAATCAACAGCAGTTGGTAGTGGCGCTGTGGCAAATGATAAAAATTCCGTTGCCATAGGTTATGGTGCTAAGGTCAATGG
>CAVKMV010000041.1:0-16602 GCA_963657675.1 Ruminococcus intestinalis
TGCACAAATTCTCCATGCTACGCACAATTAATAAGGTTATCACACCTGTAGCTATTATAACGACAGTAAGCCCACCACATACACTAAGCTTTTTATCTGCCAAAAACTCCTTAACCTCTGCCTTATGCGTATGTATAAGACAACTTATAGCATTAGTATCCAAGGCTGTGTTATATTGATAATAATATAGCAACTGCACTGCAAATATCAGTAGCATAATTAACAAAATGATTGCATTAATAACAAAAGCCACGTGCATAAAAGCCTTTACTGCAAGCAGAAGATTAATCCCGCACCAAAAGCACTCTACAACTGCTATAACCTTCGGCTCATAGCGGAATGTTATCTCCCCCTTTGCGCCACCAAGATTAATTATAAATGGATATGTTGCAAAAGCTACATTTACTGCTATAAGCATTACCAACAACGCTAACTCTGCACCTTGATAATTCTCAGCTATATAATAGAGCACACCTGCGAGAAATAAATTTTGCAGCAAACATTGCTTTACATCGTGCCTATCTACATCTGTTGAGCAAAGCATGGTGATGCTTACACCTGCAATATAGTTGATTACTACAATACTTAATATTAAAATATTATCTTCTCCTTCACGTGATATAGAATAAAACGAATCACGTTCTATTTTATATTAGCAGTCTCCCCCCCGTAGTCAATAGTCTATCAGTTTAACTATTCTATCGAAAAGGCTCTGCACTCCTAACTTGTACGTATTCAATACGTGTGTTATAATAAATTAATTTTCAAGGAGGCCTTCGCTATGTACAAAAACTATCCGGATGACTATATCTTCCCTGCTATTATTGAAAAAAACGCCACTAATTTTAACATATACTTTCCCGACCTGCCCGGCTGCGCCGCCTCAGGCAACACCATCCCCCAGGCCATTGCCGAAGCCAGGGGTGCGCTACAGCTGCACTTGTGGGGCATGGAGCAGGATGATGAGGTCATCCCTGTACCGCAATATCAGGATATGCATATTGCGGCCAACGAAACCATCTGCTTTATCGATGTGAATATGTTCAGCATCCGTGCGCAAATGGCCAACCGCTCCGTCAAAAAGACCCTCACCATCCCCTGGTATCTTAACGAGCTTGCCGAAAAGCAAAAAATTAATTTTTCCCAGCTGCTGCAAAGCGCGCTCAAGACGCAATTGGGATTATAAATATAACAAAGCTTTATGATTTTAGCAGACGGTATCGAGTTACAAACTTAGTTAACCGGTTAGATGTTCAGCAGCTAAATTTTATTCGGAGCAAACCGATTCAGACGAAACCGAATAAAAATTGCAAAAGAACCGAAGCACACCGCTTTGGTTCTTCTTTTTACTTTCAACAAGCAATTTACACAACAAAAAAGACCTCCGCTTTCACGAAGGTCCTGTGTCTGAGTTGGTGGCGGCGCACGGATTTGAACCGCGGACACTGCGGGTATGAACCGCATGCTCTAGCCAACTGAGCTACGCCGCCAAAATGGAGCTGATGACCAGGATTGAACTGGTGACCTTATCCTTACCAAGGATACGCTCTGCCGACTGAGCTACATCAGCATATGAAATTGGTTGCGGGGGGCGGACTTGAACCACCGACCTTCGGGTTATGAGCCCGACGAGCTACCAACTGCTCCACCCCGCGATGAAATTGTTGGTGGATGGGGTTGGATTCGAACCAACGAAGCGAAACGCGGCAGATTTACAGTCTGCTCCCTTTAACCACTCGGGAACCCATCCGTAGACAACATAGATATTATAACTAAAATTGCGACGTTTGTCAACAACTTTTTTGAGCTTTCCTTAATCACCTATAGTCGTAGAAGAAGTAATAAAGGCTCTCCTTTTAGGAGAGCTGGTGCCGTAGGCACCTGAGAGGTTTGCTGTTTCTATAGCCAGGTTTTGCGGAAACCTCTCCGCCTGCTTCGCAGGCACATCCCCTAAAAGAAGACGCAATAACTATAGCACTACTTCACCCCAACCGCTGGCGCAGCGCTTCAAACAGCACCACACCTGCCGCCATGGCCACGTTCAGCGATTCCGCCCGTCCCTGCATGGGGATGAACACACGCTTATCGGCCGCCGCCAGCAAGGAGTCGCTCACGCCATTGGCCTCGTTGCCCATGACAAAGGCCAGACGGCCGCGCAGGTCGGCCTTATACAGGCTGTCCGCACCGTCCAGGCAGGTCACCAGCAGGCTGTAGCCTGCCTGCCGCGCACTTTGCACCAGCTGCGCCTCGTCCACGTCACACACCACCGGCACATGAAACAGCGAGCCCATGGAGGCGCGCACGGTCTTGGGGGCGAAGATATCGGCGCAGCCCTTTAGGAGCACCAGTCCGCCCACGCCTGCGGCATCCGCCGTACGCAGCATCGTCCCCAAATTGCCGGGGTCGCCAATCCTGTCGAGCACCAAAAGCAGCCTGCCCGTTGCCAAAAGCGTTTCCAGCGGTGCTGCCTGCATGGCGCACACGGCGATAATTCCCTGTGGCGTTTCGGTATCCGCCAGCTTTTTCATCACCGCGCCGCTGACGCAATACAGCGGCACCTGACGCGCGGCAGCAGCCTCCAGCACGGCGCGCGTCCTGTCGTCCTCTATCGCAGTATAAAAAATTTCCTGCACCGCGCCATAATGCACAGCCTCCTCCACAGTACGCAGGCCCTCTGCCAAAAACAGGCTCTGCTCCCTGCGGTATTTTTTTTGCTTGAGCGCGGCCGTCGCCTTCACTACGGGGTTTTGCAAAGCAGTAATTTCCATTGCTCCTCCTTATACACGCACCAGCAAAAAGAACGCTGTAAACAGCACCACGCTGGTGATAATCGTCATAGAATTAAACAGACTGGCCAGCTGCACGTTGCCTCCCAGCTTTTCTACAAAAATGGGGCCGATGATGGTGCAGGGTGCCATAAGCGCCAGCGCGATGACCGCGTTCACCTCGTGCGCAAAGGGCGCAAAATAGAGCATAGCCAAAGCAGCCGCCAGCGAGCACGCATAACGCACGCTAAAGAGCTCGCGCACATAGCCCATCGCCTTTTTGTCCAGCTTGATTTCAAACATCATGCCAATCATGAACATGCTCAAAAAGGGGTTGGCAGCGCCAACGATATCGGTAAACGTATACACCGGCTTAGGAAAGTGCACCCCTGCCAGCGACAGCAGCAGCATGGTTATATAGATAACAAAGGGTGCGGAATGCAAAAGCTTGACGCCGATATTTTTGAAGCTGAAGTTGTCCCTGCGTCCGTCTGCGTAGCCAATGCACGAGGCCGTGAGCGCGTAGGTCATGCCGGTGCACATAATGGAATTGCCCACATCGAACATGCACAGCGCCACCACGGCAAAGGGCGTCAAAAAGGCCTGGGCGAACGGCAGGCTGAAGCAGCCAATGTTGTAGCCTGCCAGGCTGAAAATATAAAATATCTTGGCCGCTATGGTATCACGCCGCGTCAAAAGCAGCGCCACAGCAATCATCAGGCAGTTGCCCAAAAGGCCAAGCAGTACGGCGATAATCAGCGAAAAGTCCATCTGAAAATGGGCAAAGCTGCTGATGACGGCCGCAGGCAGCGTCACGTTGAGCACAATCTTGCTCACCAGCTGGTAATCCGTCGGCGCAAAAAAGCCCCTGCGCTTCAAGATGTAGCCAATCAGGATGATGAGCACGAAGGATGCTGCCTTACTTAGTACAACAAGCATGTAAATTCCCTCTCATCACAAGCAATTTATAAAGCAAAGGATAAAAGAAAGCCTGCTCCAGCGTGGGAGCAGGCTCTTAACCAACGCCGTGCGCCGGTTGTTCTTTTTAAGCTTACAGGGCAGCCTTAGCAGCTTCTACCAGCTTAGCGAAGGCAGCTGCATCATAGATAGCCATATCAGCCAGAACCTTGCGGTTCATTTCAATGCCGGCCTTGGTCAGACCGCAGATGAAACGGCTGTAGCTCATGCCGTTAGCGCGGGTTGCAGCGTTGATACGTGCAATCCACAAACGACGGAACTCGCGCTTTTTAGCACGACGGTCGCGACGGGCATAGAACAGACCCTTCATTACGACTTCGTTAGCTTTTTTGAATTGCTTGCTGCGGGAGCCATAATAGCCCTTAGCTAATTTCAGAATGTGTTTATGACGACGATGAGCGGTAACGCCAACTTTAACTCTTGCCATTGTTAATATCCTCCTCTAATCTCTTACTGCTTATGCGTACGGCAGCATTTTTGCTACATGTTCTTTATCAGTCTTGTGAACCAGAGCTGCTTTACGCAGGTTTCTCTTACGTGCAGGAGATTTATGTTCGAGAATGTGGCTCTTAAAGTTTTTAAAATGTTTGAATTCACCAGAAGCAGTTTTCTTGAAGCGCTTTGCAGCAGCTCTACGGGTTTTCATTTTCGGCATGGGTAATTCCTCCTCGTTTATTTAGCAGGTTTAGGCGCAACAATCATAATCATGTTTTTGCCTTCTAATTTTGGAACTCTTTCAACTACGGCAATTTCTTTCAGCTGCTGTGCCATACGATTCAGCAGCACCTCGCCAAGCTCGGGATGACTGAGCTCGCGACCACGGAACATGATGGTGACCTTTACCTTGTCGCCATCCTCCAGGAAGCGTACAGCATTCTTATACTTAACATTGAAGTCATGGTCCTCGATGCCGGGACGCAGCTTAACTTCTTTAATGTCGAAGGTCTTTTGTTTCTTACGAGCTTCCTTTTCGCGTTTTTGCTGCTCGTAACGATACTTGCCATAATCCATAATCCGGCACACAGGCGGTTTTGCTGTCGGAGCAATTTCGACTAAGTCCAGATGATTTTCTGCTGCAAGCTTCAGAGCGTCACGGCCGGACATAATGCCAAGCTGTTCGCCCCCATTGGCAATAACACGCACTTCACGCGCACGAATCTCTTCGTTGATGCGCAAGCTATCTTTACTTATAACAATTCACCTCCAAGGTCACAGGGCAGGGCCGAAGGCCTTGCAAAAAATTAAAAGCGGGCAGATTAAAATCCACCCGCGAAAATATCATATCCAACCCTGTCGAGCACCGGCTGCAAGGTGAGAAGCGAGTGGCTTCTGCTTTGTTACCTGAACATGATAACACAATATAAGCATAGTGTCAAGCTTTTTACACTTTTTATTTGAAGAGATTTTTAATCTTGTTCAAAAAGCTTTTTTCTTCAGGATTAATGTTATCCTTGCTGATTTCACCAAAGGCACGCAGTGCCTCCTTCTGCTTGTCGCTGAGCTTGGTAGGAACGACCACCTTGATGCGTACAAGCTGGTCGCCACGCAGGCCGCCGCGCAGGCTGGGGATGCCCTTGCCCTTGAGGCGCAGCACCTTACCGGGCTGGGTGCCCTCAGGGATCTTCATGGTTACCTGGCCGTCGAGCGTAGGCACCTTGATTTCGTCGCCTAAGGTTGCCTGCACGATGTTGATGGGGATTTCGCACAGGACGGTGGTGCCGTCGCGTTCAAAGAACTTGTGCTGCTTTACGTACAGGTATACGTACAGATCACCGCTCGGTCCGCCCTTGGCACCGGCCTCGCCCTCGCCGCCTACACGCAGGCGCGAGCCGTTATCCACACCGGCCGGGATTTTCACCTTCAGGTGCTTGTTCTTCTTCACTGTGCCCTTGCCGTGACATTCCTTGCAGGGGGTGCTGACGATTTTGCCCTCGCCATGGCACTTGGAGCAGGGACGCTCGTTCACCATCTGGCCGAACATAGTGTTTTGCGTAAAGCGCACATAACCGCTGCCGTGACATTCGGGGCAGGTCTCTACCTTGGAGCCGGGCTCGGCACCCTCGCCGTGGCAGTGGCTGCAGGTTTCGTCGCGGTACAGGTTGATTTCCTTTTCTACGCCAAAGGCAGCCTCCTCAAAGGTGATTTCCATATCAAAGCGCAAATCCGCACCACGCTGCGGGCCGGCATCGCCCCTGGAGCGGCCACGTCCCTGACCGCCGAAGAACATATCAAAGATATCCTCCATACCGCTGCCGCCGAAGCCGCCAAAGCCGCCGCCAAACGGGTTGCCGCCGGCGCCGCCGGCCGTCTGCGCCTGCTCAAAGGCATCAGGGCCAAGCTGGTCGTACTGCGCACGCTTCTGCTCGTCCGACAGCACGCTGTAGGCCTCGTTGGCCTCCTTGAACTTGTTCATGGCCTCTTCGTTGCCCTTGTTGCGGTCAGGATGATATTTTAGTGCCAGTTTGCGGAATGCTTTTTTTATTTCGTCCTGGGACGCACTCTTGCTGACGCCCAAAACCTCATAATAATCTCTCTTAGCCAAAACAGGCGCCTCCTAAAATCTTGCAAACAAATCTTTAAGCATATAGTGCCCACATGCATGGCAGCTAGCGCAGCAGATGGGCACTAAAATATTCATATTAATATTGACACCGCAGATGGTGCCTTATCGCCAGACTTATTTCTTGTCGTCGTCAACTACTTCCGCATCAACAACATCATCGTCAGCCTTCTTGGCGCCTGCTGCACCCTGCGTGCCCTCAGCACCCTTTTGTGCCTCGGTTTCCTTGTACAGCTCCGCGCTCAGCTCGTAGAGCGGCTTGGTCAGGGCTTCGGTGTCAGCCTTAATCTTGTCGAGGTCGTCACCCTTGAGGCTTTCCTTTAAGGTGTCAACTGCGGCCTTAACCTTGGCGATCATATCGTCCTTGCCCTTGCCTTCCATGTCCTTCATGGTCTTTTCGGCCTGGTAGCACATGTTGTCGGCCTGGTTGCGCACCTCTACGCCCTCCTTGCGCTTCTTGTCGGCCTCGGCGTTAGCTTCGGCCTCCTTAACCATTCTTTCTACCTCGTCCTTGTCCAGGGTGCCGGAGGAGGTGATGGTAATCTTTTGCTCCTTGCCGGTGCCGAGGTCCTTGGCGCTTACGTTAACAATGCCGTTGGCATCAATATCGAAGGAAACCTCGATTTTAGGAATTCCACGCGGAGCAGCAGGAATACCGCTCAGCTCGAAGCGGCCTAAGGTCTTGTTGTCGGCAGCCATTTCGCGTTCGCCCTGCAGGACGTGGATGTCAACAGAGGGCTGGTTGTCGGCAGCGGTGGAAAATACCTGCTTTTTGGAGGTCGGGATGGTGGTGTTGCGGTCAATAATCTTGGTGAAGACGCCGCCTAAGGTTTCAATGCCCAAAGAAAGCGGGGTTACATCCAGCAGCAGCACGTTGCCGGTGCCTTCCTCGCCGCTGAGGACGCCTGCCTGGATGGCAGCGCCGACAGCAACACATTCGTCGGGGTTAACGCCTTTATAGGGGTCCTTGCCCATGAAGTCTTTGATGGCAGCCTGTACGGCCGGGATACGGGAGGAGCCGCCGACCAAAATTACCTTGCTGATGTCGCTCTTGGACAGGCCTGCGTCGCTCATAGCCTGGCGTACAGGACCCATGGTGCGTTCTACCAGGTCGCTGGTCATAGCTTCAAATTTAGCACGGGTCAGATCCATATCCAAATGCTTCGGGCCGTCGGCACCTGCGGTGATGAACGGCAGGTTGATGTTGGTGCTCATTACGCCGGACAGCTCGATTTTTGCCTTTTCAGCAGCCTCACGCAGACGCTGCATAGCCATACGGTCGCCGGACAGGTCGATGCCTTCTGCCTTCTTGAATTCGTCAACCATCCAGTCCATAATCTTTTTATCAAAGTCATCGCCGCCCAGATGGGTATCGCCATTGGTGGCCTTTACTTCAAATACGCCGTCGCCAACGTCCAGGATAGATACATCGAAGGTGCCGCCGCCCAGGTCATATACCATGATGGTGTGGTCGTCGGTCTTGTCGATGCCATAGGCCAGGGATGCGGCGGTAGGCTCGTTAACGATACGCAGCACGTCAAGGCCTGCGATCTTGCCTGCGTCCTTGGTTGCCTGACGCTGGCTGTCGTTGAAGTATGCCGGGACGGTGATAACTGCCTGGGTTACGGTTTCGCCCAGATAAGCCTCGGCATCAGCCTTCAGCTTTTGCAGAATCATTGCGGAAATTTCTTCCGGAGAATATTTTTTGTCGTCAATAGTTACCCTGTAGCTGCCCTCGCCCATATGACGCTTGATAGAGCTGATGGTCCTGTCGGGGTTGGAAACAGCCTGGCGCTTTGCCAGCTGGCCTACAAGACGCTCGCCGTTTTTAGCGAAGCCAACGACGGACGGGGTCAGACGGCTGCCCTCCTGGTTGGTGATGACGGTGGGTTCGCCGCCCTCCATAACTGCAACAACACTATTTGTAGTACCTAAGTCAATACCAATTACTTTAGCCATTTTGTATGTCCTCCTCATTATGCTATCCGCCGCACGTGGTCGCGGACTAATATCAATTTATAATCAAGGGCCCTGCGGGCCCCCAATAGCTGCTTAATCGTTGTTGATGACGCGCACCTTGCTGTGGCGGATGACCTTGTCACCAAGCTTGTAGCCCTTTTCAAAAACCATGTCGATGGTTTCGTCCTCCAAATCGGGGTTCTGCCCGCGCATTACCGCCTCGTGCAGATTGGGGTCAAACCTGGCGTCCTGCGCCGCGATTTCCGTAACCTTCAGCTCCTTGAAGGTGTCCTCAAACTGGCGGCGGATCTTCTGCATGCCCTCAAGCACTGCCTCCACGTTGTCGCCCTTGGCGCTGCTGGCCTCGGCGCGTTCAAAGTTATCCAAAATCTTGAGGAATTTGCCTACGACGCCCGCCGTGACGAAGGTCGAAAGCTCTTCCTTTTCCTTGGCGGTGCGGCGGCGGAAGTTTTCAAAGTCGGCCTGCAGTCTTAGCAGCCTTCTTTGCAGCTCCTCAATCTGTGCATCCTTGGGGTCAGCCTCGGGCTCTGCGGCCTCCGGCTTTTCTTCTTCAGGCTCCGGCGCCTCTTCGGCGCTCTTTACCTCTTCTGCTTCTTCTGCTGCCTGCGCCTGCTCGGTAGCCTGCTCGGCAGTAGCCTTATCCTTTACTTCATTGTCCTGCAAGGGGTTCTCCTCCTTATCAAAGCGCTGCGCGCTTCACTTTTCTTTATCTGTACCTGTTTCAAACATTGCTTTTAAATATTTATGCAGATAATCCATAACTGTGATCACCTTGCCATATTCCATGCGTGTCGGTCCCAGCACCGCCATCGTGCCCACTATCTGGCCGTTAAGGCGGTAGGTGGCCTGCACCATGCTGCAGTCCTGGATGCCGCTGAATTTGTTTTCGCTGCCTATGGTAATCTTCAGGCCGCTGTCTGTGCCTGCCTTGAGCAGGTCGCGGACCACGCGCTCCTCCTCCAGGATGCCCAAAAGGTTTTTGACGCGCTCCACGTCGCGGAATTCCGGCTGGTTCAAAAGCTGCTTGGTGCCGCCCAGGAAAACCTTCTGCTGGTTGTACTTGCGCTGCATACGGCGGATGGACTGCACCAGCGAGCTAAAGAGCAGCTTGTCCTCGGCGATGTTGGTGTGCACCGCCTCGAGCAGGTCACCTGTGATGTTGGCCAGCTCCCGGCCCTCCAGCAGGTGGCTGATGCGTCCTGCCAGGTAATCCAGCTCCTCGTGGCGCATCCCCAGCGGTATATCAACCACGCAGTTATCTACATTGCCATCATCGGTGACGATGCACAAAATTGCGTGCTGCTCATCCAGCGGCAAAAACTTCATATAGCGGAAGTGCGCGCCTGCATCGCGGTTGGCCAGCACCATGGAAACGTTCTTGGTCATACGCGACAGGATTTTGGCCGTTGACTGGAAGATTTCGTCAATGCTGCGCCGCCGCTCGTGGAACCAGCCGTTAATCAGCGCCCTGTCGTTATCAGTCAGCGCCGCCGGCTCAATGAGCGAATCTACATAAAAGCGGTAGGCCTGCGCCGAGGGCACGCGTCCTGCCGACGTATGCGGCTGCTCTAGGTAGCCCAAAAGCTCCAGGTCGCTCATCTCGTTGCGGATGGTGGCCGGGCTCAGGCCCAGGTCGTACTTGCGGGCGATGGTGCGCGAGCCTACAGGCTCTGCAGTGGAAATGTAATCCTCAATTATGAGCTGGAGAATTTTTTTCTTTCTGTCGTTTAACATATTCCCACCTCATTCGCTTGTTAGCACTCTATTCGTTGGAGTGCTAACATCTTGATATTAGAATAGCACTAGCCCTATTTATTGTCAACAGCTTTTTAGCTAATTTTTAAGTTATCACAAAAACTTCAAAGATTTGGTTGCCCACCGCCATACCACGCTCCGTCAGGCGCAGGTGCTGCGCCGCCGCGTCATATTCTGCCAGACCCTGCGTTAAAAAGGGCTGCAGGGCGCCGCCAAAGCGCTGCATAACATCCACGCCGAAGCGTGCGCCTGCCTCCGCCAGGTTAGCGCCGCACGTCTGCCGCAGTCCCATAAACATAAATTCCTCCAGCTGCATTGCCGGCGTAAGCTGCTCCACGTCATATAAGCTGCTGCCCTGCCAGTCTGCCTCAGTCAGCTGCGCCGCCAGGCGCGTATATTGCCTTGCATCCGCGCAGGCAGTGCGGCGGCTGCGCCCGTCAAAGCCGCAGGCAGCAGCGCCAAAGGCAACGTAAGGGTGATATTGCCAGTAGACGCAGTTGTGGCGTGAATATTGGCCGTTTTTGGCGTAGTTGGAAATTTCGTAACGGCTAAAGCCTGCCTGCCGCAAAAGCTTTTGCACCGCCTCGTACATATCCGCCGCAGCGTCCTCATCAGGCAGGGTTATTTTGCCGGCGTCCACCAGGCGTGCGAGCGGCGTATCCTCCTCCACAATCAGGCCGTAGACAGACAGGTGCTCTATGCCTGCGCTAATAAGGCGCGTCAGCGTATCCTTTACGCTATCAGGCGTAGCGTGCGGCAGGCCATAGATCACGTCACAGCTGATGCGGCTAAAGCCTGCCCCTTTCGCCATTTCCACAGCCTCCAGGGCCTGCGCCGCCGTATGGATGCGGCCGATGGTGCGCAGCTGCGCGTCATTGAGCGACTGCACGCCCAGGCTCACACGGTCAAAGCCCAGGGAGCGCAGGGCGGTGAGCTTATCCAGGCTGACCGTGCCGGGGTTCACCTCGATGGTGGCCTCACAGGGGGATTGCCAAAAGCCATATTTTTTGAGCGCGGCAACCACTGCCTCCACGCACTCCAAGGGCAGGATGCTGGGGGTGCCGCCCCCGAAATAAACGCTGGCGCAGGGATTGACGCCTTGCGCCTCCACGTGCCTTGCGGCGATCTCGTGACACACAGCATGGGTATAGGCAGCCATCTGCTGCGCGTCAAAGCCTGCGTAGGAGGCAAAATCACAATATAAGCATTTTTGCACACAAAAGGGCGTATGCAGGTAAACAGCCCGGTATTCCTCCCAGGGCTTGGGCGGTTGGCTACAGGTCATCATAACACCTCCTTTTAGGTTGGTCAGGGCGTTGCGGTCAATATAAACCCTTCACGTACTACTGCTACCCTTAGTTAGTACTAAGCTTTAGGTAGTACTCTAAAGGAACAAGGTTACTACTAACTACGTTAGTAGTTTTGATCTGGGCGAAGAAAAAGACAGAGAGAGAAAATTTAATAAAAGAGAGAGAAAGAAAAAGAAGTTCTCACTTATATAATGGGCCTTTTTCAGCAAAAAGCGGACAGTGCGCACGAAAAAAATAAAAATTTTTCTTCTGCTGTCCGCTTTCACTATTTTTTACCCCATTATATAAGTAAGAGGGTTTTTATTTTCCCTGCGCCGCCTCCATGATAATCTGGTAGGCCCAGCGCGCCGTGTTATACAAATCCTCCTCCTTCAGATATTCCTCCGTTGTATGCACGTTGCTCATGCCTGTTGCCAAAAGGCCGCAGGGCAGGCCATAGCCGCACAGATAGTTGCCGTCGGTGCCGCCGCCGGTCGTCTTCAGCGCCACGTCAAAGCCCAGACGTTCTGCCGCACGCTGCGCCAGGGTGATGCAGGGATGATCCTTATCCAGCTCCACGGCCGGGCAGCCCACCTGCACGTCAAAATCCACCCTGCCGCCACCGGCCTCCACCGTTTGGCGGATGATGGCCAGCGTTTCGTCCTTGAGCGCCTCCAGACGCGGCACGTTGAGCGAGCGCATATCAATGACGAACTTGGCCTCGGGGCAGACGATGTTGGCGCCCACGCCGGCGTTGAAGATGCCTATGTTGAGCGTAGTCTTATCATCAATACGGCCGTAGGCCGGCAGCTTGGACAGCGCCTGCGCAGCCAGCATGATGGCGTTGATGCCCTCCTCCGGCGCCAGGCCTGCGTGTGCCGCCTTGCCTGTCACGGTAACGTAAATATCGTACATCTTGGGGGCAGCGTAGGTGATTTCACCAGGAGTGCCGCCCAGGTCCAGGCAGTAGCCGTAATCAGCCTTAATCCAGCTTTTATCCAAATTAACCGCGCCCAAACAGCCAATCTCCTCGCTGATAGTGAAGCACAGCTGCACGTCGCCATGCTTTGCGCCGTCCTCCTTAAGCGCGCGCACCACCTCCAGCATGGAGGCAATGCCAACCTTGTCGTCACCGCCGAGCGTGGTGGTGCCGTCGCTATAAAGCACGCCGTCCTTGCGCACCACGTGTGTGCCTGTCGTGGGTGCGACAGAATCCATGTGCGCTTCAAAAAGCAGCGTGGGGGCAGCAGGGACGTTGCCCTTGACAAAGGCCCACACGTTGCCGCAGGTGCCGCCGGTCCTTTCGTTGGCCTTGTCCATAGCAGGCTCCAGTCCCAGCTCACGCAGCTTGGCCATAATCAGCTCTGCCTCCTGCCTTTCGTCCTTGCTGGGGCAGGGAACGCCCACCAGCTCGATAAATTCATCAATCAGTCTTTGCTTGTTAATCATTAGCTGTCACCTCGTAAAATTTTGTTATATATATTATAGCACTCCCAGCGGATTTCTGCCTTAGTCCTCCTGGCGCACCTCTGCGCCTGTAAGCGCCAGCTGCGTCCTAATCCGCTCGCGCAAAAGCTCAATAAAGCTTTGCGGCTGCTGCACCACCAGCAGCGGCCCGAAGGAAAGGATGCGGATGACCATTTCGGCCTCGTCACTTTTGTTATACACCAGCCGCAGGCGGTAATGCACAGCATCCAGCCGCTCCGTCACCTTCTCCAGGTGCGAAAAATGCAGCATGGCGCGCTCTAGGGCGTTGCGCTCATCCGTCAGCAGGGCGGTGAGCTCGCAGCGCGCATCCGCCAGCTGCTGCCACCTTTCCTGCTCCCCCGCCGCCTCCAGCAGGGCGCAGTCCTTAATCCGTCCCAGGTTGACGCTGTGCAGCCGTTCCTTGTGCAGCGCACGCAGGCGGAACTTGTCATCCTTGGCCGAATATTCCAGCTGCAGCGGCCTGTAGATTTTGCTGAACTCCTCGCCCCTGCCGCTGACGAAGCTAATCCGCACCAGCCGCCCTTGGCCTATCGCCGCCAAAAGCAGTGCGAAGTGCCTTTTATAGGCAGGGTCGGCAAAGTCATCGCCATCGTTATAGCGGTCAAAATACACCAGCTGCTGCGGCGTAAACAGCGGCTCCACGTCCTCCAGCCCCTGCGCGTCCACATCAAAAAGCTGCAAGCGTGCGTCCGCCAGCAGGCTTTTGAGCCAGCGCCTTTCAAGCAGCGTCAGCGGCAGCTGCGGCGCACGTGCCAGCGGCGTGCTGTAATCAGGCAAAAGCAAGGGCCAGGTGCCATCCGTCAGCGCCTGCGGTATCGTCAGGCAGCTATCGGCAAAGGCGCCGTCACGCACCAGCTGCTCCAGCCGTCCGCGCGTCAGCGTGAGCGCGCAGGCCTCGCGCAAGATGGCCGCCACCACGTTAAAATAGGTGCTGTAGATCTCGCAAAAAAAGCTGTCACTCGTCTGCATCGCGCGTCTCCCCCTGCAAATAAGCATTGGCCATAAGCTGCAAATCGTCCACAAAGGTCTGCCGCACCTGGCGGTTGCTGCAGCTAAAGGCCGTAATCCTGCCGATAAAGGTGCGCAGCCAGGGCAGCAGCTCGCGTGCGTCATACACCTCGGCCGTAAAACGGTAGTGCGCCGCATCCAAGCGTTCTACGCGGCCGCAGCGCCGCTCACGCCGCAGGCGCTGCACAATAAACTGCTCGTTTTCCGCCACCTGCACCGTAAAGGCTATCCGCTCCAGCTGTCCCCTGCGTCCCAGGCCCGCGCCCCAGATGTGCGCCGCCTCCGCCTCCGCCAGCTGCCAAAGGCTGTCATAGTCCGCCGCCGCGCGCTTCACCTCCAGCCGCTCAATGCGGTCCAGACGGTAGAAGGCCAGCCAGCTTGTGGCGTAGCAATAGGCCAGCAGATACTGCCGCCCCGTCTGCGTGCTGCAATACAGCTTCAGCGGACACACATAATGCGGACGGGTGCCGCCCCCGGCGCTGTGCACGTATAGCGTCACCGCCTGTTTTTGGCGCATCGCGTCCAATAGCGCGCAGCAGATCTGGCTGTCGAGCGTATATAAAATAAAGTGGTGCTTAAAGGCAAAAACGTCGCAGGAAGCGGCAAACTTATCCAAGATGTACGAGCCTACCTCGCCTAAGGGCGCGGCCTCGCTGAAAAAGGCACAGGCCGCCTGCCAGCCGCACCAGTCCACAGCCTCCTGCCGCAGGCAGTACAGCTTTCTGCGTCCCTGTCTCAGGCACTGCAAAAGTCCTGCCTGCACATATTCGTTCAGCTTGTTGCGCACGGTCGATTCGTCCGGCTGGCGCACAAGCTCCCCAAAGCGGTCCAGGTAGCGCGCGCACACCTGCTCCAGCAGCTCCGCCGCCGTGCGTCCCCTGCCATCTGCCAAAATATCCAAAAGATAAAAATGCAGCACGATGTCCATGGGCGTAAAGCTTTTGGCCTTCCAGCTCTTGTACAGGGGATTGTGGCTGATGAGCGCGCTGTCGAGCGTTATATAGTACGCCCTGCCGGCGGCGTCAGTAGTAAAGCCCATGTAATCCTGCAGCCAGCTTTCCAGACGGCGGCGCTCGTCGTCATAACGGCGCACGCTCTTATCCGTAAACTCGCTGCGCTTTTCAAAGCCATACACATAAAAACGCCGCATAAAGCCGCGGATATCGGCATAATTTTTAAACAGCTCACTGTAGCCCATGCCTGCACCTCCCTGCACCAATCTTATCTTAGCATAGCACAGCCGCCTGCTTATTGCAAACGCACACGCAAAAGGCCCCAGGCCCTGCCCGTTCAGGCAAAGGCTTGGAGCCAGTCGTTACGCTATTTCAGCTTAAATTAATAGGCCTCGGCCAGCTTGGCAGCAGCCTTGGGGCAACCCTTGGCGGCAGCCAGCTCAAAATAGGTCTTGCTGCAGATTTTGTGACCCATAGCCAAGTAGTGCTCGCCCAGCTTGTACATATCCTGGGCATATTCCATATCCTTCAGCTGTGCGGCAGCCTCGGCAGAGCCCTTGGCAGCGGCCAGCTCCAGGTAGGTCTTGCCGCAGATGCAGTGGCCCATGCCCAGGTACTGCTTGGCCAGCAGCAGGCAGCCGTCGATATATTCCTTAGTCTTGGCCTCGGCAGCAGCAACGTCCTCGTCGGTCACGCCGGCCTTGTCCTTAAACCAGGCCAGGATAGTGTCCATGTCCTCGGCCTTGTGCAGCACGCTCCTGAATTTATAGTCAATAACCTTAGTAGTATACAATCTTTCAATACCCAGGTCCAGATCAAAATAATCCAGGCCGAAGAAGCTCAAAATGCCGTCAATAACAACCTCGGCGTTATCAGGCTGCTTGGCCAGCTCAGCAATTTCCAGATACTTTTCTACGTTAGTGCTCATCTCAATAACCTCACTTTGCAATATTTTCAAGAACAGCCCCACGGCCGTTTGCTTGTCAACCACTATAATAATAGCACGATAAAAGGCACTTAGCAACTGCCGGAGTAAAAGTATTTAGCAGCAAAGCCCCCTGCGCGGCGCTTGTTGCTCACGTAGGGGGCCTGCCATTGGGGATGATATATGTAATAGGAAAAGCCAGATTAAATGCTTATCAGAAGCTAAAGCGCAGGCCGGCGTTTACGCCCCAGTCCTTCTTGAGGTCGCCGCCGCTGATGCGTTCCGCGTCAAAATAGAAGCTGCTGTTTTTGCCGATGGTCTGGTCATAGCCCAGGCCGTATTCCAGACCGAAGCCACCCAGGTCGGTTTCATACTTTTTGCTTCTGCCGTCCGCGGTCAGGGTGGTTGCTACATCGCCGTCAAAGTCATACAACGCTGCCAGCTTAAAGTACAGGCTGCCGCTATCGCCGACCTTGGTGCCTACACGTGCGCCGGCACGCAGCACCAGGCTGTTAAAGCTATCGTTCTGCGCGTGCATGGTGTTATACAACGCCTTGACGTCGTAGCTGGCGCTGCCCATGTGTACATAAGACAGGCGTGCCATCGGTGCCACAAACCAGTTGTTATCCAGGTCATATTTATAACCATATTCCACGCTCAGGCTGTAGGCGTTGGCGTCAAAATCGCCCTTCATCTTGGTCGGGATAACGCCGCCAACGGTGGTGCTTTCGCTGTCCACCCTGCCAATCTTGCCGACGATATCCAGGTGATGACCCTTGTCGCCCAGCCAGATGCCGTATACAGCGCCTGCGCCGGTCTTTACCTTGCCGCTGCCGCTGCTCAAGGTGCTGCTGCCCTTGACGTATTCGCCTGCCACGCCAAAGATCCAGTTGTTGCCGAC
>CAVKMV010000042.1:0-3769 GCA_963657675.1 Ruminococcus intestinalis
TGATGCCAATATTCCGGTGCTCAAATATTTGGCAGAGCTTAACTGCCTGTTGGGCAAGGAAAACATTAAGCACCAATACGCACACTGCTGGCGCTGCAAGAACCCCATCATCTTCCGTGCTACCAGCCAATGGTTTGCTTCTATCGACGGCTTCCGTGATGAGGCCCTGAAATCTATTGCCGACGTACAATGGATTCCCTCCTGGGGCGAGCAGCGCATCCATAATATGGTCAGCGACCGTCACGACTGGTGCATCAGCCGTCAGCGCGTATGGGGCGTGCCTATCCCTGTATTCTACTGCGATGACTGCGGTGAGCATTTGATTAACGATGCTACCATTGATGCTGTTGCTAAGTGGTTCGAAAAGGAAGGCAGCGATGCCTGGTGGGCACACAGCGCCGAGGAGCTGCTGCCTGAGGGCACTGTCTGCCCCAAGTGCGGTGGCAAGCATTTCCACAAGGAAACCGACATCATGGACGTATGGTTCGACAGCGGTTCTTCCCATATGGCAGTAGCTGCTAAGCGTCCGGAGCTGTCCTGGCCCGTTGCTATGTACCTGGAGGGCAGCGACCAGCATCGTGGCTGGTTCCAGTCCTCGCTGCTCACCTCCGTTGCCGTTAAGGGCCGCGCTCCCTATGAAAGAGTCTTGACCCATGGCTACGTAGTTGACGGCGATGGCCGCAAGATGTCCAAGTCCGTGGGCAACGTCATCGTACCGCAGGACGTAATCAAGCAATATGGCGCTGATATTATCCGCCTGTGGACCGCTTCCTCGGATTACAAGGCAGATATCCGCATTTCCCCCAAGATTTTGAAGCAGCTGTCTGAGGTATACCGCAAAATCCGTAACACCATCCGTTACATTTTGGGCAACACCAACGACTTTAACTATGAAACTGACGCAGTTCCGTTTGAGGAGATGCTGGAGCTGGACCGCTGGGCACTGATGCATCTGCAGCTGCTCAAAAAAGAAGTTACTGCTGCTTATGAAAGCTATGACTTCCATGTGCTGTACCATGCAATCCACAACTTCTGCACCGTGGAGATGTCCAGCTTCTATCTGGATATCATCAAGGACCGCCTGTACGCCTACAAGGCAGATAGCAAGGAGCGCCGCAGCGCGCAGACCGCTATGCACGAAATCCTGATGGATTTGATTGTAATGCTGGCACCTGTTCTGAGCTTCACCATGGAAGAGGTTTGGCAGTTCATGAAAAAGCCTGCCAATGCGCCTGCATCCGTACAAATGCTGCCCTGGCCTGAGGTTAAGGAGTCCTATATTGATGAAGCCTTGGAAACCAAGTGGGATAACTTTATCGAAATCCGTAGCGAAATCACCAAGGTGCTGGAGCTGGCACGCCGCAACAAGCAGATTGGTCACTCCCTGGATGCTAAGGTTGAGCTGCACGCCGAGGGCGAGGCACTTGCTATCCTCAAGTCTGTAGAAAAGGATTTGGCAACCCTGCTGATTGTATCTCAGGCTATTGTTGTAGAGGGTGCTGCAACCGGTGCCGAAGCAACCGGTCGCGAGGACCTGAAGGTTACTGTAGCACCTGCTGAAGGGCACAAGTGCGAGCGTTGCTGGATTTATAGCGACGAGGTGGGCAAGGATGCGGAGCATCCGACGCTGTGCCACCGCTGCGCTGAAGCTGTAAAATAAAATATCAGGCCTTGCGCCGGTCTTGGCGTGAGCAAAAAAGCACAGTCCTGCTGCCAAATGGCGGCGAGGCTGTGCTTTTGTATGTTAAACTTGTTCTAGCAGTCGCATTGACAAGCAGCTGTGAAAGTGCTATTTTAATAATAACTTGGGCAGTGACCTGAGAATTTTTTGCGAAAGGAATGATCTATTATGTTGAAAAATAATTTGCCGCAAGCCAGCAGCGAAAAATATTCGTATAAACGCCCCGGTCAAGCAGTTGTTTTTAGCCGCCATAGGTACA
Source organism: Ruminococcus intestinalis (assembly GCA_963657675.1). Classification (GTDB taxonomy): domain Bacteria; phylum Bacillota; class Negativicutes; order Acidaminococcales; family Acidaminococcaceae; genus Phascolarctobacterium_A. Next base: position 1,941 of record CAVKMV010000042.1, read on the forward strand.
GTAGCAGACTATTTTTCAGTAATGTTAATTCCGTAATCTGATTGAATGATATTATTTGGGCCTACAGGGCTTTGAAAATTTGGGTCTGCTGCATGCGCTGACGGCGTGCAGCAGGCTTTTTTTGTGCCAATAGAGGTGATAGAGATGAGAGTTTTATTGATTTTACGCGGCATTCCCGGCAGCGGCAAAAGCACCTTTATCAAACAGCAGGGACTGGAGCCGTATGTGCTGTGCGCAGATGATTTCCGTTTGCGTCATGCTTCTCCTGTTTTGAACGTGCAGGGGAAGCTGTGCATCAGCCAGTTTTTTGATAACAGCGTGTGGCCGGAGCTGCAGCAACTGCTGCAGGAGCGCATGCAGCGTGGCTGCTTTACCATTATAGATGCTACTAATATCCGCAGCAGTGACCTAAGCCGTTACAAGAAAATGGCAGAGGAATATCAATATCGTGTATATGTGTTGGATTTTACAGATGTGAGCAGGGAAGAGGCTAAACGTCGTAATCAGCTGCGTCCTGAATATAAACAGGTGCCGGAATATGTTATAGATAATATGTATGCACGTCTTGCAGATAATAAGGTTCCTAGCGGCATAACGGTGATCAAGCCGGCAGATATAACGGCCATCTGGTTCAAGCCTAAGGATTTATCTGTGTATAAGCGTATTGTTCATATTGGCGATATCCACGGCTGTTATGACGCACTACAGAAATATTTTTCCCAGGAGCCTATGACCGATGATACCTATTATATTTTTGTCGGAGATTATCTTGATCGTGGTAGCCAGAACGCGAAGGTTATGCAATTTATGCTGAGTCTGGCCAAGCTGCCGAATGTGGCGCTTTTGGAGGGTAACCACGAGCTGGATTTAGCCGCTTATGATACTACAAAGGAAGCACCGTGCTTCAGAAAAACGGCGGACGAGCTGCGCAGGGCAGGAATTACGCATAAAGCCGCCTATGTTTTCTACAGGCAGCTGGCGCAGTGTGTGTATTACACGTTTAAGGGCAAAACCGTGCTGGTGACCCATGGCGGCTTAAGCTGCCTGCCTCCGCAGCTGACGCTGATTGCTGCAGCGGAGATGATATACGGCACAGGAACGTATAATGATGTATTGGCTGTGGATACGGCATTCGCAGCGAATGCGGCGGCAGATGTGTACCAAGTACATGGTCACCGCAATGTGGGGGGCGTGCCCATGCAGGTGAATGAGCATTGCTTTAATCTTGACGGTGCTGTGGAGATGGGTGGAGCTTTGCGTGTACTGGAGTTTGCTGCTGCTGGTTTCAAGGACATTTCTCCAGATAAGCCCACAATAGTATCTGCTAAAGCAGATGGCAAGGATGGCGGCGATACTTCGGTGGCGGCCTTGCTCCGGAGCTTTAAGCATAATGCTTATATCAAGGAAAAGCAGTTTGGAAATATTTCCTCTTTTAATTTTACGCGTGATGCTTTTTATAATAAGGCTTGGAACAGCATTACCTGTAAGGCACGCGGCTTGTATATCGATACCAAACGTAAGACTGTGGTTGCTCGTAGCTATGATAAATTTTTTAATCTCAATGAAAGACCCGAAACTACACTGACATCATTGCAGCAGAACCTGCAATTTCCTGTGCAGGCCTACGTTAAGGTTAATGGCTTTTTGGGTATCGTTGGTTATGACGCGGCAGGTGACAGGCTGATAATTACCTCTAAGGGCGATTGGAATGGCTTGTATGCGAAGATTTTCCAGGAAACGCTTTTGGCGGAGCTGGGAGACAGATTGTCGCTACTCAAGGAATATGTTAAGGAAAATAACTGTTCAGTGATTTTTGAGTGTCTGGAGCC
>CAVKMV010000042.1:3779-16105 GCA_963657675.1 Ruminococcus intestinalis
TCTGGAGCCTGCACAAGACCCGCATATTATTGTCTATGACAAGCCTGAGGTGGTGCTGCTGGAGATTATCGCTAACAGCGTAGATTTTAAGCACAAGCCTTATGCCGAGGTGCAGGCGTTGGCGCAGCAGCTGGGAGTGAGGGCCAAAAGGTTGGCGTTTACGTTGCACGATTGGCAGGAGTTCGCTGTCTGGCTACAAAAAATTATGCAGACTGAATATAAATACGAAGGCAAATATATCGAGGGCTTTGTCATAGAAGATACCAATGGTTTTATGACGAAGCTGAAGCTGTCCTACTATACGCAATGGAAGCATCTGCGGCAACTGTCACAGGTAGTGTTGAAGCATGGTGCCTGCAAGCACAATAAAATTAAGCAGCTTGACGGGCTGGAACAGGAATTTTACCAATGGCTGCGGCAGGAGGTATTCAGCAAGCGCCGCAAGGATGGCACATATCCTTTTGCTACGGATATTATCAGCCTGCGCCGACTTTTTACCAAACAGAGGTGATACATATGGATAATTCAAAACTGACAAAATGGGGCAAGCTTTTGGCCATGGTGCTGCGCCACAAGCCGCAGGCGCTGGGGCTGACTGTTGATGCGCACGGTTGGGCACAGGTGGACGCTATCGTGCAGGCGTTCAGCAAAATCGGCCCGTTTGATAAAAAGTTGCTGGAGCAGATTGTGCGCGAGGACAGCAAGGGACGCTACAGCTTTAATAAAGACAAGAGCAAAATCAGGGCGAACCAAGGGCACAGCCTGCCTGTGGATGTGGAGCTGGCGCTGGCGCAGCCGCCGGAGGTTTTGTATCACGGTACAGGTGAAAAATATGTAAGCTCCATCAACGCGCAGGGTCTGCTGCCGCGAAGCAGGCTGTATGTGCATCTTTCGCAGGACAAGGCAACAGCGCTCAAGGTGGGGCGAAGACACGGCAGGCCGGTTGTTTACAAGGTGGCAGCGGGGGAGATGGCGCGCGCTGGCCGGGAATTTTATCTGTCGGTCAATGGTGTGTGGCTGACTGAGAGCGTACCGGCAAAATATTTGCAGGAGATGGACGAAGTACAGTAGCATTTACTTGCGTAAGAGCTGCAGGAGAGAGCTAAGACAGCATTTTCCACTTTCGCTTCCTGCGCTATTTATGTTATAATTATTCAGTTACGAAGAAAAAGCTACGCAGTCATATATAAAGCTATAAGGAAAAGAGGAATGTGAAATGACAAACGGATTTGCTGCCTTGAAGGTTTGCGCACACACGGTGGAGCAGCTGCATAAAATGGGCATCAATAAGCCTATGCCTGTGCAGGAGCAGGCTATCCCTGCACTGTTTGCCGGGCGTGACGTTATCGCCCGCGCGCAGACAGGCACTGGCAAGACGCTGGCGTTTTTGGTGCCGCTGGCCGAAAAAATAGACATCAGTAAAAGCTATGTGCAGGCGCTGGTCATTACCCCTACCCGCGAGCTGGCACAGCAGATTGCTACTGAAATGAAGAAAATCTTGGGTGAAAGCGAAATTAAGGTGCTGGCTGTGACCGGCGGCCGTGACTACGAGCTGCAAAAATATAAGCTGGAGGGCCGCAGCCACGTGCTTATCGGCACACCGGGCCGCCTTTTGGACCACATCCGCAAGGGCAACACCAGCCTGGGCGGCGTAAAGTACCTGGTGCTGGACGAGGTGGACGAAATGCTGCAGCAGGGCTTTATGGACGAGGCACTGGAGCTGATCGCTATGACGGCGCCGGAGCACCAGACTATGCTGTGTTCGGCAACGCTGTCGGAGGAGGTGCGCAAGCTGGGGCGCAAGCTGACTAAAAACTGCGCCTTGATAGACATTGATCCCGACAAGGCAACAGTAGATAAAATTAAGCAGATTTGCCTGAAGACGACGGACGAATATAAAAATAAGGCCGTGGCCGCACTCATCGACCGTCTGAACCCCTATCTGATGATTGTTTTTTGTATGAGCAAGGAGCGCACCAAGGAGCTGGGCGACTGGCTGGGAATGCAGGGCTACAACGTGGACGTGCTGCACGGCGAGATGTCGCCTGCCAAGCGCAAGACAGTGATGAAGTCCTTCCGCGACGCTAAAATCCAGATTCTGGTGGCCAGCGACCTGGCTGCCCGAGGCTTGGACGTGGAGGGCGTGACGCACGTTGTCAATTACGATATTCCGCATGATGTGGACTGGTATGTGCACCGCATCGGCCGCACAGGCCGTGCCGGCAACGAGGGCGAGGCTATCACTCTTTATACGGCGGATGAGGTGAAATGGCTACGCAATATTGAAACCAAGCTGGGAATTTTGATGGAGCGCCAAAATCTGGAGGGTGCTACGGTGGCGCGCCGTGTGAGCACCGCCGCCCCTAAAAAGAAGAGCACTGCCCCCAAGCGTGGACGCAACGCTGTTGCCAACAAGCGCAAGGCTCCCAAGACTGGCAGCAACCGCCGTCAGGGACCCAAAAAGACCAAATAATACTGACAATTTGTGGACGAGACATATCATTTGTATAGCAAAAAATCTTTTAACGTGCTATAATAAAGGCAAGAATATAATTTTAGGAGAATTTTCGTGGATACAAAAATAGTTACGCCTGGCGGTATAGTTTTTGACTTTACCAATATGCTGGGCGAGGGCAGATTGAGCAGTGCCGGGGTGGAGCAGGCGCTGGCGACGCAGGGGGCGGCAGCCGAAGCAGCGATAAACGCTCTGCGGCGTACAGGCTATGCCAAAAAGCATTTGTCCAAGGATGGTACGCCTGAGCACGTATATTTTACGCGTATGCCTTACATCGCGCAGGGTAACCCCAATACGGAGCAGTCCATAATCAAGCTGCTGCAATACAGCAGCTATTTGCGTACAAAGGACGTGGTAGTCTTTTTGGGCGTGGGGGGTTCGTATTTGGGCAACAAGGTGCTGTTTGACGTTTTTGGCGGCTGTCACTGGAACGCCAGCCCCATTGTGCGGCAGGGTCAGCCCCGCATATATTTTTCGGGCAATAATCTGGACCCTGTGGATTCCAACGGCTTACTTTTTGAGCTGAAGCGCCTGGCCTCGCGTTATGTGGAGGCTGGCAGGCAGATGCGTGTGATGCTTGTGCCTATCTCCAAGTCCGGTACGACGCTGGAAACCGTTTCTGCCTTTACCTATTTTTATGATGTGCTGTCAAAGGACGCTGATATTGACCTGGAATGTACGGTGGTCACTGACCTGACGGCCAAGCCGGAGGAGGCACCGCTGCTCGCATTGGCGCAAAAATTTGACTGGTGGCAGTTTGATATAAAGGAAGGCATTGGCGGCCGTTTCTGCGTGATGACTGATCCCGGACTGGTGACGCTGGCGGCCTTGGGCGGCGATATTGAGGAGTTTTTGCGCGGTGCCCGCGAGATGGACTACTATTGCCAGCAGGCCCAAATGAGCGAAAATCCTGCGCTTATCAATGCGCTGCTCAAGTTTTTGGCCTATGGCAGAGGACGCGATATCGAGGTGTTTATGCCCTATAGTATGCACCTCAAATCCTTGGGCGAATGGTACGTGCAGCTTTTGGCCGAATCGCTGGGCAAGCGCTGCGACCGCGCCGGCCGCGTGGTAAACTATGGCAGGACGCCTGTGGTGGCCGTGGGCACTACGGATATGCATTCGCAGACGCAGCAGCACCAGGAGGGCCGTCTGAACAAGGTGGTGCAGTTTTTGGAGATAGGCAGCCAGGAGGAAATGGCGGTGGTGCACAATCCCTTTGCTGATGTACCTTTCTTTGCCAGATACGAGGGCATGGACTTGGCGAAGGCGCTGAAGGCGGCGCTGGATGCCAACGAGGCCGCGTTGACGGGCGACAAGCGTTACAACGCGCGCTTTACACTGCCTAAGCTGAACGAATATTATTTGGGTCAGCTGATGTACTTTTTGATGCTGACTGTTGCTTACGAGGGCGAGCTTGCGGACGTGGATGCCTTTGACCAACCTGGCGTGGAGGTTTACAAGCGCCTGATGAAGGCAATGCTGTAGGCAGCAGCTCTTTGGTGCAGCAGATGATACTAAAAACAAACTGCCGCTACAGGTTCACAGTTGACTGTTGAGTCTGTAGCGGCAGCTTTAGTTTGCTGTTTTCATTTTGTTAAAGTTATGATAGAATAAAAAGGAAGTGCTACCAAAGCGGTAGGCGGTTGCCCTCCCCGGAGGGCTTTGCGACCCTCATGTTGCCAGAATCCATGCTCGCATGGAAATCTACAAGAAAGAGGGTGGCGCTGATGAGCATACTCGAAGTAATCGCATTGTTAGGCTACGGCCTGGCATGCCTGAAGTTCGGATATCAACTTGGCAAAAACGCAAAAAAATAACCGCCCAGCCTAGCAAACTAGCGGTTATTTTTTTAACTTAGTTTCTAAGGGCAACCGCCTATCGGTAGCACTTTTTTCACTTTCATTATACTACATCCTGCGCCAAAAGGCAAGCAGATTGCGTTTTAGAGTGGGATGATTACAAGAATACTGGTGCTAGAAAATGCAGCAATATGTAACATATTTTACAGAAAAGCTTATAAAGAGTTTGTAATGCAGCTTTACAAGCTCTTTTTTGTTATTGAATTGACGCAAAAGAAAATATGATGTAAACTTTATAATGAGTGGATTTGGAAAATATTCCTTCTATGCATAAAACATATATATAATTATTCATATATCACTAGAGGAGTGAAAATAATGGGAAAGGAAATAAATGTTAACAAAAAATTAGCGGGGATGATTTTGCTTGCGGTTATGGCTATGCCGATAGTAGCAACAGGTGCAGGCAACGATGTTGTGAAAAACACGACGCTGCCAAGCAATGGCAGCAGTATCTTTAACAATCACAGCTTTGCTAACCCCAATAGCACTACGCTGGATATTACGCAGACAGGCGCAAACGGTATTATCAAGTGGAACGATTTTTCTATCGGTGCCAACGCCGTGGTAAACTTTCGCGGGCAGGATGGCTTTAACACGCTCAACTACGTGACCGGCGGCAACGCTTCGAAGATTTACGGCAAGCTTAATGCTTACGCTGACGGCAAGGTGGGAGGCAACATCTACCTTGTCAACCCCAACGGCGTACAGATTGGCAACAGTGCCGAAATCAACGTAGGCAGCCTGCACGTGGCCAACAAAACACTGAATTTTGACGGTTGGACGCAAGCTACCGACATTGCAGGTGCGCTTGCCAACGTAACGACCTATGGCAACGCCGAGCTGATGAGCCTGGGTTATATCAACGCCAACAAGGTTACCTTTGAGGGCAACCGCGTTATTATTGACGCTGACCGCCTGAACCTGGATAAGGACTTTCCGGAGCTGCGCATTAACACTGGCGCGGACACCGGGGCTGCAGGCTTCAACCTCGTGCTGGGTATGAGCACGCTGGATGCTTCGACGAATACAAAGCCTGCGAATAGGGTTTATATTAACGACGTGCAGCAGACAGAGGACTCGCTGGCGAATGTTGTTTATACCTGGATTAAGAGCGCGGACGATTTGGACAAGGTTAAGGACAATCTAAGTGGCAACTACGCCCTGCGCAACGCCATCGACATGAGCCAAAAGGAAGGCTTCACGATTGGCAGCTATGACACAAGCAGCAACACCGGCACTGCCTTCACCGGCAAGTTTGACGGCCTTAACAATAATATTTTCAGCTATCACATCAATAATGGCACGACAGATGGCGCCAACAAGGCGACAGGTCTTTTTGCGTACACAAATGGTGCGCAGATTGGCAATTTTAACATGATTGAAGGCCTTGGCTACAGCGATGGCGTTGCTGATACTGCCAAGGGTGCTTCTGTCATCGGCGGCAAGGCCTACACAGGCGCACTCATTGGTTATGCCAACAATACATTGGTGAATAACGTCACTAACACGCATAGGGTGACAGGCAATATTTATGTTGGCGGCCTGGTGGGTTATGCCAAGGACAGCACATTTACCAACGTGGGCAACACCGGCAACATCAGTGGCGTGGGCAGCGTTGGCGGCCTGGTGGGCGCTCTGGATGGCGGTAGCCTGGGCGCCGGCGACACCGTTGCCTCCTTTAACTATGGCAAGATTAAGGGCTTGGATAATCTTGACTCGTCCGCTGGCTACTACAACAGCGTGGAATATGCTGCTGATACAGATGACCGTGAGGTCGCCGACGGCACGCAATTTTCGCATGGCATTGGCGGCCTGGTGGGCACTGCTAAAAATGCCGCTGTTGGCGGCGGCAGCGTGACACTGGTCAATGGCGCATACGTTGAAGGCGGTTTTGACGTTGGCGGTATTGTGGGCTTTGCCAAGGACAGCAGCATCCAAACCGTACAGAATGAAGGCAACATCACTGCTACAGGCTATTACGTGGGCGATTACACCTTCCATTCAGATTATACGAATGGTAATTATACAACGGATGCTAACCGTCAAAGGACGCTTAAGGTGCGTATTGCCAACGCAGGCGGCGTTGCCGGCAGCGTAATGGGCAGCGAGGGCAGCGATGGCAGCAAAATCCAAAACGCTACCAACAGCGGTGACGTGGCCACTAGCTTGGAGGAATATACTAAATATAATAATTGGTATACAGAAAGAGGAGATTCCGGTTACGAGCGCTACATTGCCGGCAACGTTGGCGGCATCACGGGCAGCGCCTTAAACAGCAGCCTGACTGACGTGACCAACAAGCAGGACCAGGTGCGCGGCGCGCACAATGTTGGCGGCGTCGTGGGCAGCTTTGGCAGGACGGACGAGGCTGCAGCAAATGGCGTCTATTACAAAATCACTAATGCTATCAACGACGGCGGCGATGTTATGGGCACAGGCGCTATCGTAGGCAAGGGTGACTATGATTATGATATTAATGGCAGTAGTAAAACCGGTGCAGGCTGGTTTGCCTACGAGGTAACCCGCAGCAACTATAACGCAAGTAATAACGAAGCTTATATTATAGGCAATATTGGCGGTGTGGCAGGCTATTTGAGCGGCGTCAAGACCATTGTTTACGGCGCCGGCAACCGCGGCACCATTCATTCCTACACCGACGGCCTGGGCCTGAGCGCCAGTGCCAGGGCAGGCAGCCACGTTCCCCTCACGGCCCAGACGGCCAATGTCGGCGGCATTGTGGGCAAGGTGGACAGAAGCAGCGTTACAGGTGGCGCTACAACCTTAGCAGAGCGCCTGGCCTTAATTAAGGCTGACACCAGCACCGCCGGCATCAGCGATGCCTACAACGTGGGCAGCGTCAGCGGTTATGCCAACGTTGGCGGTGTGGGCGGCTTTGTCTATAACGGCAGCATTGCCAAAAGCTACAATTTGGGCAACATATACACCACACGTGTGGCTACTGAAAGCACCGCTCCTGTCAATATTGGCGGCATTGTGGGCGACAGCACCGAAGCCAGCAGCGCCAGCACCATTATCTACAATGTTTATAACAAGGGACAGATTGGCACCAGCGATTACAGCTATTATGGCCGTCACGTTGGCGGCATCATCGGCCGCTTGAGCGGCATTGTCGAAAAGGCCTACAATACCGGCGAAATTTACAACGCCAAGGCTGTAACCGGCGGCATTGCCGGCTATTGGTACAATGGCTACATTAAGAACGTTTTTAATACAGGCAATATCACTGTCTACAATTTTGCCGACGACCTTTCGAGTGACGTGGGTGGTATTGTTGGCGGTATGGATGCCAGCCAGAAGGACAAAACTGACGGCACAGCAAAGAATATGTCCCTGTCCTATGCTTATAATTTGGGCACGCTGCGTTCGTTTAAGAATGAAGGCGGAGCCGCCAACTACATATCCGGTATGATTGGCGAGGTCAATGACGGTGCGTTTTCAATCCACGATGTGTACACCACAGGCAATATTGCTGCTTACACCAAAAACAGTGACGGCACCTATATCGCGGATAATACTGCTGTTCAACCGATCATCGGCAACTGGCGTGGTTATGCAAGCTCTGACGCTGACAATTACTACAATGTGTATTATATAAGACCGGCGCAGGATAGCGGCTTTTATGATGCCAGCAAAAACAACGGTGGTGCAGGCGTATTCATAGATTTTGACAAGCGTTTTAATGCTGCTTCTTACAAGGGTCAGGGCAGTGGATTTAATTATACAGATGCGCAAAAGCAGCAGGGGCTGAGCTTTGCTGACCACACTGACAGCAGCACTGATAAGGAAAACACCTGGCGTATTGATGAGGGCAGCGGTCTGCCGGTTTTGAACTCCTTTTATGCGTATATCGACCATTACAACGTCAATGGTACCGACAAGAACCTGGTTGCTTATGCCAAGGATGCAGCTAATAACATCACCATTACGCATGGCACTGCCTACGACCCCTATCTGACCATCATCCACAACAATAGCGGCAGCGACCTCACCCTCAGCACCAATGGCACGGTGGGCGCACGCGATTCCTTTGCAGTGTATGGCAGCGGCCTCAACATCAACTTTACGCAGGCCATCAGCAACGTGCTGGGTGTTTATGGCGGTACGGTTTATGCCGATGGCAAGGTGACGCTCAACGCGGGCGATGCCACCAGCATCAACTTTGGCAAGGCCTCCAATATTTACGGCTCTGCCGTGCAGATTGATGCGGACAAGGCGCATGTCAGCGTTTATGGCAACATCACCGCCACCGGCAACAGCAAAAAGGACACCAGTGATGCTACATCTAACGAAGAAAATGACATTGAGGACAATGGCAGCATCAACGTTAATGCCAAGAGCTTGGACGTATATTGGAAGCTGACCACGGCCGAGGCTGGCAAGGCAGTGACCGTGGACGGCGTGGGCGATGTGAGCAAGGCTGATACTGCTTATGCTGCTGACGCCAATTTGAGCGACCCATACCAAAAGATGGCCGATGTCAGCAGCTACTTTGCCAACACCACCGCCGCTGCCGCAGCTAACGGCAATTTGACCGTTAACGCTGACGGCGATGTCAACATTTTGTATGGCAACACCAAAACAGGCAAAACCACTGTTTATGGTGATATGACCGTTACATCTGACAGTGGCAACATCCTCATCGACAGTGACCTGACCGTTGGCGGCAGGGTGAGCCTGGTGGGCGACGGCGATTTGGTTTTGGACGTATCGCATATTGGCGCCTATGACAACGGTCACAGCGAATATGGCACAGGCGCTGGCGTGCAGGGCTTCTTTGGCACCCACAGCAGCGCGGACAAGGCCATCAGCTTTGCCAAAAAGAACGGCCGCGAGAGTGATAAAGCCAAGGTTGCCTTTGATATGTGGGATGACAGCACCGGCAAATTTGACTTCAGCAAATATGATATCAAGGACGCAGCTGGTAACACCACCTCTAAGCACTTAGATGTATACCTAAAGGCTCATATCACCAACGGCGTTGAAGATAATGGAAGTGGTAAGCGTGAAGGGGATAACCTGGACACGGCCTATGTGTGGGTGAAGGATGAGGAGCAGCTGGCAGGCATCCAAAAATATGCGCAGCAAATAAATAGCGAGGGTAACTATAAAACCAATATTTTAGGCTATAATTTTGCCTTAAAGAATAATATTGAAGCCAGCAGCCTTACCGATTACGATGCCATTGGCGGCAGCGGTACGGACGGCACCGGCTTTAGTGCGAAATTTGACGGCATGGGCAAGCGTATTGTTGGCCTGACGACGGATGACGGCGGCCTTTTTGGCAAAATTTCCGGCGGCGAGGTCGAGAACCTTGCCATTTACAGCAGCAACTTTGGCGGTGCCAATGCCGGTGCCGTAGCAGCCACGGTTGAATCATCTGGTAAGGTGCACGATATTACAGCCATGGGCAACACCATCACCGGTTGGCAGAACGTGGGCGGCATTGTGGGTAATGTCAGCGGTGGTCAGGTTTATGCTGCCAGCGACCAAAGCACAGTTATTGCTGACCTGAGCAAGGCAAACACTGTGCCGTTAGACAGCACCGGCAATTATTACAGGGTCAATATTGGTGGTATCGTAGGCTATGATGCTAATTCTGTCCTGCTCGACCTTGCCAGCAATAGCGCCGTTATTGCCAGCGGCAGCGTGGCTGGCGCTTTGACAGGCGACCAAAGGGTAGTGCTGCAGATGGGCGGCATCGTGGGCGTACACAAGGTTGACGGTTCACTGAAAAACGCCAGTGCTAAGGGCGTGGTTGGCGTGGCAGGCCTTGACAAGGATACAGACAAATTTGTCAGTGTTGCCGGCGGCATTGTGGGCGTAAACGATAGTAGTGTGTATAATGCCTACAATGAAAGCGTTATCCATGGCAATGGCAGCGTTGGCGGCATTGCCGGCATCAACCAGGGGAATATATATAACGTTACCAATGCTCTGCGTATAGAAGCGGCCGGCGGCAGCAACATTGGCGGCCTGGTGGGTCAGCAACTGGGCACAGGCACTATTTTGAAAAACGGCCGCAATACTGCGGAGGTCACGGGTGACGAAAATGTTGGCGGCCTGGTTGGCAAAAACGGTGCAGGCTCCATACTCGAAAATCTAGAAAACGGCTTTATGGCAGTCATCACGGGCGATACCAACGTTGGCGGCGTTGCCGGCTACAACGAAGGCACCATAGAGCAGACAAACCAGGCGCTGCACAGCACAGGCAAAATCTATGGCAGGGAAAACGTCGGCGGTATCGCCGGCTATAACGCTGCCAGCGGCGTGGTAGAAAACGTCAGCACCGATATCACCCTGCACGTAAAAAAGGTAGAAGACAGTGGCGGGGCGCAGGCGGTCCAATACTTTGGCGGCGTAGTCGGTGAAAACGCAGGCAAGGTCATCAACGCCACCAACAACGGCCATGTGGATGCCGACGGTGCCAACTACGTGGGCGGCATCATTGGCTACAACACCAATCAGGACGCCTTTGTGAAGGTGGATGATGACGGCAACGTCGTACAGACAGAAAACAAATATATCAACATGGGTGATGTAAAGGGCACCAACTATGTTGGCGGTATCATCGGCCTGAACGCTGTGGACGGCGTGGATGGTATTGAAGCTACCAACAGCGGCAATGTGCAGGCTACTGACGGCGGCGCAGGCGGCATCTTCGGCCAGTTTGTCGGCAATATTGCTAACAGCACGCTCACCAACGCAGGCAACGTTACGAGCACGCTTACGAATAGTGATGCAAGCAAGCAGTATGGCACAGGCGGCATCACCGGCGTAATTAACGGTACTATCACCGGCAGCACGCTCACCAATTCAGGTCATGTAATTTGCACAACGATCGGTGTAAATACCGGCGGCCTTTTTGGCATCAGCACAGGCGCAATCAGCGGCAGCAGCCTGCAAAACGCAGGCATGGTAACCGGCCGCCAAAACACGGGTGGCTTGATTGGTTACAATGAAGGCAATATCAGCACCTCCAACCTCATCAACAGCGAAAACGGCAGCGTGGCAGGCACAACCAACACAGGCGGTCTGATTGGTTACAACACGGCCAGCGTTGCCGGCGGACGCGATGATGCGGACACCTATTATAAATATAAGGTTTATAATAATGGTCAGGTTAAAGGAACGAATGAAAATGTCGGTGGTCTGATTGGTAAAAACACAGGCACGCTCACTGCTGCCTATAACACCGGTGCCGTAAATTCTGCTACCCAAAGTAGTGCAACTAAAGTGGGTGGTGTCGTCGGTTATAATAGCGGCACTGTGGACCAGGTGTTTAACAGCATGATCACAAAATTGGGTGATACATATATCAATGGCGGCAAAGTTTGGGGCTGGACGCGTGTTGGTGGCATTGTGGGTCATAACGATGGTGGTACGGTGCAAAATGCCTACAGCACAACCTATGCAGAGGGCGATGGCGGCAGTGTCGTGGGTATGAGCGTTGGCGGCAAAATACAGAATATCTATGGTTATTCTAATAAGTCGTCAAGCGAGCAAAATATTGGCTCATATGGTAATACTACTACCCAAATAAGCGGCAACTACCTGATTGGCGAGAGCCAATATGCCCAAACCTATGTGACGGAGGAGGCTGCCAAAAAGCAGGCAACCTACGAAGGCTTTGCAACAGATAAATGGAAGTTTTACGAGGGCAACACCAATCCGCTGCTCAAGGTGTTCCTCACTAAGGTGAACGTGGCAGAGGACTTCGCCAAGGGCCTTAGCTATAACGGCAGCAACCAGCTGGATATTGCCGGCTGGATTGAAAATAAAAAATTGACGGCCGCAGACGACTTTGCTGCCTATAATAATAACAGCTCGCTGCTGCAGGGCAAGGAGCTGAAGAACGCAGGCACGTATAGCGACTGGCTGTGGTCCGGGCAGATCGCGGCAGGCGGCACGGCAGGACACAACAACCT
>CAVKMV010000043.1:0-14314 GCA_963657675.1 Ruminococcus intestinalis
GATGAAGGCTCTTCAGGAAAAGTATAAGGATGATAAACAGCGCCTTAATATGGAGCTGGCTAATTTATATAAGAGCGAGGGCGTTAATCCTCTGGCAGGCTGTCTGCCGCTTTTAATCCAGATGCCGATTATGATTGGTATTTTCTATGGCATCCGCGATTATGATTATGCCGCACATCCTGAAATTGTTACCAGCTTTTTGTGGCTGAAGGATATTTCCCTGTCTGATCCGACATATATTCTACCTATCTTGTCTGCTCTGACCACCTTTATTCAGACAAAGCAGACTATGCCTGATACCGGTAATGCCCAAAACAAGATCATGATGTACTTCATGCCTTTGTTTATCGGTTATATCAGTCTGACCTTCCCGGCCGGCCTGGTGCTGTATTGGGTTGTAATGAATATTATGCAGATTGCACAGCAGGCTGTTATGAACAACGCAGCTGCTAAATAATGGGAGTGGTGAAGATGGCTTTTGTAGAAAAGACCGGTAAAAGCGTGGAGGAGGCTGTAGCTGCGGCTTTAGAGGAGCTGCATATCAGTGCTGACCAGGCTGCTATCGAGGTACTGGAAGAAGCAAAAAAAGGCTTCTTGGGCTTTGGGCGCAAGGATGCCCGTGTGCGTGTCAGCATTAAGGAAGACGGTGCTGCTCAAACACAGGCACAGGCTCCGGCTGAAAAGACTGTTGCCGAGGCTGCTTCTGAGGCAGTTGCTGCTGTAAAAGCTGCTGCCGGCATTGCTGCCGAAGCCGCAGTTAAAAAGGCTGATGAGGTAAAAAGTAATGCCGCCAGCGCTGCTGAGGACTTTGGCAAAAGGGCTGCGGCTTCTAAGGATGATGCTGTGGATGAAGCAATCGCAGCACTTAATTCCCTAAAGAGCGAGCGCCGTGAGCGTCAGGCACGTGAACCGCGTAAGTATAATGTGAGCGATGAGGCTGTTAATGCTGCTAAGGAATTTTTACAGAAAATCTTCAATGCGATGAAGATTGAAGTTGTTATGGAAAAATTCATCAATAAGAATGACGGCAGCGTTACCTTCCGCCTGCATGGCGACGATATGGGTATTTTGATTGGCAAGCACGGCCAGACTCTGGACAGCCTGCAATATCTGACTAATCTGGTTGCTAACAAAAACAGCAATGAGCGTGTGCGTGTGGTAATTGACGTAGAGGATTATCGTGACCGCCGTATTGAAACCTTGAACCGCCTGGCAGGGCGCCTGGCAGATAAGGTTAAACGTACCGGTGAGCGTGTAGCCCTTGAGCCGATGAATCCGCATGAGCGCAAAATCATCCATATGGCACTTCAGGGTGACCGCCGTGTTACTACCCTGAGCGAGGGCGATGAGCCTTATCGTCATGTGGTTATCGAACTGAAAAAATAAAATACGTCAAAAGGCTGTCGCGCTAAGTTATTTTCATAGGCTTACTTTGCGACAGCCTTTTTGCATTATTTTACTGCTTACGGATAATAAAAGAGGAGGTTCAGATGGCGGAGGATACTATTAGTGCGGTAGCAACGGCTTTGGGCGAAGGAGCTGTCGGTATTGTGCGCATCAGCGGTCCGCAGGCGCAGGCTGTTGGTGAAGCGCTGTTTCGCGCTGCGTCCGGCAGGGCTTTGGCTGCATATCCTGCTAATACACTTGTCTATGGCCATGTTTATGATACAGATGGCAGCCTGATGGACGAGGTGCTGGCGGTTTATATGCGTGCACCCCGCTCCTATACAGCTGAGGATGTTGTCGAAATTCAGTGTCACGGCGGAGTGCAGGCCTTACAAAAAATATTGCGGCTCACCTTTGGCGCGGGTGCACGTCCGGCGGAGGCCGGTGAATTTACTAAGCGCGCTTTTTTGAACGGCCGCATTGATCTGACGCAGGCAGAGGCTGTAATGGATATTATCCGTTCGCGCAGTGAGGCTAGCCTGAAGCTGGCAGCGCGTCAGCAGCAGGGGCAGCTGGCCAAGGAGCTGCGCAGCCTGCGTCAGCATCTGGTGGATGTGGTTGTCAACCTGGAGGCCGTTATCGATTATCCTGAGGAGGATATCGAGGACGTAACTTATTCCAGGGTGGAGGAAAGCATAGAAGCTGCAGCTACTAAGATAGAGGAGCTTCTGGCGCATGCGCATACAGGCAAAATTTTGCGCGAGGGCCTGCGTACTGCTATTGTAGGTCGTCCTAACGTAGGTAAGTCCAGTCTGCTCAATGCGTTGCTGAAGGAGGAGCGTGCGATTGTGTCGCAATATGCAGGCACGACGCGTGACGTTATTGAAGAGCAGCTGCTTTTGGACGGTGTGCCGCTGGTTTTGGCGGATACGGCCGGTATTCGTGCGACAGAGGATTTTGTAGAAAAAATCGGCGTGGAAAAAAGCCGTCAGCTTTTGGCTGAGGCAGAGCTGGTTATCTGCGTTATAGATGGCAGTGAGGGTCTGACGGACGGAGACGAAGCTATTTTGCAGGCAGCGGCCGGCAAACCCTGCGTAGTCATTATCAATAAGTGCGATCTGCCGCTGGCTGTAGATTTGCAGCAGCTGGAAGCACGCTTTGGCGCAGGCAGGGTGCTGCGGCTTTCGGCCAAGACACTGACAGGCATGGAGGATTTTGCAGCCTGGCTCAAGAACTATGTTTATGGCAGCAAGGGGATACTTGCAGATGGTGCTTATATCCAAAACGCACGTCAGGAACGTCTGCTGCGCCGGACATTAGCTTCGTTGCAGGACGCAAAGGGTGCGGCGCAGGCACTCTTACCATATGACTGTATAGAAATAGATGTGCGTGCGGCAATTGACCTTTTAGGGGAAATCACCGGTGATACAGTGCAGGATGAAATTATTAATGAGATTTTTTCACGCTTCTGTATAGGGAAGTAGTTATGTAGGTTGAGGTCTAAATATGAGTTATATTACAGATACATTTGACGTTATCGTCGTAGGTGCAGGGCACGCCGGCGTGGAGGCGGCGCTGGCAGCTGCTCGCCTGGGGGGCAAAACGCTTTTAGCAACGCTGTCGTTGGATAATGTGGCGCTGATGCCCTGTAATCCTTCTATCGGCGGTCCGGCGAAGGGGCACCTGGTGCGCGAGCTGGATGCCCTGGGCGGGCAGATGGGTATTAGTGCCGACCTGGCCTGCATCCAGATGCGCCTTTTGAATACCGGCAAGGGTTATGCTGTGCATGCATTGCGTGGGCAGGAGGACAAGCCCTATTATCATACCCTGATGAAAAAAATTGTCGAGGAGCAGGAAAACCTGGAGCTGAAGCAGCTGATGATTGACAAGCTGCTGGTGAAAAATGGCGAGGTTGTGGGCGTAGAGGCCGAAACGGGCGAGGTGTTTGAGGCCAAGTGCGTTATTTTGGCAACTGGTACGTATCTGCGCGGCCGCATCGTTTATGGACAGGCTAATTATGAGTGCGGTCCCAACGGCCTGCGCAGCGCGCAAAAGCTTTCAGCATCGCTGGTGGCAAACGGCGTAGAGCTGATGCGCTTCAAGACAGGCACGCCTGCGCGCATAGATGCACGGAGCCTGGATTACAGCCGCATGGAGCCGCAATATGGTGATGAAGAGGTGCGTAATTTTTCGTTTATCAGCAATATCAAAACTCGTGAGCAGGTTCCCTGCTATCTGACCTATACCAACGAAGCCACGCACAAGATTATCCGTGATAATTTGCATCTTTCAGGCATGTTTAACGGCATGATCGAGGGCGTAGGCCCGCGTTATTGTCCTTCTATTGAATCGAAAATTGTGCGCTTTGCCAACAAGGATCGTCATCAACTGTTTATTGAACCGGAAGGACGCAGCACTAACGAAATGTATGTGCAGGGAATGAGCTCGTCACTGCCGGCGCACATCCAGCTGCAGTTTATGCAGACTATCCCCGGTCTGGAGCATTGTAAAATGATGCGCGCAGGCTATGCTATAGATTATGACTGCCTGGATCCGCTGCAGCTGCGGCCGTCATTGGAGCACAAGGCCATCAGCGGGCTGTTCAGCGCAGGGCAGGCCAATGGCACCAGTGGCTACGAGGAGGCAGCGGCGCAGGGACTTATGGCAGGCATCAACGCCATGATGAAGGTGCAGGGACGTGAGCCTTTAGTGCTGCGCCGTGATGAGGCCTATATTGGCGTGCTGATTGATGACCTTGTTACTAAGGGAACAAATGAGCCTTATCGTATGATGACGTCGCGTGCTGAATACCGCCTGCTGCTGCGTCAGGATAATGCAGATTTACGCCTGACTGAAAAGGGCAGGCAAATCGGCCTGGTGGATGATGAGCGTTATAGCATCTTTACGCAAAAGCGCACTTCCTTGGAGCGGGCTGTGAGCGAGCTTGGTAAGCAGAACATTGCTCCTAGTGACGCCAATAATGCTAAACTGGTGACTATGGGAACAACTCCTCTAAAGAGCGGCAGCAGTCTTTTGGATTTGCTGCGCCGCAAGGAGGTTAGCTATGCCAAGCTGCAGGAGGCATTTGAGCTGCCGCAGCTGGCACCGCAGGTGGCTGAGCAGGCAGAAATTTTTGCTAAGTACGAGGGTTATATCACCAAGCAGCGCCAGGAGGTAGAGCGCTTTATGAAGCTCGAAAACAAGCGTCTGCCGGATGATATTGACTATCATGCGATTAAGGAGCTGTCGAGCGAGGCTGCAGAAAAGCTGGAGAAGGTGCGTCCTGCCAATATCGGTCAGGCGTCGCGCATCAGCGGTGTGTCACCTGCTGATATCAGCGTGCTGATGATCGCGTTGGAGCTGAAACGACGGAAGGAGCAGCAAGCATGACCTTTGCAGAAATTTTGACCGAAAAGGGCGCGCAGGCAGGCCTTAGCTTTACGCAGCAGCAGCTGGAGCAGTTCACGCGCTATTATGAGCTGCTGGTGGAAACAAACAAGGTGATGAATCTGACGGCGATTACGGAGCCTGAGGAGGTTGCCGTAAAGCATATGATAGACAGCCTGCTGGCCTATGAGGCGGATATGGTAGGAAAAACCTTGGCCGACGTGGGCACGGGCGCAGGCTTTCCCGGCGTGCCGCTCAAAATTTATTGTCCCTCGCTCAGGGTGACGCTGATTGATTCCTTGGGCAAGCGCCTGCGCTTTTTGCAGCAGGTGATTGATGAGCTGGGGCTTAAGGGCATCCGCTGCGAGCATTTGCGGGCAGAGGATGCCGGGCGCGATAAAAAGCACCGTGAGCAATATGATCTGGTGACGGCGCGGGCAGTGGCACGCCTGAGCGTGCTGTCGGAATACTGCCTGCCGCTTGCTAAAAAGGGTGGTCGCTTTATTGCCTTAAAGGGTAGTAAATTTGCCGAGGAGATTGCCGAGGGTGAAGCGGCCGTAAAAATTCTGGGTGGAAAAATAATTAGTGCCGAGCCTGTGAAACTGCCCGGTTTGGACGATGGACGTGCTATAATAAGGATAGCTAAAATAAAAACTACTCCTGCGCCGTATCCGCGTAAGGCAGGTACGCCAGAAAAGCAGCCCTTGGGTGCTAGATAGGGGGATGAAGATGTTAGTTGACGATGGATTTTCGGTGTTGGATACTGATAGCGGCGTGTTGGGCGAACGCAAGCCTGTAAATGAGGTGAAGGTCGTAAAGGTGCCGATAACGCAAATTTTTGCTAATCCCTACCAGCCGCGTAAAACCTTTGATGAGGCAGCATTGACCGAGCTTTCGGAATCTATTGCACGCTATGGCGTGCTGCAGCCGCTATTGGTGTCGCCTGCGGATGACGGACGCTATATGCTGATTGCAGGTGAGCGCCGTCTGCGTGCCTCACGTATGGCCAAGCTGACAGAAGTACCTGTAATAATCAGCGAATATACCAGTCAGCAGATTGCCGAAATCGCATTGATAGAAAATTTGCAGCGTGAGGATTTGCATTACCTGGAGGAAGCCGAGGGCTATGAGCAGCTGATGGAGCAGTTCCATCTGACGCAGGAGGCTATGGCGGCACGCGTAGGTAAAAAGCAGTCCACCATCGCCAATAAGCTGCGCCTTTTGCGCCTGTCGCCTGCGGTGCGCAGGGTTCTGGTGGATGCAGCTCTCAGCGAGCGTCACGCCCGCGCACTACTAAAGCTGCCGGATGATGCCCGCCGCCTGGAGGTGCTGGAGGTCATTATCGCAAAAAAATACAGTGTGCGCCAGACAGAGGAATATATTGCCAAGCTGCTGGATACCAAGCAGCAGGAAAAGCCCAGGCGCACGGTTATTGTGAACGATGTACGCATTTACCTTAACAGCATCAAGCAGGTGGTGGGAGCCATTAAGGATGTGGGCATTCCCGTCAGCATGGAGCAGATAGTGGAGGGCGATGAGGTCGTCGTCAGCCTGCGCATTAAGAACCAAAAGAAGCCTAAAATAGGCAACGCTAAACCGTTATTTTAGAATGTGATAGTGTGTAACATATACATAGAACCCCGTCGGTATCGGTGCCGGCGGGGTTTTGGCATATGGGAAGCCGGCATTAATAAGTTAGCTGTGATTAAATTATCAAGATACGCTGACGTTCAATTTAATTTTACAATCTGGCTGAGAAAATTACTGTGCTAACATAAAGAATATGCTAAAATGTAAGTGAGCTATTAATCTATACTTACGTATACAGATTGGTATAAAATTTTTTATTATGCTTTTCATATGAAGGAGGTTGTATCATGGGTTTGATTAAAGCAGGAATGGGCGCTGTAGGCGGCGTACTCGGCGACCAATGGAAAGAGTTTTTTTACTGTGACAGCATGCCCCCCGATGTTTTGGTGACCAAGGGCCAAAAGCGTATGTCCAGTCAGGGACGTAGCTCCAACACTTCGGCCGAGGACAACATTATCAGTAATGGCAGCGTTATCGCTGTTAACGATGGTCAGTGCATGATTATCGTAGAGCAGGGCAAGGTTGTGGATTTGTGCAACGAGCCTGGCGAATATGTATATGACAAGTCCAGTGAGCCTTCTATTTTTACCGGCGATCTCAAGGAAAACGTTAAGGCAGTATTTAAACAGATTGGCAAGCGCTTTACCTTTGGCGGTGATCCTGGTAAGGACCAGCGTGTTTATTACTTCAATATGAAGGAAATTTACGGCAATAAGTTCGGCACTGTGCAGCCTATACCAGTGCGTTTGGTTGACAATAACCTGGGCATTGACTGGGAGGTTGGGATTCGCTGCTTTGGCGAATACAGCTACAAGATTACCAATCCGCTCTTATTCTACACCAATGTGTGCTCCAATATCACTGAGGATTACCGTCGTGACCAGATTGACAGTCAGATGAAGAGCGAGCTGATGATGAGCCTGGGCGTAGCACTGGGTACGCTTACGGAAAACGGTATGCGTTACAGTGCCCTGCCGCGTCATGGCAAGGAAATCGCCGACGCGCTGAACAATGATTTAAGCAGCCAGTGGCGTGACCGCCGTGGCGTAGAGGTGTTCTCCTTTGCGATGGCCAGCGTAACCATGAGCGACGAGGACGCACAACGTCTGAAGGAAGTGCAGATGCTCAGCAACCCCAACCGCGCTGCTGCCGTTATGGCAGGTGCGACTGCGGACGCTATGCGCACTGCTGCTGCTAACGAGGGTGGTATGGGTGCGATGGGTGCCTTTATGGGGATGAATATGGCCGGTATGGCAGGCGGTGCTAATGTAGCAGGCATGTTCGCCCAAGGACAGCAATATGCGCAGCAGCCGCAACAATCTCAACAACAGCCTGCACCTGCTGCTTCCGTAGCCAATAGCTGGATCTGCAGCTGCGGCACTACCAATACGGGTAAGTTCTGTGCTAACTGCGGCAGCAAAAAGCCGGAGCCAAAACCGGCAGAGGGCAGCTGGATCTGTAGCTGTGGTGCTACTAATACCGGCAGGTTCTGCTCTGAGTGTGGCGCTAAAAAGCCGGAAGAAAAGCCTGCTGACGCTGGCTGGACCTGCGCATGCGGCGCAGTGAACAAGGGTAAATTCTGTTCTGAATGTGGTGCTAAAAAGCCCGAAGGCGCACCGATGTACAAGTGCGATAAGTGTGGCTGGGAGCCGCCAGATCCGCACCATCCGCCTAAGTTCTGCCCTGAATGCGGCGACATATTCGACGATAACGACAAGCAATAAGAATTACCGGCATTGCGTCTGTCTGACAGGCGCAGTGCCGGTAGCAAGGCTTATATATTGAGGTGATAATATGGCTGCAACCAGCGTTAATTATAACTGCCCCAACTGCAGCGCGCCGCTGACCTTTTTACCGGGTCATGACAAGGTGACCTGTGAATATTGCGGAACTGAAATAGAAATTAAAGCGCTTGAGGAGATGTATGCCGCTAAGGAGGACGCCGCTGCCAAGGCACAGGCTGCCAAAGAGGCAAAGTGGGATACCGCTGCCGCAGGCAGTGAATGGGAGGCTGCTGAGGCTGAGCAGCTGCAGGCCTTTACCTGCTCCAGCTGTGGCGCGCAGATCGTCTGTGATGAGAATACCATGGCGACGGAATGCTGCTACTGTGGCAATCCCACCATGCTGCCAAGCCGCTTTGAGGGCATGCTCAAGCCTGATTACATCATTTCCTTTAAAAAGACCAAGGAGGAGGCGGTTGCTGCCCTCAAAAAATTTTGTGAGGGCAAAAAGCTGCTGCCTGCTGCCTTTACGGCTAATAACCGTATGGAAGCTATCCAGGCGATGTATGTTCCCTTTTGGCTGTTTGATTCCAAGGTTAATGCCAGTGGCAGCTTTAGGGGTGCCAGCGACAGCGTTGTGGATACCGGTGATGAAATCATTACCACGA
This sequence comes from Ruminococcus intestinalis, assembly GCA_963657675.1. Taxonomy (GTDB): domain Bacteria; phylum Bacillota; class Negativicutes; order Acidaminococcales; family Acidaminococcaceae; genus Phascolarctobacterium_A. Next base: position 8,753 of record CAVKMV010000043.1, read on the forward strand.
CAACTGTCTATAACTGCGAGCGCGAGGGCAGGATGTCCTTTGAACGCATTCCTGTAGACGGCAGTCAAAAAATGGATGATGCCTTTATGGAAAGCATAGAGCCGTTTGACTATAGCGAGCTGGTGCCGTTTTCTACAGCCTACCTCACAGGCTTTTTAGCTGATAAATACGATGTGGATGCCGATGCTGCTGTTGTCCGTGCCGATGAGCGTGTAGTTAAAAGCGCTGAGGGCTGTCTGGAAAATACTGTTCAGGGATATACCCGTGTCAGCAGCAATGATGATTGCGCCATTGTCAAGGAAGAAAATGCCGTGCATTATGCTATGGTGCCGGTGTGGATTCTGACCACGCGCTATAACGATGTGCCCTATACCTTTATGATGAATGGTCAGACAGGTAGGTTTGTTGGCAGCCTGCCTATTGATTATAGCAAGCTGCGCAATCACACCCTGGTAGCCTTTATTCTTTTTGCAGTAATTGGCTATTTTGCCGCTAAGTTTGTATTGTAGGGAGGTGCCGCAATGAGAAAGCTATTTGTGATCTTAACTATGCTGGCAGCCCTCATGCTGGCGACGGTTACAGCCTTTGCTGCCCCCAGTCTGGTGGATAATGCCAAGCTTTTGAATAATCAGCAGCGCCGCACGGTGCTGGCTGAGCTACAAAAGCAGGAGCAGGCACACGGTGTGCGTATGGCAGTTGTCACTATGAAATCAATTGGCAACCAAAAACCGGGCGAGTATGCCAACAAGCTGCTGGATACTGTTTATAATGACGGTGTAAACGGCAATATGGTGCTGGTGCAGGTTACGGATACCCGCAAATGGTATATTGCCACGGATAAAAAGCTGAAGGAAGTTATCGATGGCGATGAGGCTGTGGAATATATCAGCAAGCCCATGGTTGCCGAATTCAAAATCAACAATTACAACGAGGCTTACATTGTTTATGCTACCAAGGCAGGAGAGCTTTTGAGCTATTATGAAGAAAATGACGAGCCCTGGGAGCCAGATGAGGGCTTCAACTGGATGGCGCTGGTTGCGGGGCTGGTGTTAGGCGCGGTTGTAGCTTATGGCTATCGCAGCGCATTGGTCAGCAGTATGAGCAATGTGCGGGCGCAGGTGGCAGCTAACGCTTATATGGAGCAGGGAAGCTTTGCCTTGACCAATAGTAATGACATCTATCTCTACACCAATGTGAGCGTAGTGAAAAAGCCCAAGGAGCAGGATCATCATAGCGATGGCTCCGTGAGCGATCATTGTGGCGACCGCGGTCATGGTGGCGGCGGTGGTGGCTACTAGTGTAGCTGCCGGCAGCTGTGCAGGATGACTGTGGACGTAATAAAGCTTAAAGAAAAATATTAGTGCTATTTGTTCGCTGCAGGCAAGCCTGCAGCGTTTTTTTACAGGTTTCACGTGAAACGCTGCAGAAGAAAATTTTCTTTCGCACGGAGCTTTAAAGTGTGCTAAAATAGAATAGATATACTATGACTACGAGGTGAAGCGAATTGGTAAAGGTAATTGCTATTGCCAACCAAAAGGGTGGTGTTGGCAAAACCACTACGGCGGTGAACCTGGCCGCGTGCCTGGCTGCGCTGGGACGCAGGGTACTACTAATCGACAGTGATCCGCAGGGTAATGCTACCAGCGGCTTTGGCTTTGATAAACGTGATATTAAGCAGTGTATTTATGACGCTATTATCAGTGATGTGCCGATGCAGGATGTTATCAAGCATACGGCCTATGACAGGCTGGACATTGTGCCTGCTACTATTCAACTGGCAGGTGCCGAAATTGAGCTGGTTTCACTCATGAACCGCGAGGGACGGTTGAAGAATTCCTTGGAGCGGGTAAAGCATAATTATGATTATGTGGTGATTGACTGCCCGCCGTCGCTGGGGCTTTTGACCATTAACGGCCTGACGGCTGCCAGCTCGGTGATGATTCCTATCCAGTGCGAATTTTATGCCTTGGAGGGTGTAACCATGCTGATGAATACTATCCAGCTGGTGCAGCGCAACCTTAATCCGGCACTCAAGCTGGAGGGCGTGCTGATGACGATGTACGACAGCAGGACGAATCTGTCGCAGGACGTGGTGGATGAGGTGCAAAAGTACTTCAAAACAAAGATGTATAAGACGATTATCCCGCGCAATGTGCGCCTGAGCGAGGCTCCCAGCCACGGTCAGCCTGTTATTGACTATGATAGTAAGTCCAAGGGGGCGCAGGTGTACATGGAATTTGCACATGAGGTGATTGATGATGAGTAAAAAGGGCGGTCTTGGTAAGGGTTTGGGTGCGATTTTTGGCGAAAACCCCAGTCCTGTTGCCGAAAAGGAGCAGGAAGCCGTCAAAGATGCGCAGGAGGTGGCAGTCAAAAGCATTAGCGCCAATCCTTATCAGCCGCGCCGCAATTTTGATGAAGAAAAGCTGCAGGAGCTGGCTGCTTCTATTAAGGAATTTGGCATAGTGCAGCCCTTGGTTGTGCGTCCCAATGGCAGTGGCTTTGAGCTGGTGGCAGGTGAGCGCCGCCTGCGTGCGGCAGTGCTGGCAGGGCTGACTAAGGTTCCCGTCATCATTAAGGCTTATGACGATGCCAAGATGATGGAAATCGCACTGATAGAAAATATCCAGCGTCATGATTTGAACCCTATAGAAGAGGCACAGGGACTGCGCCGTCTGATGCAGGAGTTTAAGCTGACGCAGGAGCAGGTTGCTGAAAAGGTGGGACGCAGCCGCAGTGCTGTGACTAATATTTTGCGCCTTTTGAACCTGCCTGCTGAGGTGCAGGCCGCCATTACGGGTGGCACGCTGACGATGGGACAGGCCAAGCAGCTTTTGGGATTGTCCCAAAAGGAGCAGATGTGCGAGGTGGCTAAGGCCATTATCGAAAATGGCTGGAGCTCGCGTATGACGGAGGAGGTTGTGCGCAGGCTGAAGGAAGGCAAAACACTGAAGATTGTGCGTGAAATTGTGGAAGAGGTGGCTAAGCCTAAGGATAAAGAAAAAAAGCCTAAGCATGAGCCTACGGAAAATGATCTTTTCTGCCATGATTTTGAGCAGCGACTGGTGGAGTTTTTGGGAACTAAGGTTAAGGTCGTTCCTAAGCTGGACGAGCAGGGACGCGCCGGTGGTACTATCCAGATCGAATATTATTCGGCTGAGGATTTGGAGCGTATCTACGAGGTGCTGCAGCAGGGACGTGTGGCGGAAGGGCAAAGGGAGTTGCCGCGCCGTCTGCACGTATAAATATTAGGGAAAATTTAGGGAGAATAATATAATGCCTGGTTTGGGAACAGTAGTGAATGTACTGGCTATTTTGGGCGGAGCCGTGCTGGGTATTTTGTTTAAACGTGGTCTGCCGCAAAAATGGCAGGAAACTATGATGAGCGGCATCGCCATGTGCATTATCGTTGTTGGTATGCAGATGGCGCTCAAAACTAATAATATAGTTATCGTCATCTTCAGCCTGGTTTTGGGCGCTATCTGCGGCGAAATCATGGATATCGAAGGTAGCATGAACAAAATTGGCCAGGCCTTGGGTAATAAGCTGGCAGGTGGCAAAGCCACTGTGGCTGCAGCGATTGCCGAAGGCTTTGTCAATGCGTCGGTGCTGGCAAAGCTTTTTATGTGAGGTGGATATAGCTGATGGAGCAGATGAATATAATTTTTAATACGTATTTGACAGTAGTGCTTGCAGTGCTTTTGGTTTTGTCCATAATTGCGCTGGGAATGTGCTTTACTCTGAGCAGCAGGCTAAAGGCCCTGCAAAAAAAATATGACTTCTTTACCCAGGGTAAGGAAGCCAATATTGACGAGGTGCTGACAAGCACACTCAATGAGCTGCAGGCAACGCGTGCGGAGCTGGCGGCGTTGCAGGATAAGCACGTAAGGCTGAAGCTGCAGGTGCAAAACTGTCTGCAGAACGTCAAGCTGGTGCGCTATGATGCCTTTGACGCTATGGGCGGCAAGATGAGCTATTCGCTTTTGCTCACCGATGCAAACAACAAGGGCATTATCCTGACGAGTATTTATGGTCGCGAAGAAAGCCGTAGCTTTGCTAAGGATATTGATAATGGCAAGTCGTCATATGTTTTGTCAGACGAAGAAAAACAGCTGTTGTAGGCTGTAATAAAAAAGGCTAAAGCCAGTTGCTTTGTTAGCAGCAGACTTTAGCCTTTTTTCTCTTTACGCTCCCTCGAACAGCCGTAGCAGGATAAACATACTCTCGCCAAAGCTCAAATAGCGCAGCCAGCTGCGCGGATAAACGAAGCCCTCGCTGTCTTCGCTGTAGGTGCCGCTGATGCGTGCGTGGATTGCCAGTGATTCCAGTGCCGCGATGATGAGCAGCAAAAAGCCCGGGAACCAGGTGGCGTCGTGCAGCATAAGCCAAATGCAATATAAAAGAAAGATAACATCAAAAACAAAGTAAAGAATAAACATGGACGCACTTCCGTCAATGATAACTATCTGCCTGCGTCCGGGGTTCGCACGGCGATTATCCAGAATTTTACTGAAGCGCTGCAGCAGATAGGCTATTTTGTGGGCGTGGATAAAGTGAAACATGCGCACACACAGGAAAAATAAAGCAAGAAAATTCATATGGACCTCTCATTCTGTAAAATATAGTAGTAGACTGCTCAAGCGCAGCCTGCAGAAAACAAAGCCTTTCACTACATTATACACTATACAGTACCTTCATGCCATAAATGTATATATAAGACACAATTATGACAAAATCCAGCATAAAAGAACATGAGTATCTAAATTGAGAACAAAGTAGCCGAAAACATAAAAAATGTAGCACTTCTGCCTTAAATCGCTCATGTATACAATAAATGTGAAAAATTTCGTTGACAAAAGTGTAGTATTATAGCTATAATGAGTAGCATAAAGTTACCGGGATAGTGGCTGTACGTAGGACTACTATCGGTGCTGTGTTTATTTTTTAGGGAAAGAGGAGACAGACAAAATGAAAAAATGGAAGAAATTAGCAACTGCGGCAATGGCCGCAATGCTGTGCGCATCGTTGCTCACCGGCTGTGGCGGAGAGAAAAAACAAGCAGCTGACGCTGGTGACACCATTAAGGTTGGTGGCGCATTTGAATTGACTGGTAACGTTGCCAACTACGGCAAATCCATCGAATCCGGCTTTAAGCTGGCTATTGATGAGATTAACGAAAAAGGCGGCGTAAATGGTAAAAAGCTTGCTCTTGTTGAAAGTGATAATAAATCCGAGCCTGCCGAATCCGGCAACTCTGTTACCAAGCTGGTAACCCAGGATAAGGTTGTTGCTGTTGTCGGTCCTGCAACCAGCGGTTGCGTAAACGCTGCAACTCCTATCACTACTGCCAACAAGATTCCTCATATCGCTCCTGCAGCTACTGCACCGAGCATTACAGTAGAAAACGGCAAGGTTAAGGACTTCGTGTTCCGTGCCTGCTTCATCGACCCCTTCCAGGGTCAGGTAATGGCAGTATTTGCCGATAAAACCCTGAAGGTTAAAAACGTAGCGATTTTCTACGATTCCTCCAGTGACTATTCAAAAGGTCTGGCAGAGGTATTC
>CAVKMV010000043.1:14324-15878 GCA_963657675.1 Ruminococcus intestinalis
CCAAAAAACCTTGGAAGGCAAGGGTGGCAAGATTGTTGCTAAGGAAGCCTTCCTGAGCAAGGACGTTGACTTTAAGTCTGCTTTGACCAAGCTCAAGGCTGCTAACCCGGAAGCAATTTACGTTCCTGGCTACTATGAAGAAGTTTCCAAGATTATCAAGCAAGCACGCGAAATCGGCATCACCTGCCCGATGCTGGGCTCCGATGGTTGGGAAAGCCCGAAGCTTGCTGAAATTGCCGGCAAGGACGCATTGAAGGACTGCTACTATGTAAGTGCCTTCAATGCGCAGGATAAAGATGAATCTGTACAAAGCTTCATTAAGCTGTATAAATCCAAATACCAAAAGGATCCTGACATCTTCGCAATGCAGGGCTACAATGCAGGCTTAGTTCTGATTGACGCTTTGAAACGCGCTGGTTCTACCGACGGCACCAAGCTGGCCAAGGCTATTGCCGAGACCAAGGATCTGCCGATTGCTAGCGGCAAGCTCACCTTTGATGCTGACCATAACCCGGTTATGCCGGCTCTGATCATCAGCTTGGAGGGTGGCGTACCTACTCTTAAAGAAAAAATTAGCCTGTAATTAAAACAAGGCAAAAATAAAACTAAACAAGTAAATATCAGTAAGACTAACAAGATTCATTCCATGGGTTATTTAGTTATACCGGGCGCGGCAACTTACGCGCCCTATATAAAATATATTTAATTTATTTCTGAGGGGGAATAAACCATGAAAAGAGTGACAAAATTACTATCTGTGTTAGCAGCAGGCGCAATGTTTATGGGCGCCCTGACCGGCTGCGGTGGCGGCGGCTCCAAAGGAGCTGACGGTGATACCATTAAGGTTGGCGGTTTGTTGGAGATGACTGGTGGCAGTGCTTCCTTTGGTATTTCCGGCAAGAACGGTATTGACCTGGCGCTGAAGAAAATCAATGAAAAGGGTGTGCTGGGTGGCAAAAAGCTTTCTTTAGTTGTTGCCGATACCAAATCCGAAGCCTCTGAAGCTACTAACGGTATGCAAAAGCTGATTTCCCAGGACAAGGTTGTAGCAGTTATTGGTCCTAACCAATCCTCTGCTGTAATCGCTTCCGGCGCTATCAACAATGGTGCTAAGGTTGCCGACATTACTCCGATGGGTACTAACCCGGACGTAACTGTTGACCCGTCCAGCAAAAAGGTAAAACCGTACAGCTTCCGTACCTGCTTCATTGACCCGTTCCAAGGCACCGTAATGGCAAGCTTCGCTTCCAATGACCTGAAGGTTAAGAAGGCTGCTATCTACATTGATAATACTAGTGATTATGCTAAAGGCCTGGCACAGTTCTTCAAAGAGAACTTTGTTAAAAATGGCGGTGAGGTTGTAATCGAAGAAGCATATCTGCAAAAGGATACCGACTTCAAATCTACCCTTACCAAAATCAAAGCTGCAAATCCTGACTTCATTTACATCCCTGGTTACTACCAGGAGGTTGGTCTGATTGTTAAGCAGGCACGTGAGATGGGCATCACCGTTCCGATGGCTGGTGGCGACGGCTGGGATAGCGCTAAGCTTCC
>CAVKMV010000044.1:0-5804 GCA_963657675.1 Ruminococcus intestinalis
TCATAATCAGATGACCGCCGGTCAGAGCGGAGAAGCCAGAGTCTGCCCACACAGAAGACAAAGCAACAACAAATGCTTCTAACATGTGAATTTTTCCTCCTTGTTTCCCACAATTGGGATGTTATAAGTGCATATTGCCAAGGGCAATAAGTACGCTTCACATTAAGAAAATTGTATTTCAAAATATCTGCACCGACACCAGTCTCCCCTAGCCTGCTGTCCTGCGGCATGACCGCCGTCAGATACCTTCAAAAGCTTTTCTCGCCGCGAAGTTGCTTAAAGCAGCAACAACTGCTTTCAAACCTTATTTAGTTTTTGTAGGATCTACTACCTGAATTAAACTCATCAACAAACCCAAAGCAATCAGTACACCGAAAACGATGGTCATGTTGATAATGGCAATAAGCCACGGATTAGTTGTTACAGGACCCACTGATCATCACCTCTTTCTCTCAATTTAAAAGGGGAACTAGGTTCAGTAAGCTTTATACTTATCTTACTTTAATAAGTATAAAGTTAATTTTTTTTATCTTCTGTTGCTCAGGTCACACGATTTTACGCCCTGTGCTTACTTTATTTACTTAATTAGTTAACTTTAACTTATTTATTATTACTAAACTTCATTAATAAATTACGTTGCCTATGCAACAGATTATATTTAAGTCTTTGTTAAAATGGATACTGCAAAGCAACAATTTAATATCCTCTCAGTTTTCAATTTGTTTTTAGAAGGATTGGGAGAACTGCTAAAACAACTGCGAATATCGTTTTAGCAATAAAAAATAACCAGCTGCGAACTGGTTATTTTTTTATGCTGTTTTCCGTTCACGAAAAAGGCCCCCGCCTGTCAGCAGGCGGGGGCCTTTATTTGGGGAGATGCTGTAATGACTTCTAATTTTTATTTGCCAGGGCCAAGCATAGCGAGCATGGTGCCGGCAGCAACTGCGGTACCGATAACACCTGCAACGTTCGGGCCCATAGCATGCATCAGCAGGAAGTTGGCCGGGTTAGCCTTTTGGCCGACAATCTGGGATACACGGGCAGCCATAGGAACTGCGGATACACCGGCGGAGCCGATAAGCGGATTGGTCTTGCCACCATCTACCATGCACATCAGCTTGCCAAAGACAACGCCGCCCCAGGTACCTGCTGCGAAAGCAATCAGGCCAAGGATAATAATCAGGATGGTCTGATAGTTTAAGAAGGCTTCAGCGCTCATGGTCAGGCCGGTACCGGTTGCCAGCATGATGGTTACAGTGTTCATCAAAGCGTTTTGCGCGGTGTCGCTCAGACGATCCAGGCAGCCGGCTTCCTTGAACAGGTTACCAAGCATCAGCATACCAATCAAGGAGGTTACAGGCGGTAACAGCAGGGAGATAACGATAGTGCACATAACCGGGAATACGACCTTTTCAAAATGGGATACCGGACGCAGCTGCTCCATAACGATTTTGCGCTCTTTTTCAGTAGTAAACAGCTTCATAACAGGCGGCTGAATCAGCGGAACCAGGGACATGTAGGAATAAGCTGCAACGGCGATAGCACCCAGAAGATGCGGAGCCATTTTAGCTGCCAGGTAAATAGCGGTCGGACCATCAGCACCACCGATGATGCCGATAGCAGAGGCTTCCTGTACGGTAAAGCCCAAAGCCATAGCACCCATCAGGGATACGAAAACGCCAATCTGTGCTGCCGCACCCAAAAGCAGGGTCTTCGGGTTAGCAATCAGCGGACCAAAGTCGGTCATAGCGCCAACGCCTAGGAAAATCAGCGGTGGGAACACCTCGTGCTGAATACCATACATAATAACAGACATTACGCCAGGCTCTTCAAAGCCATTCTTAGGAATGTTGGCCAGAATACAGCCAAAAGCGATTGGGGAAAGCAAGAGCGGTTCAAAGCCTCTACCAATAGCCAGGTACAGCAAAACTATACCAACTGCTATCATAATCAGGTTGCCGCTAGTCAGGGCAGAAAAGCCAGAATCTGCCCATACAGAAGATAGAGCAACGACAAATGCATCTAACATGAAATTATCCTCCTCTTTACCCTTCGTGGGTTAAATATAAGTGCGTATTGCCACAGGCAATAAAGCATTCTACGCCAAGCACAGCAGTAATCTTGCTATCGCTACCTCCCCAAGTCAGCAACAGCAGAAAACTGTCGGGCAACGGCGCTTCATGCCTTGCTTAAAGCAGCAGGCTGCTTTGAAACCGTAATCAGTGTTTAGTCTTCGTGGGGTCAATGACCTGAATCAAGCTCATCAGTACCCCCAAAGCAATGAGTACACCGAAAACGATTGTCATGTTGATAACAGCGATAAGCCAAGGATTAGTTGTTACAGGACCCATACGAATCACCTCTTCCAGATAAAATTAAATATAATTTATTGACGGCGGCTGCCTGTGAAGCCTGGCCATAGCCTGTCCACAATGCCCCTTAGGTTTAAGTATAAGGTTAATTTTTTCGGCATGTCGTTGCTAATGTCACAAGATAAATTTGCGCTATCTTAGTTTAATTACAGAATATATTTGCATTAAATTTATTATCGTTAATAAAATTAAAAAAGCGATTTTGTCACCGCCGTTATTTTTGTAACTTAAAAAATAAAAGAAAGTAGGCAGTCTGAAAAAAGTCTTAATAAAGCACAGGTAATTTATTTACATGCTATTATTTAGCACTCAGCCAAAGCGCAGACAGCCAATATGGCTTTCAGAAACAGTAGAGGATAAAATTTTATAAAACTTAAGCTGCTTTACACATAATATACTTGCCTAAACTTTACTTATTTTTTACTTACTTTCAAAATTATATTTGTGTTCCCTGCAACAATGACTATTTATTTCCTGTTTATAATAATACTCGCAAAGCAACTTTCCAACCCTCTCAATTTTCAATTTGCGAAAACCTTTGGCAACAGCTATTGCGAACCTGGGCTGTTACCAAAGCAAAAAGACCGCCGGCGGGCGGTCTTTTTGCTTTGCTCTAAAAAAAGCCGCCACCCATACGGGCGGCGGCTTTTAGCCAGCCTTACAGCTGTTTGGTTACATTATCTTCGGGATCATTATTCTTCTTTTTGCGGCTGAAGAAGCGTTCTACAACTACAAAGAGCACAGGAATCAGGAAGACACCGAAGCAGGTTGCTATGGTCATACCACCAACTACGGCATTACCCATGGACACACGGGCACCAGCACCCGGGCCGGTGGCAACAGCCAGCGGCAGACAGCCCAAAATGAAGGCAAAGCTCGTCATCAGGATAGGACGCAGACGGACATGGGCAGCCTGTACAGCCGCAGTCACAACATCCATGCCCTGCTCCATATTCATCTTCGCATATTCGACAATCAAAATAGCGTTCTTCGCAGCTAAGCCGATAAGCGTTATCAGGCCAATCTGCATATAAACGTCATTTTGCAGGCCACGTGCATACTGCACCAGGAAGCAGCCAAAGACTGCAGACGGCACAGACAGCAGTACGGCCAGAGGAATCGTCCAGCTTTCATACAGTGCTGCCAGGCACAGGAATACGAAGATCAGGGAAATGATGAAGATCTGCGTCGAACGGTTGCCGGCCTCCTTTTCGTCCAGGCTCTGGCCTGTCCACTCATAAGTGTAGGTGTTCGGCAGAGTTTCCTTTGCTACCTCCTCCAAGGCAGTCATTGCCTGGCCGGTAGAATAACCATCTGCCGGGTCACCGGAAATCTTGATGGCGCTGGCACTGTTAAAGCGTGTCATAACAACAGAGCTGTTCTTGGAATTTGCCTTAACCAGGGTATTCAGCGGTACCGACTGACCATCATTGCTGCGGACAAAGAAGTAACGCATATCCTCTACGCCAGTACGGTACTTGGCATCAGCCTGCATTACAACCTTCCAGGTACGGCCGAAGCTGTTGATATCATTAATTTCATAACCGCCGAGGAAGGCCTGCAGCGCGTTATAAACGGTAGATACAGGAACGTTCAGTGACTGCGCCTTTTCGCGGTCAACATCAAACTGGTACATAGGCGTGCTGGTATTGAGCGTAGTATACAGCATGCCGATTTCCGGACGCTTGCGGGCAGCAGCCAAAAACTCGTTAGCACGCTCACCCATTATGGTAACGTCCTCGCCTGCAAGGTTCATCAGGTACAGGCTGAGCGTACCGGTGCTGGACGCACCGGGCAGTGACGGCGGCTGGAAGGCCATAACCGTAGCATCCGGGAACTGCGCGCCCATGCCCCAAAGCATAGGAATAATATCCTGCACGCTGTTGCTACGCTGGCTGTAATCCTCCATAGTGACTATGGAAAGACCGGCATTAGCCTTCTGACCCATGGACAGAATATCAACACCGCTTACTGCCATAACGTTTTTAACACCCGGCAGCTTGCGTGCCTTTTCCGAAAACTGAGCTAAAACCTGTGTTGTGCGGTTAGAGGAAGCACCCTCAGGCAAAGAGATAGACACGGCGGTCATGCCCTGGTCCTCATTAGGTACAAAGCCTGTAGGCGTAGCCTTAGCCAAAAAGCCTATGCAGATAACAACGACAACCAGACAGGTCAAAATCAGCTTGGATTTACGGATGCAGCCTTCAACATTCTTAACGTATTTTTCCAGGGTTCTGGCAAACCAGTCATCAAAGCGTTTAACAATTTTTCCTACGATACCCTTAGGAACTGCTTCCTTCTTAACCAAAATCAGGGAGCACAGTGCCGGGGTCAACGACAAAGCGATAATAGCAGACAGCATCATCGATACGGAAATCGTGATAGCGAACTGCTTGTACAATTCACCAACAGTACCACCAGTAAAGGCTACAGGAATAAATACTGCGGACAAAACGAAGGCAATAGCCACTACAGGGCCGGAAACCTCGTTCATAGCACGGTAGGTTGCTTCCTTAGGCGACATACCATTTTCCTGGATATGATGCTCTACCGCCTCTACTACGACGATAGCGTCATCGACAACCAGGCCGATTGCCAGAATCATAGCAAACGCGGTCAAGGTATTAATGGTGAAGCCCAATAATACGAAAGAGGCAAAGGTACCAACCAAGGATACAGGCACAGCCAAAATAGGAATGAGGGTTGCACGCCAGCTTCCCAGGAAGAGGAATACAACCAGGATAACCAAAATCAAGGCTTCGAAGAAGGTATGTGCTACCTTTTCCAGAGATTCAGTGATGAACTGGGTATTATCCTGAACGATAACCAGCTTCATATCATCAGGGAAACGGCTTTCTGCATCCTTCAATACCTCGCGGATATTTTTAACCGTTTCGATAGAGTTAGCATCCGAGGTCAGGGAAATAGGGAAGACAACAGCGTCACCGCCGTTTAAGCGGCTGCTTACAAGGTCACTACGCGGACCCTCCTTAATGGTGGCAATATCCCTCAGCTTCAGGTTATCGCCATTGTTGGAGCGGATAATAACGTTGCCAAATTCCTCAGGCGTGTTCAAACGGCCCTGGGCGCTGGCAGAATAGGTACGCTCCTGCTCCGCAGTCGTGGGTCGGTCACCGATAGAACCAACAGCTGCCTGCACGTTCTGTGTCTGGATAGCGTTGGATACATCAGTAACTGTTACGCCAAGCTGCGCCATTTTCTCAGGATTCAGCCAGATACGCACCGCATATTCCGGACCATATTCGCTGACGGTGGATACGCCCTTAACGCGCTTGATAGCATCAAGGAAGTTGGCGTCAGCGTAGGTTCTCAAAAACATGGAGTCATAAGTATTATTAGGCGATGTCAGACCAAAATACATAATGGTCTCGGCCGATTCCTTGGCAGTGGTAACGCCGTAGCCGGAAACCT
>CAVKMV010000044.1:5892-15866 GCA_963657675.1 Ruminococcus intestinalis
CCTCGCTCGGCAGGGAGCTACTTGCCTGGGATACACGGTTTTGTACCTCTACGGAAGCAATGTCAGCGTTCTTTTCCAGGTTGAACTCTACATTCAGGCGGTACTCACCGCTGGAGGTGCTGACAGAGGACATGTTCAGCATGTTCTCTACACCGCTGACCTTCTGCTCAATGGTCTGGGCTACAGCCTTTTCTACGATATCAGCACTCGCGCCTACATAGTTGGTGGTTACGCTGATACGCGGCTTAGTAATGTTAGGATATTGGGCAATTGGCAGGCTGAAGCCGGCAATGGTACCCAACAGTGTAATAATAACCGCCAAAACTATCGCAAAGACAGGGCGATCAATAAAGAAACGAGCCATCTAGCCTACCTCCTTATTGCTTGCTGCCTGAGGTAGCACTGCTGTCGGTGGTTGTATCAAGCTCAGCCTCAGTCATAGGCTGCGCCTTAACCTCCGTACCCTGCTTAAGCTTGCCGGTACCTTCAACTACGACGGTCTCGTCGCCGCTTAGGCCACCCTCAACCATGTAGAAGCGGCCAACAGAAGGACCAAGCTTAACCTCCTTCATGCTAACCTTGTTATCACTGCCGACAACGTAGACGAACTTCTTGTACATCAGCTCTACGATGGCGCGCTTAGGTACAAGCAGCGCATTCTGGCGGGTGCCTGCAATTGCCTGTACATGGGCAAACATACCGGGCAGCAGACGGCGTGCCGGGTTACTGAACAACGCCTTGATAGTCAAGGTACCGGTGTTATCATTAATGCCACGGTTAACCTCAGCCACAGAGCCCTTCAGATCATAGGTGCTGCCATCGCTCAAAACGATGGTCAGGTTATCCAGTGCAGGAGCGCCGTTGTTATCATGTGCATCCGAAAGCTTTAAGTATTCCGGCTCAGCCACGCTAAACTGTACGAATACCGGGTCAGTATTGCTGATTTTAGCCAAGGTGGTCTGACCTGCGGTTACGTAGTTGCCGACCTCCAGGGCTGTAGTATCAATGCGGCCGCTAAAGGGAGCGACAACACTGGTATCAGTCATGCTGATCTGCGCATTCTCCACCAGTGCTTCCTGTGCGTTCACCGAAGCCTGCGCCTGGTCGCGCTGCATGATGGCGTTATCAAGCACCTGTTTGGAAATAGCGTGCTGCTCATACAGCTTAGTGTAACGCTCGGCGTCCATCGCCGCGTTGGCCAAGGCCGCACGCGCGTTGGCAAGGCCTGCCTGGGCGTTCAGCAGACCTGCCTGATAGGTGCGCTGGTCAATCGCATACAAGGTCTGGCCTGCGCTGACGCTGTCGCCACCCTTAAAATATTTGGCTGTAATCTGACCACTGACCTGGGCCTTCAGCTCCATTTCCTGCTGAGCCTGCACAAAGCCGGTGTAATCATATACCAACGGAGTATCACGCTTAACAACCTGCATGGTCTTAACCAAGGTTGCCTGACTGCCACCCTGCTGCTTGTTGCCACAGCCTGCGGCCGCAAGCACAAAGGTTGCCGCCAAAGCCGCTGCCATTGCCTTTTTTGCATGGCCGGAGCGGATAAAACTTAACATAGAAAAACCTCCTTCACCTTCTTAAACCTTCTAATCTGAAACCACCACAGCACCAAGGCCTGGCATCTGTATTGCAAGATCTAAACTAAACTATAAGAGCGTCTGCATTAGGATATTTGCAGAGCTTCTATATAAATTAAAGCTATTCCAGTCTCAGAATACTACCATTATAATGGACATTTTTTAGAAAAGCAAATGCCATATAAGCAAATTTCGTCGGTTTTTCTTGCTTAAACGCCAATTTTCTTTGATTTGCAAAAACTACTGACTGGTCAGTCAGCTTTTTGCGGTAAAAAATTCTTCTTTAATAAAAATTTATGTAGATTGCCGATAGCAAAGCCGGATACCTGATCCACTCCATCAATACGCTGCAGTAAAAATAAATTATCGCCCTCCATATACCATTCATCAGGCAGCTTATCCTTATAGACGACGTTTTTATTCGTATTCAGCACGTTTAATAACGGCAACAAATCCTTATCCTTAGTATTCAGCAGCTCATCAATGCGCATGAGTTCCCCCGTTTTGGGATCGATATTTACATGATGGTGAATAAATCTATCCTTACCACTTATCAGCTGCAGGCTTAAAAGCACGCTGTCCGCACGCATCACGTTAAAGGCCATATCTGCGCTGCCTTGGTAAAATGCCTTTAGATATTCACTGCTTTCCTTATTTAACAGCTCATTAATCTTATTTTGCAGCTTGACATCCCTGGAGGCAAAAATCGGAAAGGTTGCCTCGCCGCCAGGCACCACCATTTTGCGCACCAGCACGGTTCCCCCGGCAAAATCAACACCGTCATTAATAGTATTTTCCCTGGGAACAGGCGACAGTGTCATAATTGTCGGCGAAAACTGCTGCCATTTTTTTGTTTTTTTATCAAACTGCCAGACTGCGCCTACGTCGGCCAAGGGATTTTTTTTCTGGCTCAGCTGCTGACTGCTAAAAAGCTCATCACGCCCATCGTTATCCACATCGTGCGCCACCAATGAATATAGCGGTCCAAACTCCAGCTTTCCGTCCGTCACCTCGCTGCCGGCTGCGGGTGCCAGCTCCGAGTGACTACCGTCAAGCATAGTAACATGCAGCCTGCCAGCCTTTACATAGCCCTGGGTGATAAGGCCCATGGCTTCAGCAGCGCCAAAAACCTCACGCACCTTTTTTTTATTGGCAAAGGACAGTATGCGGTATTCGCTGGCTGCGCGCCAATCTCCCTGCCCTGCGCTCACCAGCAGCTGCTGCGCCCTGATTTTGCCGCCCAATACCCGTACAGGCTGCAGCTGGCAGTTATAACCGCCCTTTATCGACGGATTATAGGCTGTAAGCAGTTTGCCGTCCGCATCCTTGAGCATGAGCAGCAGGCCGCTGGCGTAACCGTTTGGCAGGCAGTCACCCCACAGCTCGGCCGTAGCTGTTTCTCCTGCCGCCAGCTCCACATCCGTCTGCGCCAGTAGCGTATCAGCAGCACCGGCGCCGGTGCTATAAAGTAGCGCAAGGCTTAAAGCAACAGTAGCCACACATCTTTTTATCTTCACGTTGTCACGTCCTTTCTCCAAAGCATACTTTTATAATTATAACATTATTTCTCTGCCATAACCACGAAAACACAGATTTTTTACAGAAGCAAAGCTTATAGCAGCGTTATTAGTGTAGCATTTTATACATAATCATAAGGATGTACACGAAAACGTAAAATTTATGGTCTTAATACTGCATTTCACAGCTAAATAGTGTACAATGATAGGGATAATTTCTTAGATAACTTTAGGGAGAAGGGAAAGATGATTATGAAGAAAATTTTTGCGTTACTCGTAAGCCTATGCCTTTTGCTATTGGCAGCAGGCTGTGGTAGCGGCGATACCAAAAAAGAAGCACCAAAGGAAAAGACTAAGGTTAGCCTGGGGATGCTGCGCCTGACAAGCAGCGCACCGCTTTTTATCGCTATGGATAAGGGCTTTTTTGCAGAAGAAGACATTGAGATTGAACCGCAATGGTTTGATGCCGCGCATCCTATTGCTGTTTCCACTGCCTCCTCTAAGGTAGACGTAGGCGCCACCGGTATTACCGCCAGCCTGTATAACATGGCTGCTAACGGCCAGAAGCTGGGCATCGTTGCCGACAAGGGCCGTGAGCAGAAGGGTTATTCCTCGTCCGCGCTGCTGGTGACTACAGATAACTATAACAATGGTGTAAAAACGCTCAAGGATATCAAGGGCAAGCGCATCGGCATCACCCAAAAAGGCTCCACCTTCCACTATATGCTTGGCAGAATGCTGGATGAGCAGGGAATGAGCCTGAGCGATGTGGAAATCGTGCCCCTGAATAAATTAAGCGCGGTCATGGCCGCACTTGAAAGCAAGCAGATAGATGGCTGCATCTTGAACGAGCCCAATATCACCAAGGTTCAGAAGGCTGGTTACGGCAAGCTGGTGGTACAGGTGGGTGACGTCATCCCCTACCAGACCTCCGCTATTTTCTACTCGCCGGACTTCATGGGCAAAAAGGACGCTGCTATCCGCTTTATGCGCGCCTATAACAAGGCCTGCAACTATTATTACGAGGCTGCTGTAGAGAAGAAGGACGCTAAAAAGCTGGACGAGGTTGTAAATATCGTCGCCAAATACGTCAAAGCACCGGCAGAGGATATCAAGGCAGGTCTGCCCTATATCGACAAGGACGGCAAGCTGCTCGTCAGCGATATCGAAACCCAGATTAACTGGTACAGCGCTAACAAAATGATTTCCGGTAAACTGCAGGCGAAGGACGTTGCCGACACCAGCTTTTTAGAAGCAGCGTTAAAGTAATACAATGGTAGCCCCAATACTTGGGGCTGCTCTTTTCAAAGGATGGTAGGAAATGAAGCTAGTAATTGATAAAATCTGTAAAAGCTTTGCTTCGGCCAAGGGAAGGAACCTTAACGTTTTGCAGGACATCGACCTGTGCATAAACGAAGAGGAATTTGTAGCATTGGTAGGTCCCTCAGGCTGCGGCAAATCCACCTTGCTCAATATCACGTCAGGACTTTTGGAGCCAGATAGCGGCAGCGTAAAATTTACGCAGACTGCACCCGGCTACGAGCCACGCATGAGCATCGTCTTTCAGGAAACGGGGCTTTTCCCCTGGCGCAATGTGCATGATAACATCGCCTTCGGCCTGGAAACTGCAGGAATGGCAGCTGTAGAGCGCGAAGCACGCATTGCCCACTACATCAGTCTTGTCGGCCTCAAGGGCTTTGAAAAGGCCTTTCCACACCAGCTGAGCGGCGGCATGCGCCAACGCGTAGGCATCGCCAGAGCCTTAGCCATCGAGCCTGACCTGCTTTTGATGGACGAGCCCTTTAGCGCACTTGACGCGCAGACGCGCACCATTATGCAGGAGGAGCTGGTGACGCTGTGGGAAAAGACACGGCTGACCACGTTGTACGTCACCCACAACATCCAGGAGGCAGTGATGCTGGCAGACAGGGTAGTGCTGCTTTCGCGCCGTCCTGGCAAAGTCAGCAAAATTTTGAGCATTGATATACCGCGTTCCGAACGCGAAAAGCCACAAAACGCTGATAAAATAGCAGGCTTTGTGCGCATCATCTGGGAGCATATCAGCAAGGACGCACGTGCGGCGCTCATGGAGGTGGAAGCAGATGCCTGAAAAGAACAGTGAATACCTTATTAAAAGCCGCATGGCACACTGGCAAAAAAGCTATCCCCACTGGGTCAGCGCTGTTGCTATCGTCTGCGTGCTGCTGCTTTGGGAAGCAGTCTGCCGCTGCGGCCTGGTTTCTGCCTTGTTTTTGCCCGCACCGACGCAAATTTTGCTCGCCCTGGCAGATATGCTTGCTGACGGCGAAATCGGCATGAGCCTGGCCGCCAGTCTTTACCGCATCCTGCTTGGCTTTGCCATCGGCAGCGTCATCGGTCTGGCCGTCGGCCTGGTTACAGGCACTTCAGCCCTGGCCGATAAAATTGGCAACCCCATCGTCAACGCCCTCTACCCCATACCCAAAATCGCCCTGCTGCCGCTCTTCATCCTGTGGCTGGGTATCGGCGAGCTGTCGAAGGTGACGATTATCGCCATGGGTGTTTTCTTCCCTGTAGCCATGAACACCTACAGCGGTGTCAAAAACGTAGATCCCCTGCTGATTAAGGTAGCAGTCAGCTTTAATGCCAGCTGGGGCAAAACCATGCGTAGCGTTGTTCTCCCAAGTGCCCTGCCCATGATTTTTGCAGGACTGCGGCTAGCAGCAGGCACCTCGCTGCTGCTTTTGGTAGCAGCCGAAATGATTGCGGCGCAGGTCGGTATCGGCGCCCTCATTCTCCATTATGGCGATTTGATGATCACCGACCGCCTGATGGCAGGCGTCATCGTCCTGTCGCTTTTGGGCCTTGTATTCAACCTTTTTCTGCAATGGCTGGAGCACAAGGTCGTGCCGTGGAAAAACTAAAAACGCGCACATAAAAACGGCGTACAACCGCAGGCTTATTTGCCTATATGTTGTACGCCGTTTATTTTATCTGTTTGAGTTCAATTCACAGCGATCGTCAGCGTGTTAAACGTGCTTTCCTGCAGCTGCAGATCATAGTTAATATTCTGCTGCAGTCTGGCAAAAAGCGTCTGCGGTGCGCCGCTATATTGCAGGCTGATAAGGCCACGACCATTACTGTAATCATTAAAGGTTACATTTTTTACTCCTTGCAGACTTGCAAGTGCCTGCTTAACAGCGTTTACCTCCTGCAGGCTGCCGGCAAGCACAGTCAGCTCCAGCAGCTGCCTGTTGCCGCTATAGCGCTCCAAAAGCTGCTGCACCATATATTCTCCCATGGCGTTACCGGCTGTAGTAAGCGCCCTGCCTGCTGCCGCCGCCTCAGTAATATCAGCTCCCGCACCCTCCGTGCTGGTTGCTGCCAGCACCTGTCCTGTACGCGCTATATACATTTTGGCGTCTATGCGCGCCTGACAGGACAAAATGCCTGTATGGCTACCGCCGATAAACTGACCCACGTCACCCGAGCTGTCGCTGTACGCCTGTCCTACCAGCAAAATATCTGCCCGCAGGGACTGCGCCAGGCTCTGTAGCTGCGAGGCATCCATATAATACGGCTGGTTATACAGCCTGCGTGCTTCACTCACATCAATGATATTTTGAAAGCCTGCCTGCAAAAAGCTGTTTACAACCGCGCTTTCACCACTGCTGGAAGCATTGCTTTTGCCTGCCGCGCTTTCCTTGAGGATGACGGCAATTTTGGCATTGCGCATATTCACCGCAATCAATCTTTCACGCGTCAGGGCATCCATAAGCCTGGAATCAGGCTCACTGGCAACATCTGCCGCGACAGTAACGCTCCACGCACCTGCGGCCGTCTGCTGCGTACCCAAAACGTCATAATGACGGATGAAGCCACGCGAGCTAGTGTAAATTTCATCCTGCAGGACTGCGTTTTTATCAACAATAGTCTGCGCGTCCAAAAGCGTGCCTACCACATTTTCCACCGCAGCACGCAGGGCGTCGTTTTCGGCCTCCGCGGCTGTAGTGCCATAGCCCGTGGCAGTAACCTGCTGGGCGCTGGCCACCGGCAGCGCGGTAAGCAGTCCCAAAACCATGCCAAATAAAAGCTTTTTCATGATTATTTATCCCGCCTTACCATATCGCCCTTTTTTATGTCATCCCACCGCTTCAGGATATCACAGACAGCATAATTGCTGCCCACCTCGTGCACCCGCAAAAGGCCAACTTCATCCTCCTCCACGGTCAATATTTCCCCGGTACGCGGATGGCGGATAAGCTTGCCTTCCCTGTAGACCAGATACTTGTCGCCTACCTCTACGCCATCATCACTACCCAAATCAATGTAAACCTCATCCCTGGTAGCATCTGCCACCATACCGCTAACAGGGTCGGCGTTACGGATAAGGTTAACAATTTTATCACAGGCGTCATTGACCGCACCACTAATCAGCAGGGACTCGTTGGGAGATTGCGTTTCTATTTCCGTAACGGTATCCGTCCCCTTGACAACCTGGGCAAATTTTATCGTGCCTGTCCTGTTATCAATAAACTTGACGTTAACCTTGACAACTCCCTTTACGCCAGCATACAGCAAAACGTCAAATGGCTGCGCCTCGGCACTCAACACCTTGCCGACTACGGTATAATCAGCACCCGTCAGCTGCCCCAGCTGTATCGCCGAACTGGCGGCGACAAGACCACTGCGCTGCAGCCCCAGCTCGTTCAGCACATAATTGAGCTGGCTGCGCTCCACCACGTTATAGCGGCCGTTTTGCACCAGAGCAGCTTCCAGCTGGCTTTGGAGCGAGGAAGCGGCGCTGGCACCGTAATAGCTGCCACTTACATCATCCACGCCCATAACCGCCACCACCTTGTTGGCAGCAAAGGCATTGGTGCAAAATAACAGCAGGCACGTTGTTAATGTATACAGCAATTTTTTCATGATGTTTCTTCCCCTAATCTTCCATAATGCCCTTGCGGACAGCTGCAGGCTCAGCCACGCCAGGCAATAAGCATCTGTCTCACTTTACAAACACAACTGCCCTATTATCTAAAATACCCGCCTGGCTGTTAGCATAAAGCAGCTTATCCGCATCCTCTACGCTGATGACGACATTGACGGGATTAGCAGAATTGCGTCCGCTGCATACAGACTGCGCCCTTAATACCAAAGGTCGTGCGCCTGCGCGCTCGGTAACGCTGTCTGACTTGGTGCTGTTAGCATAGCCGACCATACCATATTTAATGGCATAATCCTTATCGATATTGCGCATACCATAAACAGCACGTCCGTTAGTATCATAAACCACCGGTGAAAACGTGCTTTCCAGGCCCAAACCCCTGGCATCGATGACGACACCGGTATAGCTGGCGGCATTAGCACGCAAATCCTTGTCCGGTTTATAATCATAGCTTACGCTGGGAGCAGCAGCAGGCAGTTTACTCTTGATTTCCGGCAGCGCAGTACCGGCAACGCCGTCCACGCCATAGAGGGGAACGGCAATCCTTACGCTGTAGCTACCGTCACTATTGGCGTGCTCGCTCACAATCCTTGCACCCTTAATCAGGGCGCTCACCTTAGTGCGCACAACGTCGCTGGTGATAGTCAGGTCCTCCATCGTCGTTTCTGCATCCAGCTGAATAGTATTCACCGTTTC
Organism: Ruminococcus intestinalis; assembly: GCA_963657675.1. Classification (GTDB taxonomy): domain Bacteria; phylum Bacillota; class Negativicutes; order Acidaminococcales; family Acidaminococcaceae; genus Phascolarctobacterium_A. The sequence goes on from CAVKMV010000044.1 coordinate 14,616, forward strand.
TGCCAACATCCTGTAAGCATCTACAATTGCAGCACGACGCGCCAAAAGCGATGCCCTTGTACCGCTGGTGCCTGTAGGCGGCAGGCCGAGGCCCTCGGCCTCCACCTTGGCGGCACTGCCCTTTTCCCAGCTGATGCTGCTGGTAATCTGCTTTTGCACGCTCACATAGGCACCATTATTAGCAGGTGCTGCATAAGCAAAGCTGCTAACTGCCACGGCTGTACCCAAAACTACAGCTGCCAAAAGCTGTCTGCCAAACATTGTACTCATAATATTCACTCCTTTATTGCGCTTCGTCCGCAAAAATATATCCGCTGCCCTGCAGCCTTATCTGATTATATTATAGAGAAAAGATATGACAAAATTATGTTTTTCACGCTTTGTGCAGCTCAAGCTACCCAAAGGCCACCCCTACACACTATCATCAGTAGCCTGCAAGGTTACGATATACACCAAAGGCAAGCAGAAGCAGTAAATATAGCGGAAAGCAGCACCTGTCCAAAAGCTTGTGCCAAGAGCTTAGCGCCTTGCTGCAACGCATGCCAATCAATGCCAAAAGCGGTAGCAGGGTGTAATATAAAAAAATGTTTTCTGCCCTGGCAGCAACAAAATTGCCATCAGCTATTGTTAAAAGCATGGTGGTAATGCCGCATCCAGGACATTTATACCCTGTAACAGCTCTAAACACACAGGGTATGGATAAATCCGTATATCTGAGCAAAAAGTAATAGCTAAGTCCTGCTGCCAGCAGCAGGAGCAGCTTTTTTCCTGCCACGCTCATTTTACTTTACCAAAGATAGCAGTCTCTTAATATCTGCCATCCAATTTGTCGTTGATGGTATCCTGAATCAAAGCCTGGTTTACCAGCAAAAGGCCGAAAAAGCCAAGGATTAAATATAAAATACCGGTGTTGCCGGAGCGCACGCCCTTAATCATTTCAACCTTTTCGCCCATTTTGTAGGACCAATACAGTGAATAGATACCACAGGTAACCAGAGTAAAAACAAACGACAGCACACCTGATGTGGCATTGTAGTCACCCACAATTTCGTTGACCTCGTCAGTTAACTTAACAAACCAATAAATCACGTAAATACCACAGGTTACGATAGATAATACCAAAGCTAGGGGAATACTTCTTTTGGAAATCATAATTACAGCCTCCACACAAATAATTTCCCATAAAACCTATATATCAACAATCTTGGTCAGCAGACGATTAGGATTGTGATCCGGTATATAGGCGTACAG
>CAVKMV010000045.1:0-15093 GCA_963657675.1 Ruminococcus intestinalis
GCCGGTTGTCTCGATCTTATTTTAGACCGAAGACCCCAACACTTATTATAGAACCCAAAAAAGCGCAACGGCAATCAACCGCTGCGCTCCTCGTCACATTATAAACCTCTCCGCCCTAGATCTGCCAAAGCCTGTGGTACACACCGCTTTCCATGTTATCCAAAACCTCCACCCTAAAGGGCATGTTTTCGATAACGTCCATGGTGTCCAGATAGGTGTCAGGCGTTGCATAAAACTTAATCAAGCCGCTTGTCGCATCCACCGTGCTCACCATAGCCAGGTACTCATAGCCTTCCATAATCCAGTTAACATCTGCAATACGCTCAGGCTCAACCTGCGCGTAGATCATACTGTGGGGTCCGGGGTCATTGTCACTCATTCTTTTACTACCTTTCTGCGTAATAAGCTAAATTGCAGCAGCGGCACAGCGCTGGCTGCCGAAAATTTTTGCTGGGCGTGCGGCGCGCAGTCAATGGGCGCGCCCTCCTCATCCTGCATATCCTTCAGGGTGAAGGGCAGCGTGGTGCCATCCGGCATCAACAGCTCCAGCGGCTCGCCTGCCTTAACATTGTTGCGCTGCTCAAAATAAGCGCGCTGCCTGTCAGCATCATAGCCTGTCACAATACCGACGAAGTCATGCGTCTGCTCGTACTTGCTGCTGGTATACACCTGTGCGTTACGGTCAGGCTTCGCCACAGCAAAGCCCGTCGTATACTGGCGGTGGCTCACCTTGTTCAGCTCGGCGATCCACGCGTCAGGCACATTGTAATTTACCATATCTGACCAGCATTTGTCAATAGCCCTGCGATAAACACTCACCACGGTGGCCACATAATGCACGCTCTTCATGCGTCCCTCTATCTTCAGGCTGCACACGCCCGCACGCATCAATTCCGGCAGATATTCGATGAGACACAAATCCTTGGAATTCATCACATAGGTTCCGTGCTCATCCTCCTCCAAATCAAAAAATTCACCCGGGCGCTTTTGCTCGCCCAGCTTATACATATCATATTCCCAGCGGCAGGCCTGGGTGCAGGCACCACGGTTGCCGTCGCGCCCTGTCAGGTAGGCACTCAAAAGGCAGCGGCCGCTGTAGGAAATGCACATTGCTCCATGCACGAAGGTTTCCAGCTCCACCGTAGTCTTGGCGCTGATTTCGGCAATCTCGGCCAGCGACAGCTCGCGTGCCAGAACCACGCGCTCTGCCCCCAGCTGCTCCCACGCCTGCACGGCGGCGAAGTTGGTGGTGTTGGCCTGGGTGCTCACGTGCAGCGGCATATCGGGCACCACCTGTCTGGCCACGCTCCACACACCCAAATCGCTGATCAGGAGTGCGTCCACATCAGCCTCCTGCAGGCTGCGCAGATACGGCGCCAGCTTGTTAATATCCTCATTGTGGGCAAAGATGTTCACCGTTACATAAACCTTTTTGCCCAGGGAGTGGGCATAGGCAGCCATTTCGGCAATCTCCTCCAGCGAAAAATTGTTGGCGAAGGCGCGCAGGCCAAACATCTTGCCGCCCAGGTAAATGGCGTCCGCACCGTAAAGCAGCGCCATCCTGCCCTTTTCCATATTTCCTGCCGGTGCCAGCAGCTCCGGCTTAACGAAAGCTCTTGTCATAATCGTTCTCCATAATCACACTGCATCAGCCGATTTCATCAATCGCCTGCAAATGCTCTGCATAGGTTTTGCTAAAGCGGTGGTGTCCGTCCTTTTCAGCCACAAAGTACAAATAGTCCGTATCCTCGGGCGCAAGCACTGCCTGAATGGCCTTCAGCCCGGGGCTGCCAATCGGTCCCGGCGGCAGGCCGGGGTTTTGGTAGGTGTTGTAGGGGCTGGCAATTTTGGTATCGGCAAAGGTGACAACCTCCTTCTGCTCGCCCAATAGATACTGAATCGTCGTATCGGACTGGATAGGCATACCAATAGCCACACGCTTCAAAAAGACGCCTGCGATCTTGGGCTGCTCCTCGGCAAACACCGCCTCCAGCTCCACCATCGCCGCCATGTTCACCACGTCCCGCAGCTTCAGCTTGCGCTCGGCCACGGTCTGCGCCACGCCGCTCGTGCGCATTTCCTTGTCAAACTGCTCCACCATCACCTTCAGCATCTCCGCCTCGCTCATCCCCACAGGGAAGTCATAGGTCGCAGGGTATAAAAAGCCCTCAGCCTTATAAAGCACGTTGGGGTCGCTCGTCTGCATATAGTCATAGGGGGCATAAGCCTTGGCGGCGGCCATAAACTTATCCGCACTGCCCAGGCCCTCGGCCTGCAGCTTTTTGGCTGTTTTGGCCACGCTGTAGCCCTCGGGGACGGTAAAGCGCACCTGCTTGATGCGTCCCTTCACCATAACGTCCACAATCTGGCTGTTGGTCATACCGCCCTCAATCTGGTAGGCACCTGCCTGCAGCTTGGTGGCCAGTCCCTTAAAGCGTGCCTCCAGACGGAAGGCGTCAGGGTCGCGCACCAGCTTCTGCTCATGCAGCAGCGTGGCGATATCGGCCGTCGTCATGCCGTCCTTCACCATCACCAGGTGCGTACCGCCGGCAGCAAAGTCCTTGTTATTGCCACGGGCGTTGAGCTGCACCGTAAAGATAACCACGGCCAGCACCGCCAGAACGGCCACGCCGATAGCGGCGGCACGGGCAGGATATTCCTTGATAAAGCCTTTAATATTTTCTATATCCATCAATCTTTTCCCATCTACATCATCACCTACATAAAAATACCGGACCGAAGTCCGGATATTTTTACTGTATGCTGCTTATTCCTCTTCGCCGTCAAACAGCTCGTCGTATTTGGCAACCACTGCCTCATACTCCTCATCCGTCGGAGCGGTGTAAACAGCCTCGCCGTTTTCATCAAAGTCAATGCGGGCGATGACGCAGTTGTCATCCTCCTCGTCCTCGTTATGCTCATGCTCATGGCATTCGCATTCCTCGTCCTCGCAGCAGCAGTCATCATCCAGCGGCACCAAAACCGCGAACTGCTTGCCGTCAACGTCAATCACCATATCCTGATAGAACTCATGCTCGTTGCCGGCCTCGTCGGTCAGCACTACGCAGATAAACTCTTCGTCGGCCTCTGCCTGCATAGCTTCCAATTCTTCGTTTTTAATGTCTTTTTCTTCCATTAAGGCACCTCTTTCAAAATAAATCACTCTAAATAAATCTGTTTGTGTCTATTGTATAATAGCCTGCCTGCTCCTGTCAAATCTTAAAGCCCTGGCTGTCCAGATAATTTTGCAATATGACGACGGCGGCCATCATATCAATAACCTGCTTGCGCTTTTTGCGGCGCATATCGGCATCCACCAGCACCCTTTCAGCCGCCACGGTGCTCAGCCGCTCATCCCACAGCACCACGCGCACTGCAGGGAAGCGCCTGCGCAGCTCCTCAGCCATGACCTCGCAGGCCTGGGCGCGCTCGCCTATGGTACCGTTCATATTCTTGGGATAGCCCACCACGAGCGTATCCACCTCGTGCTCAGCAATCAGCTGGGCAATGCGGGCGTAGTCACGCTCCTCACTAGTGCGGTGGATGGTTTCCACGCCGTTCGCTATCAGGCCCATTAAATCGCTCACGGCGATGCCTATCGTTCTTGTTCCCACATCCAGGGACATCTTGCGCATGCAATATCTCCTTACTTATTAATCTGCTGCAGATAGCTTTTGACCATCTCCTCAATCAGCTCATAGCGCTCATGGCGGCGCAGCTTGGTGCGTGCGTCGGCAAAGCTGGTGATGTAGGTGGGGTCACCGCTCAGCAGGTAGCCTGCCAGCTGGTCCACGGGGTTGTAGCCCTTTTGCTCCAGGGCAGCATATACTTCCTTTATCGTTTCGGCAACGTCCGGCTTTTCGCCCTGACGCTTAAACATCATTGTTTCCTGTGATACCTCTGTCATAATCATGCACTCCTTTCGGTCCGTGTAGCTTTATTTTAACACACTTTGCCCCAAAAAGCGACAGCAAAGGACGCAGCCGCTGCAATTTAGCCGGCCGCGTCCCTTGATAAACGTTATTAAGCTAAGGCCTGCGCCCTACTTTGTGAGGCGCACCTCGTCAAACTGCCTGCCGTTGGCCAGATAGGCCTTCAGCTCCAGCGAATTGGCATCGGCCTTCATTGTCATGTAGTTGGTCGTCTCCGGCTGCGGCGCCCGTGCAGCGTCCCATTCAAAGTCGCCCCACAGCTTGGGGTAGCGCACATCGCCGGCCACGCCTGTCAGGATATAGGTGATGCCATCGGCCGCGGGGGCGAAGTTTTTGAGCGGCACACGGCGGCGGTAGGTGTGCAGATGTGCCGTCAGCACCGCATCCACCTTGTATTTTTCAAACACCGGCATCAGCTGGCGGCTAAAGTCCAAAAGCTGCGTCTTGGTCTGCTCCCTGCCCGACTCCGGTCCGAAGCCGTACATAAAAATATCACGGTGCATCAAAACCACCTTCCATTTGGCAGTGCTGGCCGCCAAATCCTTTTCCAGCCACGGCAGCTCGTCTGCCAAGAGCTGGGGCTGGTAATTTTTCATTTCCGGGAAGTTGGTGTCCAAGACCACAAAGTGTACGTTGCCATAATCAAAGCTGTAAAACTGGTTGGGATATTTATCCAGGCCGTTTTGCGGCACGTTAAACAGATGCGTGTAGGCCACAGGCAGCGCCTCCTGCCACTGTCTGTTATAGGTTTCGTGGTTGCCGACAAGCGGCGCCAGCGGCACGGCATCACTAAAGGTGCTTACGCTGTTGAACCACGCCTTCCACTGGCTGCTGTCCTGACCGTTGTCCACCAAATCGCCCATGTTGATATACAGCGCGCTGTCACTGTGGCGCTTGTAGGCCTCGCGCGCCAGCTGCTGCCAGCCGCTGTAGTTGGCGCTCTGTGAATCAGGGAAGATGAGCGCGGTGAAGGCACCGCCGTTATCTGTGTGCAGCTTGTGCCAGCGGCCCCTGTGCTGCGCCGTATTAATGCGGTATTCATAGGTGCTGCCGCTTTTGAGCCCTGCGAGGCGGGCAGTGTAGTGGATATAGCTGTCCTTAGGGCCATCGTCAAAGCAGCTGTCCTGTGCCTTCACGCTGCTGATATTCTTATCGCCCTCCAGGCGGTAATCCAGGCTGTAATCCTGCTTCACCCTGGCCTCCCACATAATCGTGCGCCCTGTTTTGTTATCTGCTGCCACTATCTGGCGCGGGTTGGTGATGGCCACGGCCGTGTCGCTGCCCCCGGCCTCAGCATCTGCAGCGCCCTTGGAAGCGCCGCCGCAGCCAGCTACAAGCGCCGTGCCTGCCACGAGCAGGGCAGCCAGCAGCATGTATATTCTTTTGTGCATACTATCGCATCCTTTCATCGTTATCTCTTATTTTATCTTATAGCCTGAAGCGCGCTCCAAGTCAAGCGCATTTTTGTAAGCCCAGGTCGTCAAAAATTTACTTTGCTGCTTACAGCGCGCGTCCCAATAAGGAAGGCTGCCACAGCAAGCCGCGACAGCCTCTCCCTCTCTCAAAAATATTCGTTATTATAGGTGCGCTCCTTGGGCAGCAGCGCGTCCAGCAGCGCCAGCTTGGACAAGTCGTTGCCTTTGATGCGACCTGCCTCCCACAGCTCCGTGGCGCTATAGGTGCCAAAATACAGCTGCGTGAAGCTGCCAACGTCCACTGTCACGTCCTCCTGCTCTGCCGTAGTCGCAACCTGCAGCCTCCCCGGTACTATATCAAGCCGCAGCAGCTGGTTTTCCTGCGCCAGCACGCTGTCCGTCAGACGCAGCACCACGCTGCCGCTGATTGCGGACTGCGGCACGGGCAGCTGCGCCAGCGCCTGCCGCACATCCAGGCAGCGCGCCATCATAAAGGGTGACAGCGCGCCTGCGTGCTCCTGCCTGCCAAAGCCCAGGTGCGTTTTATCCCAGGGCTCCGCCAGCCAGTAAAATTCCCGCGCCTCGCTTTTGTGCCCTGCCACGAACTGCAGCAGGCGGTTTTTGGCGGCAAAGTCAGCTGCCAAAAGCTCTTGCACCGTAAAGCGTCCGTCCGCAATAGTGTACAGCAAATAGCCTGCCGCCACGCCCCCGCGATAAGCTGCAGCACACTGCACGCCCTCTGCCGCCATGACGCGCAAAAGCTTGCGCCACTGCGCTGCATCGCGTTGCGGCACGCCGCCCCAGGCTGCCGTCACGGCGTCATACACTGCTGCCGGCACGTCAGCCGCCGCCTCGCCCGCCTGCATAATGTGCTGCAAAATATCTGCCAGCCGCAATCGCTCCACGGACAGCTCTTTGTCTGTGTCCGTCACAGCCAGCGCCGCCAGCGGCATTTTATACTCATGGCGGTAGTAGCAGTAGGCAAAATCATAAGGCAGATAAATGCCGGCACTTATGGGCATAAGCGTCACAAAGGTCACGCCCTGCGCACGCAGCTGCTCAAACGCAGCCTGTAAAAGCGGACGCAAAAGGTGCTGCCCGCGCGCCTCGGGGGCGGTGGCGATGCCCACAAGGTAGGGCACACACTGCTTTATCCCACGCAGGCGCAGCACATAGGGGTTAATGTGCAGCATCGTGCGCAGTCTTTGGCCGTCAAAGCCGCCTATGACCGTGTTTTCCCTGCCGCAATATTGTTCAAAGTAATAGGCAAAAAACGGCTCCGTCCTTTTTTCAAAGCAATACTCCCACAGGTCTGCCACCTGCTGCATATCCGCTGCGTCCACAACCCTGTAAATCATCTGCCACCTCACCCGATAATGACGTTATACTTTTTCACCATAAACTCAGGATGCAGGGCCTCCTTGGCCGTGCGCAGACCAGGATGACCCATATCCTCCTCACGGTTGAGATATTTGACATCACCCCAGGCGTGCGCCGCAAACTCCTTAGTAATGGCCGTGTACAGGCCGCGCACGTCATGGCGCGCCTTTTCTACGTGCAGCACCGCCGTGTCCTCGTTAATCTTTTTGCCGAAGCTGAAGGCCTGGATGGCACCGTCAAAGCGGATGGCACCACCACGCAGCCCCAGCTGCTCAAAGCTCAAAAACGCCTGCTGGATAGCATACTTTTCACATTCCAGCGACGGATCCTCCGCCATATGCTCATCACACCAGCGCTCGCCAAAGTTCAGGCATTCCATCATATTATCCAGCGTAATCGGCTCATAGACAAAATCAGGATGAGCCTTGACGAAGGCGTTGTAATGGTTTTTCTGGCCGTGCAGCTTGCGTCCCGACAGCGTCGCCAGCTTTTCCTGCAGATAAACATAGTCCCAGTTGTCGCGGTCGTCCTCGTACACCAGGCCTGGCAGCACGCGTTCAAAGCGCTCCTTGGTAAAGTCATAAATGCCGTGCATCTCAAAGGGTCTGCCCTGATGCTCCTCCTGCAGCTCACGCATCAGCTGCGGCAAATCCTCGTCACGGCCGCCAAAGGGCTGAATATAAAAATCCACGTCGTTGCGCTTCACCTTCAGCAGCAAAAAGTCGTGCGCCACACACCAAAAAATATGGTAGCAGTCACGCCACACAAACAGGTTCGAAAAGGCGCACTCACTGCCCCTTTGGTGTGATTTTGATATATAGCTTTCAAACAAAGGCTTTTGCGCCAATGTTATTGGTTTAAATTCTAAAATGTTGATGACCTCCCAGATAATTTTTCTTTGCTAATTATACCACAGCAGCTGTTTTTTGCGGTCAGGCTGCTTCATTGTTAACATTAACTTCACAATCACGCCGGCTGCCGCACTCTAAGCACTTATCATACGCCATGTGCGCCATTTTGTAAAGTATGCACTAATTAGTGGTATAGTTACCAAAAAGAAACTATGATATATGCTGCGCATGCAAAAAGCCCCCCAAAGGGAGGCTTGGCTGATAAATTTACCCAGCAGCAAAATGCTCCCTCTGTGAGGGAGCTGCCACCTGTAGAGTGACTAAGGGAGTTTTACGCCTTACGCCTCTGCTGCTGCCTTGGCCACAGCATCGGCCATGCTCTTGACGTATTCATAAACATATTGGGGCGAGTTCTCACCGTACTTTTCGACGATTTTTTCAATCGCGCTGCCCACAATTGCACCGTCGCTGGCCTTGGCCATCTTATAGGCCTGCTCCGGAGTGGCGATGCCAAAGCCTACGGCCACGGGAATGTCCGTCGCCTTGCGCACCTCGGCCACAATGCCGTCAATGTCGGTGGTGATGTTTTTGCGCACGCCGGTAACGCCCAGAGAGGAAACTACATAAACGTAACCCTGCGCGATTTTGGCGATCTTGGCGATGCGGTCCTTGGAGGTGGGCGCAATCAGCGGCACCAGGGCGATGTTGTGCGGCTCGCTGTAGGGACGCATCTCCTCGCGCTCCTCGTAAGGAATATCGGGAATGATGACGCCGTCCACACCTGTCTCTTCGCAGCGGGAGAAGAACTTTTCCGCACCATAGGCGTAAATCGGGTTAGCGTAGGTCAAAAACACCAGCGGCACCTGGGTTTCCTGACGCAGCTCGGCCACCAGGTCAAAAATTTTATCGGTGGTGGTGCCTGCTGCCAGCGCACGCAAATCGGCGCGCTGGATAACCTCGCCCTCGGCCACGGGGTCCGAAAAGGGAATACCAAATTCCACCAGACCAGCGCCGCCCTTAATCATCGCCATAACCAGCTCCTTGGTTACGGCCAGGTTGGGGTCACCCGCGGTGACGAAGCCAATGAAAACCTTTTTATTTTTAGCAAATGCATCCTGAATCCTAGTCATGTAAATCAACCCCCATATAGCGTGCGATAGCGGCAACGTCCTTGTCACCACGGCCGGAAATATTAATCACCATAATCTTGTCCTTAGGCAGCGTCGGTGCCAGCTTCATAGCGTAGGCAACGGCGTGCGCGCTTTCGATAGCGGGGATGATGCCCTCCATCTTAGACAGATAGTTGAAGGCGTCCACGGCCTCCTGGTCGGTAGCAGGCACGTACTCCGCGCGGCCGATGTCGTGCAGATAAGCGTGCTCCGGTCCGATGCCCGGATAGTCCAGGCCGGCGGATATGGAATATACAGGTGCGATCTGACCATATTCATCCTGCAAAAAGTAGCTCTTCATGCCATGGAAGATGCCCAGCGTGCCGTTGGCCATGGTGGCGGCGTTCTTGGGATTATCCACGCCCAGGCCTGCGGCCTCCACGCCAATTAAGCGCACGTCCTTATCCTCAATAAAGTCATAAAACATGCCCATAGCGTTGGAGCCACCGCCCACGCAGGCCACCAAAACGTCAGGCAGACGGCCCTCCTTCTCCAGCATCTGCGCCTTGATTTCCTCGCCGATAATCTTTTGGAAGTCACGCACGATCTCAGGATAGGGATGCGGACCCATGACGCTGCCCAGCACATAATAGGTGTCCTCCACGCGCTCGGTCCATACGCGCAGTGCTTCGTTAACGGCATCCTTCAGCGTGCCTGTGCCGCTGGCGACGGGCACGACCTTAGCCCCCAAAAGCTCCATGCGGAACACGTTCAGCTTCTGGCGCTCGCAGTCCTCCTTGCCCATGTACACCACGCACTCCATGTTCATCAGGGCAGCGGCGGTGGCAGTGGCAACACCGTGCTGGCCGGCGCCGGTTTCGGCAATGACACGCTTTTTGCCCATCTTCTGCGCCAGCAATATCTGTCCCAGAACGTTGTTAATCTTATGCGCGCCGGTGTGGTTCAAATCCTCGCGCTTGAGGTAAATTTTGCAGCCACCCAAGTCCTTGGTCATCTTTTCGGCGTAATAAAGCAGCGATGGCCTGTTGGCATATTCGCGGTACAAGCGCGCCAGCTCTGCCTTAAAATCCGGGTCATTTTTATATTTTTCGTAAGCCTCCTCCAGCTCCAGTACAGCGTTCATCAAGGTTTCCGGCATGTACTGGCCGCCATGGATACCATATCTACCTTTTGTCATCATTATCTCCCCTTACCTGCGCAATAAATGCGGCAATCTTATTTTTATCCTTAAATCCGTCAGTTTCGACCCCGCCGCTCACATCCACGGCAAAAGCCTTAGTATTTTTAATCACGTCTGCCACGCACTCCGCGTCCAGGCCGCCTGCTATAAAATAAGGCCTGGTGACGCCGCAGGCGTCTAAAAGCGTTGCGTCAAAGCGCTGCCCCGTGCCGCCGTACTGCCCCGGCGTGTATGTGTCAAAGAGCAGATAATCAGCAGGATAGGCGTCAGCCGCCGCCACAGCGGCCGCGTCCTTCACACGCACCGCGCGGATGATGGGCAGGCTCACAAGCTGCTTCAGCCTGCGGCAGTAGTCTGCGTCCTCGTCGCCGTGCAGCTGGATGCTGTCAATCGTCCCTGCTGCCGCCAGCTGTGTAATAAAATCAAGCTCAGCGTTGACAAACACGCCCACCGCCTTAATGGACGGTGCGAGCTGCGCCTTGAGCTGCGCTGCCTGCGCCGCCGTCACCTGCCTTTTGCTTTTGGCAAAGACGAAGCCTGCAAAATCGGGCAGCAGCTCATTGACATATTCCACGTCCTGCGGTCGTCGCAGGCCGCAAATCTTTACCTTCACCCTACTCACCGCGCAGCTCCCGCAGCATCGCTGCCGCATCAGGCGCACGCATCAGCGCCTCGCCCACCAGCACCGCCTGTACGCCTGCTGCCTTCAGCCCCAGCGTATCACTCGCTCTTTGGATGCCGCTTTCGGCAACAAAGATTTTATCTCTGGGAATAGCGTCCCGCAGACGCAGGCTGCTCTGCGGATCGACGCTGAAGGTGCGCAGGTCGCGGTTGTTGACGCCGATAATCTGCGCGCCCACGGCCAGTGCCGTCTGCACCTCGTCCTCCGTGTGCGTTTCCACCAGTGCGCTCAGCCCCAGGCTGTGCGCCTGCTCCAGGTATTCTGCCAGCTGCTGCGCGCTCAGCAGGCTGCAGATTAAGAGCACAGCATCCGCTCCCAGGTTCTTGGCCTCGTAAATCTGGTATTCATCAATAGTGAAATCCTTGCGCAAAATTGGCAGCTGCACCGTGCGCCGCACGTTCTGCAGATAAGCGTCGCTGCCCAAAAAGAATTTTGGCTCCGTCAAGCAGGAGATAGCAGCGGCGCCACCTGCCTCGTACTGCGCTGCCTTGCGCAGATAAACATCCTCAAAGTCCGGGGAAATTATCCCCTTAGACGGCGAAGCCTTCTTCAGCTCGGCAATCACGCTCAGGCCGTCGGCCGCCAGCGCCGCCGCAAAATCCCTGCCTGCAGGCCGCCCCTCAGCCTCGTCACGCACAGCGTACAGGCTTTTGCGCGCCTTCAGTTCCTGCACACGCTGCGCAGTATATTCAGCAATATCATCTAAAATCATAGGCGCCTCTTATTTATTACTCAGCTCAATCAGCTTCTCCAGCGTAGCCATCGCCCTGCCACTGTCAATCAGCTCTGCCGCCAGCTTCACGCCCTCGGCGAAGCTTTCTGCCTTGCCACCGATGTACAGGCTGGCACCGGCGTTCAGAAGCACGGCGTTGCGCTTGTGTCCCTTGGCACCACCCAGAATATCACGGGTGATCTGTGCGTTTTCAGCAGGCAGACCGCCAACCAGATCAGCCTTGCTGCAGCGCTCCATGCCAAAGTCCTCAGGAGTGATTACATAATTTTTCATCCAGCCGTCCTTGAATTCGCACACAGTCGTGGGCGCGCTCAACGAAATTTCGTCCAGCTTGTCCTGACCATATACCACCATGCCACGCTTTACGCCCAGGTTCATCAGCACCTGCGCCAGCGGCTGCACCAGATAGCCGTCATATACGCCCAAAAGCTGCATTTTGGGGCTGCTGGGGTTGGTCAATGGTCCCAGGATGTTGAACACGGTGCGAATGCCCAGCTCCTTGCGGATGGGGCCGACGTACTTCATCGAGGTGTGATACTTCTGCGCGAAGAAGAAGCACATGCCCACCTCCTTGAGCAGCTCCACGCACTTTTGCGGCTCTAATTGGATGTTTACACCCAAAGCCTCCAGGCAGTCGGCCGTGCCACACTTGGAGGAGGCAGCGCGGTTGCCGTGCTTGGCCACCTTCATGCCGCCGGCAGCAGCAACCAAAGCCGCAGTTGTGGAAATATTGAAGCTGTTGGCACCATCGCCGCCGGTACCGACAATTTCAAACACGTCCATACCCGTTTCGCACTTCAGTGCATGGTCACGCATAGCGGCAGCGCAGCCGGCGATCTCGTCCGTGGTTTCAGCAGTGGTGCTCTTAGTCGACAGCGCCGCCAAAAAGGCCGCGTTCTGTGTAGCGCTGGTTTCACCGCCCATAATCTCGTTCATCACGGCATAGGCCTCATCATAGGTCAAATCCTTTTTATCAACGATTTTTACAATTGCTTCCTTAATCATTTTATTTGCCTCCCTAAATTATCCTTATACATATTATCCCCACTGCTTAGGCAGCAGCTGTTATTTAAGTGCCAAAAAGTTTTGCAGAATCGTCCTTCCCAGCGGCGTCATAATCGATTCGGGATGAAACTGCACGCCGTATACAGGCAGCGTTTTGTGCTGCAGCGCCATAATCTCGTGCCTTGCGGTTTCCGCTGTCACCTCCAGGCAGTCGGGCAGGCTCTCCGGCTCCACAATCAGCGAATGGTAGCGCGCCGCCTCAAAGCCGTCAGGCATATCCTTGAAGATAGGCGTCGGCGCTGCCAGGTACATCCTGTCGCTCTTGCCGTGCACAATCTGCGGTGCGTGCACCACCCTGCCGCCAAAGGCCTCACCAATCGCCTGGTGCCCCAGGCAGACGCCCAAAATGGGGAACTCGCCTGCCAGCTGGCGGATAACCTCCAGGCAGATGCCAGCCTGCTGTGGGTTGCCCGGGCCGGGGGAGATGATGATATGGCTTGGCTGCAGCGCCCTGATTTCATCTATGGTGATTTTATCATTACGCACCACCTTGATATCAGGATTGATTTCGCCGATGAGCTGGTAGAGGTTAAAGGTAAAGCTGTCGTAGTTATCAATTATCAGAATCATCGCTTACTCCTCCTCTGCCGTCAGACGCAGCGCCGTCATGCAGGCGCCCGCCTTATTCACCGTTTCCATAAATTCGTTATCCACCACCGAATCAGCCACGATGCCGCCGCCAACCTGGATATAAACCCTGCCCGCCTTCTTCACCATCGTGCGGATCGTGATGCAGATATCCATGTTGCCGCCAAAATCCAAGTAACCCATACCGCCGCCATAAATGCCACGGCGTTCAGGCTCCAGCTCGTCAATAATCTCACAGGCGCGGATTTTGGGAGCGCCACTGAGCGTACCTGCCGGGAAGACGGCCTTCAGTGCATCCAGCGCGTCCTTATCCGCACTCAGCGTGCCTGTCACCTTGCTGGTGATGTGCATAACGTGCGAAAAGCGTTTGATGGCCTTGTAGTCGCTCACCCTGACGCTGCCAAAGTCGCACACACGGCCCACGTCGTTGCGCCCCAGGTCCACCAGCATATTGTGCTCGGCAATCTCCTTGGTATCGGCCAAAAGCTCCTGCTCTAGGGCTATGTCCTCCTCCGCCGTTTTGCCGCGGCGGCGCGTGCCCGCAATCGGCATGCTGATCACCTGGCGGCCAACCACCTTCACCAGCGTTTCTGGCGAGCTGCCGGCGATTTCCACATCGTCATTGTGTAAAAATACCATGTACTGCGACGGGTTAGTTGTGCGCAGGTAGCGGTAGGCGCTGAACAGGCTCTGGTCGTAACTGGCGCTGAACTTTTGCGCATACACAATCTGGAAGGCATCACCGTTTTTGATATATTCCTTGCAGCGCAGCACATTTTTAGCGTACTGCTCACGGCTCTGGTTGCTGGTGAATTCGCCCAGGTGCGCCTTGACCGGCTTAGACGGCTGCACCGGCTGCAGCAGCATTTTTTCCATCGCCGCAATCTCGCGCTCCGCCTTAGCGTAATTGATTTCCGGATTATCGGTCTTGACGTTGACGATCAAAAAGATTTTCTGCTTGAGGTGGTCAAAGGCGATGAGCTTGTCAAACAGCATCAAATCCACGTCGGCAAATTCGGCGCTACGCTCCTTGTTCACCTGCATATCCGGCTCGCAGTAGCGCATAAAGTCAAAGCCGAACATTCCCACCAGTCCGCCTGTGAAATTGGGCAGACCCTCAATCTGCGGCGCCCTGTATTCGTCCAGGATGTGGCGGATACAGCCCAGCGGGTCCTTTTCCTGATACTTGACAGCCGCACCGCTGATGATTTCGGCATTACCATCAGTAAGCTTTAGGCGCAGCACCGGGTCATAGCCTACGAAGGAATAACGCGCCCAATGCTCGCCGCCCTCGATGCTTTCTAACAAAAAATAATTGCGGCTGCTGCGGCGCACATTGTCCAAAAAGGCCAGCGGCGTCAGCATATCAGCCAGACATTCCTTCGCTACAGGCACTGCCTTATAGCTGGCAGCGTAAGCCTTTACCTGCTCCAAGCTCAAATTCAACATTTTGTCACCTCGTAAAATCCTCTTGCCTTACAAACTAAAAGGCCTGCCCCTAAATCTGATTTACTCAATCAAACTCAAGGACAGGCCATAAATACAAATACCTGCGGTACCACCTTGGTTCGCCAAAAGCTCGGCGCGCTTTCGCAGAGTGCTAACACACCCCTCGCCCTTAACGCTGGCGCAACGTCGCTGAATACTCTCACGCTTGTGATTTGACAGCACCCTCAACGGTCCATTTATCAGCCTGCATCTCTACCTGGCTCCCAGCCGCCCAGGCTCTCTGTAAGCGCATCTACTGACTTGATCTCCGTCTCAACGGTTTGTGGTTTTTTGAAGTTGCGTCTAGTTTACCACTATGGCAGACGTGCGTCAACAGCTTTTTACAAAAATTTTCTTTTATAATTTTTATGTCACAAAACTGTAAAGGGAGTAACAGTTTAGCCAAAAATGACTTTATTACTCAAGCATGCCAGATGCAAAAAGCCTGCCCACATAAGCAAAAAGCACCCGTCCTTGCGGACAGGTGCCAGATTGCAGGTCTATTATTTGCGGATACCCAACTTAGTGATGATTGCACGATAACGTTCAATATCCTTGCCAGCCAGGTAGTTCAGCAGGCCACGACGTTTACCTACCATTTTCAGCAGGCCGCGACGGGAATGATGGTCTTTTTTGTGCTCCTTCAGGT
>CAVKMV010000045.1:15103-15632 GCA_963657675.1 Ruminococcus intestinalis
GTCAAATATTTAATGCGCTCGGTCAGAACGGCGATTTGTACCTCTGGGGAACCGGTATCGCCTTCATGGCGTGCGTTGTCGAGAATTACTGCTTGTTTAGCTTCGCTAGTTAACATGTTTTTGCCTCCTAAAATTTTTTAATTGCCATAAGCGTAGCAGCCGTTGGAGTAGCAAACTGCCAGGCCTTGGTTCAAATACTATGATAGTATACCATATCAGCTGGCATAATGGCAAGGATTTTGTAAAGTTTTTTACGTTCTAATTTGCTGTATCCATTACACCTCGTCAGCTATTTTATATCAATCAGTCAGACTAAATGCAGGTCGCATATTTTCTATTTGCCCACGTGAAAGTCTATACTTTATTGCCAACCTTTCCCAATTATTGCTGACCGTATACAAAATTTCCTCAGCATATTCCTTTGCAACAGTTTCCCTTATGCCAAACCTTGGAGCAGTCGCAATTGCCAAAGCTAAAGAAATCCTGTTATCGTTTTCACTTATGTTTAAAGCTAATTCATCACCATAAG
>CAVKMV010000046.1:0-15603 GCA_963657675.1 Ruminococcus intestinalis
ATTTTGTTGAGATCGGCTGCGTCCTTAACACGGCCCTCACTGTAGGCCTGCATCACATCCTGCAGAATCTTACCGTTAACATTGGCCAATACCGAAATCAGGCCACTGGCACCAACTGCCATAAACGGCAGGATGAGGCCGTCATCACCGCTGTAAATAGTGAAATCCTCCGGAAGCAGGCGGTAAAGCTCCGCAGTTTGTGCCACATTGCCTGCAGCCTCTTTAATAGCGACGATATTGCTGAAATCCTTAGCCAGACGTGCCACAGTTTCGGGAGCAATGTTGCCGCCGGTGCGGCCAGGCACATTGTACACGATGATAGGCAGCTTCGTAGCCTTAGCTACTGCGGCAAAATGCTGGTAATAGCCTTCTTGGGTAGGTTTGTTGTAGTACGGACCCACAACCAGCACGCCGTCAACACCGATAGCTTCCATCTTCTGCACCAGCTCGATAGTGCTGGCAGTGCAGTTGGTGCCTGCGCCTGCAACGATAGGAGCCTTGCCGCCTACACGTTTAACAATGGTTTCCATGAATTTAAATTTTTCCTCTGCGGTCATGGTAGCAGCTTCACCAGTAGAGCCCTCCACCACCAGACCATCACTGCCATTTGCCAGCAGCCATTCAGCAAAATCTGCGCCTGCAGCGTAGTCAACGCCGCCATCAGCCGTAAACGGAGTAACCATAGCGGTCAACAATCTGCCAAAATAGGGTTTCTTCATTATAAATACACCTCTTGTATGTTATATATTAGCTTTAGAGCTTAAAGGCCTCATGCAAAGCCTGCACAGCCTCCACCAAATGCTCTTCCTTAACGATAGCGGAAATAGTAGTATCGCTATCCACTGTTTGCAAAATAGCGATGTTATGGCTAGCCAGCGCCGCCACAAAGGTGGCCATAACGCCAGGCACACCGCGCATAGCGCTGCCTACGACCGAAACCTTACCACAGCCCTCGTTAAGCACGTACTTAAAGCCTGTTTCCTCCAGCACCCTGCAGGTGTGCTGCACATCGGGAGAGAAGACAGCGAACATAGCCTCCCTTTCGGAAAGGTTGAGACAGCCAACGCTAATACCTGCATCCGCCAGGTCCTCAAACAGGTTACGTCCTGCGGCGATGTCCTGCGGATTAAGCTCAATGCGGAACTGGGCCAAATCGCTGAGGTTAGCGACACCGCTGGCACAGGATTCGTTGATAGCAATTTCGCTGCCGCCGGTCCTGCCGCCGCGCTCGTTGGTAATGAGAGTGCCGGGCGCATCACTGAAGGTGGATTTTACGTACATAGGAATGTTGCTGCCCATAGCGATTTCTACAGCGCGCGGATGGATTACCTTGGCACCATTGTGCGCCATCTGGCAGACCTCGGCGTAGGAAACCTGCTCAAGGATATTGGCCTCCTTGACGATGCGCGGGTCAGCAGTCATAATGCCTTCCACGTCTGTATAAATCTCTACAAATTCAGCCTTCAGGGCTGCACCCAAGGCTGCGGCGGAGGTATCGCTGCCGCCACGGCCAAGCGTAGTAAACTTGTAGTTATTTTCGGTCATACCCTGAAAGCCGCAGACAACAGGAATGATGCCAGATTCCAAAAGACGGACGAGGTTAGAAATATTAATATTTTTTATGCGGGCAGCACCAAACTGCGAATCAGTAATAATGCCTGCCTGGCCACCGGTGAGCGCCATAGCGTTGGTGCCATACTTTTGCAGGGTAGCAGCCATAACGCAGGAGGAAATAATTTCGCCGCAGCACATCATCATATCCATCTCGCGCACGTTCACCGACAGATTTACATCCTTCAATGTACCGATGAGCGTATCGGTGGCATAGGGTGCGCCCTTGCGGCCCATGGCCGAAACCACGACAACAGGAGAGTAGCCGTTGCGGATAGCCTGCTGCACCTTATTTTTTACGGCAATACGTGCTTCCTCGGTTGCAACAGAGGTACCGCCAAACTTTTGTACAATAATCTTCATGAATAACTTCTCCTTATTATTTGTTCAGCCAGCCGTTTTTAATCATAACCTCGGCAATCTGCAGCGTGTTGAGCGCAGCACCCTTGCGGATCTGGTCACCAACAACCCACAAATTGAAGGTATTAGCGTTAGATTCATCGCGGCGCAGACGGCCAACGTAGCAGTCATATTTTTCAGAGGTATACAAAGGCATAGGATAAACCTGGTTTGTCGGGTCGTCCATCATCTGCACACCCGGGAAGGCATCAATAGCAGCAGCCATATCCGCAAGCTGCAGATCATGCTCGAATTCAATGTTCACAGACTCGCTGTGGCTGCGGTAAACAGGCACACGCACAGTGGTGGCGGTAATGCGCAGGTCATCATCATGCAGAATCTTTTTGGTTTCGTTAACCATCTTCATTTCCTCTTTGGTATAGAGGTTATCCAGGAAAACGTCAATCTGCGGAATCAGGTTAAAAGCGATAGGATAATGCTTAGGCAGACTGGCAGAGGGCAGAATATGTGCCTCCATCTCCTTGCCCTCGCTGTAGGCCTTGGTTTGGTTAGTCAGCTCGTCAATACCTTCCTTACCAGCGCCGGAAACAGCCTGGTAGGTGGATACTACGATACGCTTGATGCGTGCCAGATCGTACAAAGGCTTCAGCGCCATCACCATAATGATGGTGGAGCAGTTGGGATTAGCAATAATACCCTTATGCTTTAAAATATCCTCAGGATTAACCTCAGGCACAACCAGCGGCACCTCGGGATCCATACGGAAGGTGCTGGAATTATCAATAACAACAGCACCTGCCTTGACAGCATAGGGAGCGAACTCCTTGGAAATGCTGCCGCCGGCAAACAACGCGATATCAATACCCTCAAATGAACCCTTTGTTGCTTCCTCTACGGTATAGGTTTTGCCCATAAACTCTATCTGCTTGCCTGCACTGCGTTTTGAAGCCAAAAGGCGCAGCTCAGCGAACGGAAAGCTTCTTTCTTCGATCAGCTTTAAGAATTCGGTACCAACGGCACCGGTAGCACCCAAAATCGCTACATTATACTTTTTCATAAACATCTCCCCCTAAATTTATCAAAGTAATTTATCCAGGCCATAAACCAGGCCTACCTTACCAACAATCCTGCGGCAGCCAAGCGCTACACCAGGCATATAGCATTCACGGCTTACAGGGTCAGTGCTGATTTTAAGCGTTTCGCCCTGACCGCCAAAAATTACCTCCTGCGAAGCAACATAACCAGGCAGACGCACGCTGTGAATCTTCATGCCTTCATAATCAGCTCCACGCGCACCGGCCATGGTTTCCTTCTCGTTGGGATTGCCCTGCTGCATAGCCTTGCGCACCTCGGCAATCTTTTGCGCGGTGATAATGGCCGTGCCGCTGGGTGCATCCAGCTTATTATCATGGTGCTTTTCAATAATTTCTACATGTGGGAAGTATTTAGCTGCCTCACAGGCCAGCTTCATCATCACCACTGCTCCCAAAGCAAAGTTGGGAGCAATCAACAGGCTGGTATTGTTGGCACGTGCCAGCTCATCAACCTCTTTTAGGTCTGCATCACTAAAGCCCGTAGTGCCAACAACAGCATGCACACCCAGCGGCAAAATTTTGCGCAACGTGCCCATAACGACGTCAGGACGGGTGAAATCCACCACAACGTCAGGCTTGGCAGCCTTCACTGCCGCTACGATGTCGGTAGTAACCTGTACGCCGTCACCCAAGTGGACAACTCCCTCTTTAATATCAACAGCAGCGACCAGCTCCAGGTCCTGCTCGCTGTACACCTTTTTGCAAACCTCGCTGCCCATACGGCCCAAGGCTCCGTTTACTAAAACACGAACCATTTTATTCACTCCTTATATACAAAAACCGTTGAGATACTGTGGAACATATCTCAACGGTCAGCATGCAAAATATTCACACCATAGCCGAGATAGCCCTCCGCTGCCAAGGCAGCGACAGTCCGGCAGCTTTCGCTGACGACCCAGCACAATGACATGGCTGCCATCGCACTTCGGCGTTAGCCCTTTCGTGCTGCTTCACAGCTCCCGCTCCACAGCCTACTCATGCTTTCCGCGCCTCTATCTTAATGGTTTGCTATTAAGCTAAATTATATTACCCTCGCAGATGTTTGTCAACGATGAATTTTACATATATCTTCCCTATAACAAGTATGTAAAAAATGCTACGCTTTTTACAGAAACCTGCGCTTGTAGTAAGTAATCTTTACATTTATAATATGGTTAGAATTCACTTCAACTTTTTAGAGGTAAAAACCATGAACGAAACCTTTCCTAACATCGCCTGCATCATCCTGGCCTCCGGCCTTGGCCGCCGCTATGGCAGTAACAAGCTGCTGGCCACCGTGGGCAACTCGCCTATGGTGCAGTACATTTTTGATATTACCTGCGACCTTTTTGGCACGCGCGCCGTCATCACACGCCACCGGCAAATTGCCGACCTAGCACAGGCGCAGCACATAGCTTGCGTACAACACAGCTTGCCGCTTTTGAGCGACACCGTGCGCCTGGGTGTAGCTTACGTACTGCAGCAAAAAGCACACCACAGCGGTCTGCTTTTTGCCGTCAGCGACCAGCCGCTGCTGACGCAGGCAAGCCTGGTGCGCCTGTGCCAAAGCTTTGAGCGTGCACCGCAGCGCATCCACCGCCTTGCCTATGGCAGTACGCCTGGCAATCCTATAGTCTTCCCTATCACACTGACAGCCGAGCTGCAACAGCTACCACCAGACAAGGGCGGTTCTTATCTGGCAAAAAAATATCCTGAACTGGTAACGCTGGTACCAGTTCAGGATGAAAAAGAGCTTTTTGATATTGATACCAAAGAAGAACTGCTTAATAGCGGGCTTCCTTGTTTTCTAAAATGACGTTGAGGATGATGGCCACAAAGGCAGCAGGCACGATACCCGATTCACCAAACATCATACGCATGGCCTCAGGGCAGTGCGCCAAAATGCCGGGGGTCGCACCCATGCCATAGCCAACGCCCAGTGCGACCGAAATAACTGTCAGACTGCGTGCGTTGAGCGGCTCCTTGGTCACCAGCTGAATGCCGCTGACAACGATATAAGAAAACATCATAACAGCAGCACCACCCAAAACAGACTGCGGCATAATCGAAACCAATGCACCCAGCTTGGGAATAAGTCCGCAGAGGATGAGGAAGACCGCACCTGTCGCCAGAGCAAAGCGGTTAACGATCTTGGTCATAGCCACAAGACCAACGTTCTGCGAAAAGGAGGTGTTAGGCAAAACACCAAACACGGCTGCGAGACTAGAGCCCAGGCCGTCACAGATAACGCCACCAGAAAGCTCTTTATCAGTAGCCTCACGCTCCAGGCCGCTTTCAACAACAGCAGAAATATCGCCAACCGTCTCGACAGCAGTGACAACAAACATAATCAGTACAGGCAAAATTGCACGCATATCAAAAACAATATCCACAGGCAAAAGCTGCGGTACGGCAAACCAAGGAGCCGCAGCCACCTTTTCCCAATGAATAACCCAGGACTTAGTAAATTCCACACCCTCAGGTGTAACTCCAGTAGTCGGTAGCACAATGCTCATCACAAAGGCAGCCACGTAGCCTGCCATAATGCCCAACAAAATGGACGAAGAGCTGAAAAAGCCCTTGGTGCCATGCTTAAAGAATAAAATTACGCAAAGTACAAAAAGACCCAGTCCCAAATTTTCCAACGAACCAAAATCCTTGGTTTTGAAGCCGCCGCCAAAGGAATTCACGCCTACGGAAATCAACGACAGACCAATAGACAAAACAACCGTGCCACACACCACAGGCGGAAAGTAACGGCGGATATATTTAAGCACGAAGCCCAAAAGCGCTTCAAAAATGCCACCAATGATGGACGCACCCATGATGGCACCATAGGCAACAACACCACTGCCAAGGGTAGCCACAATGCCGGCAAACACACCGATAAAACCGGAGCTTGTGCCCATGATGATAGGTACCTTGCCGCCACAGGGACCGACAGCGTAAAGCTGTAGCAGCGTTACCAGTCCTGCTATAATCATTGCGTTCTGAATGAGACTTACCTGCAGCTGCTCAAAGCCGGCGCCGCCCATAATGCCACAGGCACCGCCAATAATCAGCATAGGCGTCAGGTTGCCCACGAACATTGCCAACACGTGCTGCAGACCTAACGGAATTGCCGTAGCAAGTGGCAGCTTGCCATAAAATTTATAAGCCTCTTCGGAAATTAGATACGATTTCGCCATAAAAGCACCCCTTTATTTTTAACTTGGGTATATTTTATCGCATTTTATGGCTAATTGTAAAGAAGCTTACACTAAAATTCCGTATAAAATTAATAAATTTTTAATTATTGTTCGTGTATGGTGACTTATGCATTTTAATTTTCAGAACGCACAGAAGGTACCAGAAACGCGAAGCGGACAGCGACGGCGTACTAAAGCGTACGTCGAGCTGTCTGCGACAAAGTATATGGTGCCTTATGCATTTTTATTTTCAGAACGCGCAGAAGGTGCCAGAGACGCGAATCGGACAGCGACGGCGTACTAAAGCGTACGTCGAGCTGTCCGCGACAAAGTATATGGTGCCTTATGCGCGTTCTGAGCGGACTTGAATTAACTGCGCCGCAATACTCACCGCAATCTCCGCCGGTGTCTCGCTGCCAATATCAAGACCTATTGGTGTAGTGACCCGTGCCAGCTGCTGCTTGCTGTAGCCTTCGGCCAGCAGTGCTGCCCGCGCCAGGGCTGCCTTGTTTTTGCTGCCCATAATACCAATGTAATCAACAGGCGTAGTAAGCAAAAAGCGTTCACAGTTGGCATCATGCACATGGCCGCGCGTCATCACGACAGCGTAATCGCGTGCGCTAAGTTCGCACACGCCTTCCATGTGCGCGAAATCCACCTGCAGCACACGCTCAGCCTGCGGGAAGGCTGCTGCGTCGGCAAATTCGGTGCGGTCATCCAGCACCACGCAGCTAAAGCCGACGTGAGCCAAAAGCGGCACCAGCTCACGGGCCACATGACCGGCACCAAAGACGTATACCCAGCCATCATAATTATATTGCTCGGCGTAATAACCTACGCCTTCCAGCTGCAAAAGGCCCCTACGACCCTTTAGCCGCACCTGCTCCTCGATCCGCGGCAGGACATCTGTCTCACCCAAGGGCAGCAAAAGCCACCAGGGTCTATGCGCCTTTAACGCGCTCAGTGCAGACTCAGCTAAATCAAGCGTCTCTTCGCCAGCCGGCAAATAATAAAACTGCACCTGGCAGCTACCACCACAGGCCATACCAGCACGCGGTGAAAGGTCGTAGGTCTTGATAAAGCTGCCACCGCCCTCCGCCAGTCGCTTTTGCGCCAGCTGCTGCGCCGCGTATTCCATACCGCCGCCGCCAATCGTACCATATACCAGGCCGCGTGCATCTACCAGCATATAAGCACCACTGGTGCGCGGAGTAGAGCCTTCTGTTTCCACAACAGCAATAAGATACTGCGGTTCCCCACCTAAGGCATGTGACCTGATTTTCTTAAATAGTTCCTTCATTTCTTTTCTCCTGTGCATAACGGCAGACAAGCTCGAGCACGCTACCAGCAATGCAGCGTGCCTTGTCCGAAATTGTAAAGCAGTTGGCCAGCTCTCCCTGACGCGGATCGATATCGGCAATCTTAAAGCCACGCGTTACGGGAAAGCCTTCCCGGATCATCCCCCGGACAATACCTGTAAGCGTAGCAGGAATATTTACACGCTCCTGACCAGCGTCAATATAAGCAATGGTTTCGCCCTGCTGCACCAGGCTGCCGATATCACGCACGATGTGCAGCACTCCGGCGCAGGGGGCATGCAGAACACGCTCGGCACTATAGCCTGCGATGTTACCTGGTACGCCGCTGTTAGGGGCAGCGCTGCCGCTTCTGATGATGCGCCCTAGGTTGTGACCGCGCTTAGTTTCAATGACAGCGTGCGCATCAACGCCAGCAGTAAAGCCAGGTCCCAGTGCCACCACCAACGGTGCCATACTGCTTTTCGTCCCCAAATTACGCTTGGCGATGATGGCATCAATCACGATGTCAGGAGAAAATTCATGTACGCAGTCTGCCGCCTCGTCCACCAGCACCGGCACCTCGCCAGCACGCCACACCTCCTGCGCCCCGCCAATATCAGCGATAAGCCTTCCTGTCATACCTTCAACCGTAGCCTGTCCTGCATAAACTGCCTCGCTCAGTGCCACCTGCCTGCGAATGGCTGCAGGATGCGCACATTCCAGCACCAGCGGGGCAAAGCCTGCTCCCCACAGGCGGTGGATAACGCCTGTTGCCAGGTCGCCCCCACCGCGTACGATGATTTTTAACATTTACCAATCTCTCCCCTCAGCCAGATGTGTTCCTGCTCTATGCCTGCTGCCACCAGCTTTTGCTGCAGCCCTGCAACCTGTTCAGCAGCTGCCACATCACATTTATTGAGCACAATATAAAAAGCACGTGTACCTACGTTCTTGCGTGCTCCCTGCGTTGAAAGCAGCAACTGCGCCAAAAGCTGCACGTCAATCACAGTATCAGCCGTCTTGCCCCAAAGCTCTGCTACCAATTTTTGTCTGAAGCAGGCTTCCGCCAGCGTACGTCCTAGGGCATCCATACCTGCTACGGCCAGCACAATGTCACAGTCAGGCAATATTACAGGCTCATGCGCTGCAGGCAGCTTGCAGGGCAGGTGTTTTGCACCATCTGCCTCACACAGTACGATATCACTTTCCTGCGCAAGCAATGCGTATACTGCCGATGACGGAGCAGTCAGCTTACCTGTTCGCGTCTCCGTCATTCCAACGACGGCATAGCTGCCATGCTGCCACAGTCTGCGCGCCTCAGGCACAGTTTTCGCCAATATAGCCGCGCTTGGCCGGAGTATATGGGTACTGGTGCACACCAGCACCCTGCGTCCATGCGATGCAAATACTCCTGCCAGCTCGTACATCACCGTAGTTTTGCCACCGCCGCCCACCAAGCAGATGACATGTCGCCTGCCATCTTTTACAAACGCAAACGGACATAGTACCATATGACCACCTCTGTTTAAGCACAAAAAAGCTGCCGCCACCCGCCACCTTCCCTGCCAGCTACGCCATAACGGCCGCTGGTGGAAGCAGCAGGACTGCGACAGCCAACTTTTTAGCTAATTATTTTGCCTGACTAACAGCAGCAATGACCTCTTCTGTCAAATCCTTGCCACCAAATATCATAGCACTTGCATCTACAACATTGGTAATGCCATGGGATTTTGCTACCTGACCAATGGTTTTACGAATCTTTTCACGAATCGGGTTCAGCAGGGAAGCTTCCTTCTTATCAACCTGGGCAGAAAGCTTTTCGCCCAGCTCACGTTTGCCCTTATCGTCCAGGCTCGGAGCCTTTTGGTTAAATTCATTCTCCGCCTTTTGACGTTCCAGGTTAATAACACTCATAGTAGTCTGAATATCAGGATAAGAGCGGAATACACGCTCTACATTAACATAGCCCAAATCTTCAGCAAAAGCGCTTACAGCAAAAGCCATAGACATAACTACTGCCATCAGCAGGGTAATAAGTTTCTTTTTCATTAAAGTAGTAACCTCTCTTCATTAGAATTAGATTTTGCAACTGCTACTATATTACCCTATTTTACAGAAAAAAGCAACCAATTTATAGCTGTCCGCCGCTCCAGGTGCGACTGCGTACGGGCGGCGCAGGATAAGAACTGCGGCTGGTAAAAAGCCCCTGACGTACAACGGTCTCCGCCATGGCTACGGCCGCTGCCGCCGGGTCGATAACAGGTACACCCAAGCGTGCAGCCAAAGGCTGTGCCAAGCCCAAAAAGCACAAACAGCCCAAAATAAGCGCCTGCACCCTGCCCTTGGCAAGCAGGCCTGCTCCTGCCTGCGTGAGAAGCTCCAATACCCTCTCACGCTCCTGCCACAGGTCCAGTCCCCGGCCCTCTATGCCGCCAATCGCTGCAATGCGCCGCGCATCCACGCCACACTGCTCCACAAATAGCTGCTTTTCGCTACAACGGCTGGCATCCGCCAAAAGCAGGCCCGCCTGCCTGGCAACCACCGGTGCCATAAGACAGGCAGCCTGTCCTGCCCCGATGACCGGTATATTGACCAGCTCGCGACAGGCCTCCAGCGCAGGATCACTAAAGCAGTACAGCACAACGGCATCATAGCCATCACGTTCTGCACGCAGCGCCATCTGCAAAATCTCCGGCGCTGCCAATGCCGCATCCACCGCAGAATCAATCTCTATATGATTATTTACCAGGCACTCCATGTGCAGCTGCACGTCAGGCCCCACATATGCACAAAGCAGACGGCAGCGTGCTGCCATCTGCTCAGGAGTAACCCCAAAGTCAGGATTAATAATGAATATTTTCATGTATACGTCCTTATACAAGAACCGAAGCCAAAAACTTCTTGGCACGGTCCGTCTTGGGATGGTTAAAGACCTCGTCCGGCGTACCACTTTCAATCAGATAACCGCCGTCCATAAAATAAACTGTATCCGAAACATCTTTAGCAAAGCCCATCTCGTGTGTAACCAATACCATGGTAATGCCTGTGTTGGCCAGCTGCTTGATAACGTCCAAAACCTCCTTGACCATCTCCGGGTCAAGAGCAGACGTAGGCTCGTCAAGCAGCAGAACCTTCGGCTCCATAGCCAAAGCACGTGCAATGGCTACACGCTGCTTTTGACCGCCGCTCAGACGGCTGGGATATTCATTGGCCTTTTCCGAAAGGTTGACCTTCGCCAAAAGCTTCATCGCCTTCTCGTTGGCCTCCTCCTTGGATAAGCCATTAACTACGCGCGGAGCATAGGTCATGTTTTCGAGCACAGTCATATTGGCAAACAAATTGAAATGCTGAAACACCATGCAGGCATTTTTTCGGATATCTTCAATCTTAACCTTGCTGTTAACGATGTCCGTGCCTTCAAAGATGATGGCTCCACCAGTCGGCTGCTCCAGCAGGTTAATGCAACGCAGCAGCGTAGATTTTCCGGAACCGGAGGAACCAATGATGGTTACAACCTCACCCTTTTTGATTGTCAGGGAAACATCCTTCAGCACCTGCAGGTCACCAAAGCTCTTAGACAAGTGTTGTATCTCAATCACTGACGCGCACCTTCTTTTCTAACAAAGAGCCCAAAAAGTTGAGGGCCATAACCAGTACATAATAAACGGCAGCGGCTACAATAAAAGCCTCAAAGGCGCGGAAGGTTTTTGCCTGGATTAAATCGGCCCAGCGTAGCGTATCTGCTACACCGATGACAGAAACAAGGCTCGAATCCTTCAGCAGCATGATGCTTTCGTTGACTAACGATGGCAAGGCGTTTTTGATAGCCTGCGGCAGAATAATATCCAGTAAAAAGCGATGCTTGGGAATACCGAGCGACATCGCGCCTTCCCACTGTCCCTTGTCAACAGCCAGAATACCGCCACGCAGTGCTTCGGAAATATAAGCGGCACTGTTTAAGCCAAACGACAGCACGCCGGCCTCCAAGGCCGAAATCGTGTAGCTAGTCAGCTGCGGCGTAGCAAAGTAAATCAACATCAGCTGCACCAAAAGCGGCGTACCACGGAACAGCGAAATGTAGACTTTAGCTAAAAAGGACAACACCCTGTTTTTAGACAGCGTAATCAAAGCCAGGATAAAGCCGCCCAAAAAGCCCATGATTGTGGAAAAGAAGGTAAACTTCAAGGTGATCCAGACAGCAGCCGCCAAAAGCGGCAGGTACGGCTCCAGAACGGAAAAATCTAACATCTGCTACCTTCACCTCTTACAGCTTCGCAATATCCAGCTTTTCAATAGCAGCCTCGTATTCCTTGGTGCCCTCTTCACCCAGATGTGCTACCAGGATTTTGTGCAGCTCGCCATTGGTACGCATCTCTTTAAGAATTTCGTTAATCTTTTCTACGTCCTTGGAATCCTTAGGCAGAGCAATAGCGAAGGTATCATCCTTCAGTACAGGTCCTTGCAGTACATGGATTTCCAGCTCCGGATTTTGTTTTACAAATACAGCAGCTTGGGAAGAATCAAACAGGCCGGCAGCCAGACGACCATTTTTGATGTCCTGGATAACCAGCGGAGTGGTATCCATCTCTACAACGTCAATACCGCCAACTGCCTTCAGCTCCTTAACAAAGGTGGTGCCCATAGAAGCGCCGGCCTTTTGGCCCTTCAGCTTATCGAGAGCATCATAGCCTGCGCCCTTTTTGCAGATGAGGGCCTTCATCGGGAAGTAATAAGGCTTGGAGAAGGAAACAACCTTTTCACGCTCGGCAGTAGGAGAAATAGCAGAAATGATGATGTCGGCACGGCCGCTTTGCAGAGTTGGTACCAAAGAAGCAAATTTCATATCGCTGAATTCAATCTGCTTGTTCATCTTTTTAGCAATGTAATTAGCGATATCAATGTCCACGCCCTGATAATCCTTAGTGCCTTCCTTTACGGATTCAAACGGTGGGAAGGTGGAGTTGATAGCTACAACCCATTTGCCGCCCTTAGCAGCATCAGCAGGAGCAGCTTCCTTCTTTTCGCCACCGCAGCCAACTAACATCATAGCCAGCATTGCAGTTGCCAGAAATGCAAAAATACTTTTCATGGTAAGTTTTTTCATGAGTATATCCCCTCTTCTTTATAATATTTTGCGGATGCAACGCACCCCTTGTATACACCTTAATATTATAGCATAGCTTTGTCTATATCGCTAGAGCGACATAAACTTATTTGCCTGCCCAATTAATAAAACTGCTAACTATTTAGTATTTTACGTCCACCTTATAGCCCTTTTGCGCCAGCACGTGCTTAGCACAGGCTTCATCCGTAGTAATCCAGGCGCCGTTTTCCTTGGCGTAATGGATAAAGGAGCGCAAAGCACGCACATAACCGGGACGGCCGATAAACTGCGGATGCATAACGAAGTTAATAATGCGACCCTCATCTGCCAATCCGTCAAATTCATCCTGCCAAATCTGTACCATCTCACGTCCGCTACGCAGATAGTAGTGCTCAGGATGCTGCAGCGTATACATATCATAAGACGTGTCATCCACAATGCCATCCTTAGGCAGCTCCACGATGGGAATCTCCCTGCCGTCTATATCCAACAGAAAAGGACCATCGTTATTGCGCCAGTTAGAGGAATAAATACAGCCGCGGTCCAGCCACAGCTGCTTGTGAAAGGAGTGGATGATACCGTCAGGCATACGCACGCCTACAGGACGCCTGCCTATGAGTCTGCGGAAGATGGCATCCACCTTATCCATCAAAGCACTTTCCTCCTCATAGGTATCCTTTACCTCGTGCATGTAGCCATGGTAGGCAATTTCGTGCCCCTGCGCCGCAATATATCGGATGATTTCCGGATGAATTTCGGCAGTATAGGCCGTAGTGAAAAAAGTGGCGTGCAGATTTTCCTCTGCCAGCATTTTCAGGATACGTGGCAGCCCCTGCTTAGTAGCATATAAGCCGCGCGACATATGCACCAGATGACGTTCGTTAATGTCGTTGCGCGTCAGCCACAGCGTTTCCGCATCAATATCAAATGAAAGCAACAACGCGATACGTTTATTATCAGGCCAGTTCCAGTTCATCATGCCTCACCTCCCTGCGCACGCTTTGCGTAAAACTCCCTTACGTAATTGGCCACCTCTTCACAGGAGGCAAGCCAGGCACCGTTGGCCTTCATATAGGCGATAAAGCGTTCCAGCATGCGCACACGGCTGCTGCGGCCGATCAGTTGGGGATGCAGCTTGAGTACCATAACCTTGTCGCCTTCATTGGCCAGCTCGTCAAAATTATCCTTCCATACGTCGTAGACGTAGTCAACAGGATAACTGCAGGTAATGGTCGCCTCATCGGCATAGGAAAAATAGAACCAGGAAAAATCGTCCAGCGTCGGTTCTGTAGGCAGCTCCACTATAGGATAATCCTCGTGGATATAGGCCCAGTCGCAATCCTTGAGCGTAGAGCAGTACAAATAACCACGCTTTTGCATTAGCGTTAGCGCGCAGTTTGGCAAAAGATCGAGCGGACCGCGGTAGCCAGCAGGCTTCTTGCCGCTAAAACGCGCCAGCAGCTCCTCGCTTTTAACCATATTCGCTTCCTCTTCCTCAGCACTCATGTCTACTGTTGCCTCGTGCATATAGCCATGATAGGCCAGCTCATGCCCTGCGTCAGCAATCTGCTGTACCTTGTCCGGATACAGCTCGGCAATACGCCCGGGAACAAAAAACGTCGTATGCAGATTTTGCCGCTTCAGCATCGCCAGGCAGCGTGCCAGTCCCTCGTCCGGCCCGTACTGACCTCTGCTGATGTCGCTAAAGCCGATTTCGCGCTTACCGATGACGGATTTACGCAAAAGCTCCGCATCAAAATCAAAGGTCACCATAACTGCAATACGCTTACCCTCCGGCCAACGCATGCCATCGCCATTCTTTAACGTATACATATATACCTCCTGACTTTCACAACAACGCAGAATTCACATTGTAGCTTTTTGTTTGAACTATCAAAGCACAATCTATGCCAACTTACTATATAGGCATACACTGTGGTTAAAAATAAAGGACCGCCGCACGCCGTGCGACAGTCCCGTCTCTCAACTGTTTTAGCTGGTAAGGTAATGGTGGTCGGCTTGAGCTTCTATACAAACTGCTTTGCCATTAGCCTCAAAATGCCCAAACGTCCTCGCCTTACACGTCGCACAAAATAAATAAAGTAAAAGAGAGGCGTCAAGCCTCTCTTTTTTATACCACAGTTACAGTGTAACGTCAAGCAATTACGGGAAACGTTATTTTTAATCCCAGTTACAGCATATTGGCATTGCACATAAATTAGTGCTACAATTAACTTAAAGGAGTGATCAAAATGGCAAAAACTAATATGACTTTAAGGATTGACCCTCAGATTAAGGAACAGGCTACTATTCTCTTTAAGGAGTTAGGCCTTGACCTAAGCACTGCCACCGGTCTATTCTACCGTCAAGCACTGCGTTGCCACGGCTTACCGTTTGTGCCAAAACTTGAAGAACCTAATGAAACTACTTATAAAGCTATAGAGTCGTCTGAAAAGGGAGAAAATCTTCACGGGCCTTTTGCCACTGTTGAAGAATTTATGGAGAGCCTAAATGCTTAAAATTGAATACACAACTCAATTCAAGCGTGATTTTAAGCTTGCTATAAAACGTGGCTGCGATCCGCAAAAACTTCAATATGTAGTCTCACTGCTTTGCGAAGAAAAGTCATTACCAGAAGAGTATCGTGACCACGTACTTGTTAATTCAAGAAATTACAAAAATATGCGTGAATGCCATATAGAGCCTGACTGGCTCTTGGTTTATAAAATTGAACACGAAAATCTTATTCTACGTATGATACGCACCGGAAATAATTCCGATTTGTTTTAAAGATTTCAAGTAACTACAAACGTTTCAAGCCACACCATTACAGTGCGGCTCTTTTTTATCACTATATTATTTGGCTGCAGAATGCAACGCCGCATACAGCGCACACCCTGCCAGCGTGTAGGCGATGTTCCTTTGCCGCTTAATCCTGAGCCTTGTTCTTTTCTCCTCGGCTGCGTACA
>CAVKMV010000047.1:0-15409 GCA_963657675.1 Ruminococcus intestinalis
CCTACATCCACGGCCTGGGTGAAAACAAAGAAGTGCAAAAGCTTTTCGTAGAACGTGCTAACGATGCCTGGGATGCTCTGCAGGCTAAATAATCCCCCTTTTTGACAGTTCATTTACACACTTTTTACTCTCCGTCCGCTTCCTTGGGCGGAGAGTATTTTATGTAATATGCAAATTTAGGAAAATGAGGTGCTACGCAATGAATAGCAAAAAAGCTCTGGTGGTAATCAGCTTTGGCTCCACCTTCGACGAAACCCGTACCCACGATATCGGTGGTATTGAGCAGGCACTCGCTGCTGCCTTCCCCGCCTATGACCAATACCGCGCCTTCACCTCCGTCATCATCCGCAAGCGCCTGGCAGAGCGCAGCATTATTGTTGATGATACCGACACCGTGCTGCAAAAGCTGCAGGCCGCAGGCTATGAGGAGGTTGTGCTGCAACCCACGCATTTACTGCATGGTGAGGAATTTGAACAGAAGGTGCTCAGCCTGCAGGAGAAATATGCTTCTGCATTCAAAAAAATCCTCATCAGCCAACCGCTTATCGTGAATGACGAAGATTTTAAGCTGGCCGCCGCTGCCATCGCCGTACAAATTCCGCCACTTGCTGCTGACGAAGGCGTTGTCCTCATGGGTCACGGCACACCGCGCAACAACAACAAGGCCTTTGGCTATACCTATGTTAAGCTGCAAAGCATTTTTGACGCCATGGGTCTGCCTATCATCGTCGGCACAGTCGAGGAGGATGACACCCCCAACTTTGAAACCGTTCTGGAAAAGCTCAAGGAACGTCACTACAAGCACGTGCATATGTATCCCCTGATGGTCGTTGCCGGCGACCACGCCAACAACGACATGTATGGTGACGAGGATGACAGCTGGAAGGCGCAAATTGAAGCCGCCGGCATCAAAACCACCGGTCACCTGTGCGGTCTTGGCAGATGCAAGGCCATCCAGGCACTTTATGTCCAGCATGTATTACGTACTTTATCCCTTTTAGACTAATATTTATTAACTATACACTAAAAAAACCTGCGTTTTGTCCTCTTCACGAGGAGTAACGCAGGTTTTTTAGTTGCTCAGGAATAATAATCTATGATATAATGGAATTACCTAAATTTTTGTAAAATATTGTATGGAAGAAAGGGATGATGAAAATTGGGTATCGTTTTATCTGCACTTATAACTTTTTGGGTAGGATATTTGATCTACAAAAAGTACAAACCCCAACCGGTGCTTTTTATGGGCGGCATCATTATGATGTATCTGGCCTCTATTTTAGGCTACAGCCAAATTTTAGGAGCCAAGGCAACAACTGGGTCCATGTTTTTTGACGCCTTTGAATTTATCCGCGCCACCTTCAGCTCCAACGTCGGCAAGCTGGGCCTGAACATTATGTCCGTTGGTGCCTTTGCCAAATATATGGATAAGATTGGTGCTTCCCGCTCTCTGGTACGCTTGACCATTAAACCCCTGATGGCCTTGAAATCCCCCTATCTGGTTATGAGCGGCACCTGGATCGTCGGCATGCTCATCGGTCTGTGCATCAACAGTGCCTCCGGCCTGGCCATGCTTTTAATGGTAACTATGTTCCCGATTCTTTTGGGTCTTGGCGTAAGCCGTCTTTCGGCAACCGCAGCTGTTGCCACCACGCTGTGCTTTGACTGGAGCCCCAGTGACACCGGCACCATTCTTTCGGCCGAAACCGCAGGCGTTGACCCTGTATTCTATTGGAGCCATTACCAGGTTCCCATCGTTGCCGTTGCCTTTGTCGTTGTAGGCGTTCTGCACTATTTAACTCAAAAATATATGGATAAGCGTGACGGTCATATCGTGCAACCCATGGAGGTTGAACGCGTGGAGGAAGAAGCAGATAACGCACCGCTTTGGTATGCAATTCTGCCTGTAATCCCTCTGGCCCTGATTCTCTCATTCAGCTCTCTGTGGATTACCAGCATCAAGATGAACATTGTTATGGCTATGTTCATCGGTCTCACCATCGGCACTATCTGTGAATACGGCCGTTGGCGTGACGGCAAAAAGGTTTTGGGCGATATCCAGACCTTCTTCGACGGCCTTGGCATGCAGATGGCCAACGTTATCACCCTGGTAGTAGCAGGTCAGACCTTCGCCAAGGGTCTTGTATCCATGGGTGCCATCAACACCTTGATTGACGGCAGTAAGGGTTTGGGCTTTGGTCCTATGGCTATGATGCTGGTTATGGTTGCCATCATCGCCGGCTCCGCCATCGTTATGGGCAGCGGTAACGCTCCCTTCTTCGCCTTTGCGGCGCTCACCCCGGCAGTTGCAGCCCACAGCGGTCTGCATCCCGTACTGATGCTTTTGCCGATGCACTTTGCTGCATCCATCATGCGTAACTGCTCCCCTATCACCGCGGTTATCGTTGTTTCCTCCGGCATGGGCGGCGTTTCTTCCTTCGACCTGGTAAAACGCACTGCTATTCCTATGGCCGGTGCTATGATTGTCACCATCGGCATGACCTTCTTCTTCTACTACACCGGCTGGTAATTAGTGGTAGATTGATAATTTAATGATTATGGCAGTCTGCTACGCCTTTTTGCCAACCCCTGCTCGCAGCGCACCTGCACAGCAGACAAAAGCGTTTAGCAGGCTGCCTTTTGTTTAGCCAAGAAAGGAGCACTGTTATGTTTATTTGTGATTGTCACTGCGATACGCTCACCGAGCTTTACAAAAAAGGCACCAGCCTTTATGCTAATGACCAGCACTTCGACATCCAGCGCCAGATCGCCATTGGCGGCGGCCTGCAGTTTTGTGCCATCTATGTTCCCACACCCGAATTCCGTTATTACGGCGGTCTGCGCTACACGCTGCAGCTATTGGATAAATACCTGCAGGAGCTAAAAAAGCTGCAGTCGGCCGGCATAGACGTCTTGCAGGTGCGCACTAAAAAGGATGCGGCAGACGTGCTCAATCACAAGGCCGCAACGCTACTGGCAATCGAAGAGGGTGGTGCTATTGACGGCAGTCTGGAGGCATTGCGCTGCCTGTATGAGCTGGGCGTGCGCGCCATGACCCTCACCTGGAGCAACCGCAACGACATTGCCGATGGTGTGAACGAAGAAGGTAGCGGCGGCGGTCTCACCGTGTTTGGCCGCAGGGTGGTTGCCGAAATGAATAGGCTGGGAATGCTGGTGGATGTTTCGCACATTGCCACTGCAGGCTTTTGGGACGTTATCGAAGCGAGCAGCAAGCCTATTATCGCTACTCATTCTAACGCCAAGGCCCTGTGTCCGCATCCGCGCAATTTAGACGATAAGCAGCTGCTGGCCATAAATGACAACGACGGTCTTGTCGGCATCACCTTTGCCGGCCAGTTTTTGGAGCAGGATTATCATGATGCCTGCATCGAAAGCGTTTACCGTCACATCGACCATATGCTGAACCTGATGGGTAATGATGACCACGTTGGCTTTGGCAGCGATTTTGACGGCATCAGCCATCCGCCTTATAATATTCGAGGCGTGCAGGATTACAAGCCATTAGTGGAATTTTTGACCAGCAAGTACAACGATACAACCGTTGCCAAAATTACCCACGGCAACGTACTGAGCCTGCTGCAAAAGGTGCTGTAGGCGTTGATTGAAGTTTATAGTATATTTTTACACTCTTTCCCTTAAATTTCTTGCTATTTTAAGGGATTGCAAGCAAAGCAAAAGCCGTATTACGCAGGGCTGCCGGCCAGGCGTAGTACGGCTTTTTAAGTTTATTACCATATCACTTTAATCTTATATAACGTGTCGCCCTGCCTGCACCCTCGCGGCGCAGCTCACCACTATTTACTAAGCTACGTAACGCACTCTCCAGCGAGCTGACGCTCAGCGCAGGACACAGTTCTCTTATATCACGCTTATTAAAGTAGCCTATCCTTTGCAGTACAGCCTTACGGACAAGTTCTATTGCAGGAAGCTTTTCCTCAACTATGCTAAATCTCTCTGAGAAATCCTTATAAGCTGCCAAAATTATACCAAGAAGATATTTGATAAACGGCGTAACATCCTCCTTGCCTTCATGCCAGCCCAAACCACTTTGCTGTAATGCAGCATAATACATCGCTTTACTTTGCGCAATCTTCGCTTCAAGAGATATATACCTGCCCACATAAAAACCACTGCGGTATAAAAGCAAGGTTGTCAAGAGACGGCTCATACGCCCATTCCCATCATTAAATGGATGAATACACAAAAAATCATGTATGAAAATAGGTATAGCAAGTAATGGTTCAAGTACAAGATTACCAATTACCCTGTTATACTCCTCACAGATCTTGTCTAAAGCCAATGGTGTTTCATATGGAGCCAATGGTATAAATAATGTTTCCTCGTGTCCGTCAGGATAGGTGGCACTAATATAATTTTGTACGTTTTTGGTTTTACCACTCAAGGGATTATTCATATGGCTATACATTATTTTATGTAACTGCAAAATGTAGTTTTGTGAAATATTAATAACATCATAGCTTTCATGAATAATATTCAATACATCTCTATAACCAGCAATTTCCTGCTCATTGCGGTTTTTGGGAGTCGTTTTTTCAGCTACTAGCTGCTTCAAGCGTGTACTAGTGGTCGCTATACCCTCAATAGCATTAGATGCTTCCGTGCTTTGCACCTTAGCTATTTCCACCAGCTTTTCTAATTCTCTCGGGCGCTGCTTTATATAAAGCTCCTGCCTGCCAGCTTCCTTATAAATCGCTGCAATGTACCCCAAAATCTCTGTATCCCATTTTTGTTTGCTAATTGCTGTATAGTTGAATGAACGCATTCCCTTAGTCACCTCTTTTTCCCCTTAAAAATAGCATATTTTAAGGGATTAGTCAATTGTTAAGGGATTGCAAGCAAAGCAAAAGCCGTATTACGCAGGGCTACCGGCCAAGCGTAGTACGGCGTTTATATTACACTCTTAAATTTTTACGTCCAGCGATGCGCTCACGCCCACGCCCTGCACACGGTTAACATTTTTATACGACACATTATCTACAGGTAGCAGCACCTTGCAGCGTACGCCTAAAACTGTCTGCTCAATCATCAGCGCTGCCTTGACCTGGTCCACCTTGGCCTGCGGTCCTGATACCTGGGCCGCACCTGCACGGCTGCCATCGCCAACCGAAATAATGGGCACGACTTTTGTAGCATCCGTCGTTCCCACGCCATATTTCGCGGTCAACGTATTGATAGCGTTGTTCAGCGCCGGAGCAGTGGCATCCACAGCGTAGCCAACAGCTCCGCCCTTCAGCACCTTGTCAAAAATACCGGCATTGGCACTAGGCATACCATTGCCCAAAACAAAGCCACATGCAAGTGCTGCTGCAATCCATTTTTTATTCTGCATCCTGCAACCTCCTTAGTCACCAACTACTTACAGCTTATTTCAGCTTTTCGCCTTCAGCGAACGCCGCTGCTACCACGTCGCCCAAAGCGATATACTTATGGTTTACTCCGTCAAAGGTCAACGGCTTTAGCTTGGTAGGATCAATTTTGCCATCCGTCAGCACGCTTTCATCCGCCGTGACGTTAACAATCTCGCCCACCAGCACCTCATGCTCATAGCTTTTCACCCTGCATTCCAAGGCCATAGGCAGCTCGTCAATCAGGGGTGCGTTCACAAATTTACTCTTAGTGGCATGAAAGCCGGCACGGGCAAATTTATCCGCCACCTTATTGGCCGATTCAATACCTACATAATCACAGGCAGTGACCATCTCCACAGTAGCCATACTTACAGTAAAGGCTCCCGTCTGTGCAAGATTAGCCGCTGTCTTATGCTCTGCAGCCATAGCGATGGAAATCTCGTTGGTATCCGTAATGCCACCCCAGGCAGCAGCCATAGCATCAGGCACACCCTCTGCGTCATAGGTACCGATAATGAACACCGGCATAGGGAACAGCATAGGCTTTGCGCCAAAATCAATTCTGCTCATCTGTATCACTCCTTTAATATCGCCTTATCTGCTATCATTATACCACAAACGCCGGCTCTACTTTAGTCAAAAGTTCGATTTATCTGTGAACAGCATGACTGCAAAGTCGGCAGTAAATGGTAAAAACTAAACAAAGTACAAGCTTAATATTCTCTTGGCATATATACAAAAAGCGCAAGCCCTGGTTTCGACCTGGCTTACGCCTAATTCAGCTTTTTTGAAAGCATACAGGGTTTACTAATGTACCCACAGCATCCGCACGACAACGGTTACAGTGTAGCATCTGCGGCAACCATTGCTCACATTCATGGCGCAACAAAGCTATCTCTGTCGCCGCCGGCTCCTTTATAGTACCAAAAAGCGTCCCTGCAACCGGCAGCATGGGTAAAATATTATGCAGCCTGCAGCCAAGCTTTGCCAGCCGCTGCGAAATAAGGGGTATTTCCTGCATATTTATTCCAGGAATCGCCACCGTATTAATTTTAAGCTTTATGCCGTGCTGCTGCAGAAGCGCAATACCCTCAAGCTGACGCTCCAGC
The DNA here is from genome assembly GCA_963657675.1 of Ruminococcus intestinalis. Classification (GTDB taxonomy): domain Bacteria; phylum Bacillota; class Negativicutes; order Acidaminococcales; family Acidaminococcaceae; genus Phascolarctobacterium_A. The sequence goes on from CAVKMV010000047.1 coordinate 6,500, forward strand.
AAAAGCTGTGCTGCCTCCTCCCCTTGGTAAAGTCTGCCACCATCGTTGACATAGCTGTAAATTTTTGCTCCCGTTGCCGCCCGCACCGCGTTCACGGTCACCGTTACGTAATCTACGCCCAGCTCCGCCAGCTCTACCGCATACTGCGACAGATACAGACCATTAGTCGAAAGGCAGAACAACACATCCTTATCCTCCCTGCGAATGAGCTGTAGGGTTTGACGCACCTGCTGCCAGTTTGCCAGCGCATCACCAGGTCCTGCGATACCTGCCACCGTCAGCCTTGCTACTTTAGCTTTCATGCGCAGATACCACTCTAAAGCCTCCTGTGGCTGCATTACTCTGGCCACCACTCCCGGCCTGCTTTCGTTCACACAGCTGAATTTGCGCAGGCAGTAGTTGCACTGCAGGTTGCAGACAGGTGCCACAGGCAGGTGAATACGTGCATAGTCACTGCAGCGCGCTGTAAAGCAGGGATGCGTTTCTCCACCGTTCATTGGCGCACCTCACATAGCTTTTCACGTAACGGTGCATATAGTCCTGCCGCTTTATAGTCCTGCTGCAGACAGGCATTGACAAGCTGTTCAATAATATAGGCAGCTCCCTGCACGCCCAAAAAGCTGTTAGGTGCCAGACAGATTTGGTCAAAAAGCGGATACACAAACCGTAAAAGCGGCAGTCTCTGCGTTGCTGCCAGCTGCTTTAAGAATGATGACCCGCAAAGCAGCACAGGCTGCAGTCGTTCTACAGCTGCCTCCAGCTTATCCAGAGTATATTCCGCACTGTCGGCAGCCAAGACCACGCGCATACCCAGCTCATCCTCCAAAAAGGACTGCATACCTGCAAGATGTGCCTTGTCCGCCACAACAGCCGCAGGCATCTGAAAAAGGTTAGTAAGATAATCAGCGCAACGATACACCAGCTGTCTGCCCGCTTCCTCCAGCTTGGCCCGTTCCTGCGCCAAATCAACGCCCAAGGCCTCCTCCAGCTTTTGCAAAAACGCCTGCATCCCGCCAATACCATAGGGATAAGCACAGCTTATATAGGGAACACCAAAACTCTCCTGCATTTTTTTTGCTAACGGTTCGCCATAGCCAAAGCAGATGTTGAGTGCGGCCTGCGGCATTTTTTGTATCTGCGCCAGCGTACAGCTTTGCAGATTACAGTTGATAGACACCTTGCTTCCTAAAATATTTTGCAATACCTGCATATCATTTTCTGCATAGGGATCACCATGCATAATACCCAGGATATTAATGCTCACCGTCCTGCGAGCCGCCGTCTGCAGCAGGGGCAGCAATGCCAGATAGGCAGCCTCCACGCCGCTATCAATATTACCCGCATAGCCGGGCGCCTTGACGTGCAAAAGCTGCCGGCTCCTAAAGCCTGCCAGTACACCCTCCACATCATCACCAATCATGTTAGGCACACAGCCGCTGACGACAAAAATAGCACCACAGCCTGGAAAAAGCTGCTCTGCCTGCTGCAGCGCCTTGCGCAAAAGCTCCTCACCGCCTGTAATAACATCGTTTTCATAAATAACAGTAGAAGCCTGCTGCACATCATATGGTCTGCCTGCATAGCGAAAGGCCAGACTGCCCCATTGGCAGCCTATGACGGAATGCTGCAAACACAAAGCGTCACTGATACCATCTATAACTCTTGCAGCGCCAAACAGCGCACAGCTACTCAAGGGTTTCATTTTTCTCTCTGCCTCCATAGTCTGCTAAACATTTCACGCGAGCTTCTGCTGGCCGTGTCCTCAGTGCGCAGGGGATAAAACACCGGATCATATGACAGCTTACGCAAAAGCAGCTTATCACCCAGGCATTGCCTGGACTGCAGGGTAGAATTTATCTCTTCCATAATGTCTAAAAAACCTTCGTAGGTCCACACCGACCTGTCAAACAAATTATATAATAGAGGTCTGCCCAGCCCTGCATAACGCGGATGCCCGTTACCTATAACAAAATCACAGGCCTGTACGGCAGCACGCAATTCATCCTCAGAAGGATCAACCACTATATCCGCCTCACAGCCATATTCCTGCTTAGCCTGCTCTATCCTGGCGCGGAATCTTTGCATAGTGCTGTCATCAACGCCGGTTTCCGCCTGATAAGACGGATTCATCACCAGGCATATTTTTGCCAGCGGCAGACCGTAATCCACCTGATACACACGCATCGCATCCGGCAGCATGGCCGGACCATGAGCAATCAGGCAGAAGCGGTGCTGCGCAAAGCTTTTACGCAGCTCTTCATAGCGCGGCCGAATCTGCTGCCAGCAGGTCTGCAGCACCTGCTCCACCTGCTCCTCGCAGTGCAGCATTGTGCCTATCTGCCTGTACAAATCACTAATACCTGCAATGCCGTGCCACTCCTGCATATCTGCCACATGGATAAAAGGTGTGCCAAATTTTTGCTGCATCGCCAACGCCCACTTTTTGCGCCGCACGATATTAAGCGCTGCCTGCGGTGCGCGGCGGATGCCTGCTAAATCTGCTGCAGGCAGGCAGGTGTTTACGCTTATGCCCATCTGCCCAAGCATCTGCACCATGCCCTGCAGCTTCACTACCCCGTTAAAGCCCCAGGCAAAGGTTTCCAGATTCACTGCTCTGGGATCCACCGCCTGCGGCTCCATCACCTGCTGCACCAGCGCATCCATAACCTCCACATAACCACAACCGGGATAGACAGCACTGGAGGAAAACTTTTTATTTTGCTGCTGACAGGATTTTTCCCGCAGCACCTTGCGCGAATTGTTTTTATCCATATGCGAAAACGCCTGTGACGTTACCGGCACCAGCTTAGCCTTAAACTGCGGCTGCAGGCTGAGCACCAGTCCCGTCATATCATCATTCACAATATCCGATACCACTGAAGGCAGCACGAAGATAAGCTCAGGCCTTTGCTCCCGTTCAATTTTTTGCAATAAAGCTACGAGCTTCTGCTCACCGCCAAAGATAACGTCCCGGTTGCGCAGGTCCGCACATTCCAAGCCATAAACAGGTGTATTGCGGCTGCGCGCATGATAACGGTAATGAAAACCGCAGCCACGTGGGCTGTACAGCACCACAGCAGCATTTTTTATCTCGCCTATACAGGCCAGGTTGCCCGATATCTTGCCGTTCACAGCGTAGCGATGCAAAAAATTATATATCCTCATGCCCATAAGCATATTGTCCTGATAATATTGATCCATGCCGCCTCTCCTTTACGCCCTTATACCGTCATACAATACATGTAGGTGTTTGTCCTCGTCCTCATACAGCCTAAGCTTGATCTTAAAAACCTCCTGCACCAAGGGTGCACCCAAAACCTCGGCTACTGTGCCGCTGAGCACGATTTTTCCCTGCTGCAGCAAATACAGCCTGTCGCAAAATTTAGCTGCCAGGTTCAAATCATGCATCACCGCCAGCACCTCGACGTGCATATCTTTGATTAGCTGCAGCAGATGCAGCTGATAATATAAATCCAAATGGTTTGTCATTTCATCCAGCAGCAGCGTCTGTGGCTGTCCTGCCAGCACCCTGGCGATCATCACGCGCTGCTGCTCACCACCCGAAAGCTGGTTATACAGGCGGTTTTCGTAGCCTGTCAGCCCCACCTCGCGCAAGGCTGCACGCGCCAGCTCATAATCCGCTGCCGAATCCAGCTCCAACGGCTTTTTATACGGCGTGCGTCCCAGCAGCACCAAATCAATCACCTTAAAATCAAAGGCCAGGCTGCTGTTTTGCTTCATTACTCCCAGCTTCTGCGCCGTCTGCTTCAATGGCAGCTGCGCCAGCTCGTCCCCATCAAAAAAAATCCTGCCACCACTGGGCTTCAGGGCGCGGTACAAGGCCCGCAAAATTGTTGACTTGCCACTGCCGTTGGGACCGATAAGCCCGATAAAGCTGCCCTTGCGCAGGTCGAGGCTGATATCCTCTACAATTTTTTTATTATCTATGGCTACACTCAAAGCCTCTGTGCGTATTTCCATCAGTTATCACCAAACCCATACTTTTTGCTGCACATCAGGTAAAGGAAGAAGGGACCGCCGATGAAGGCCGTCAAGATTCCTATAGGCAGCTCTGCCCTGCCGAGCCGACTGCGAGCCAAAATATCGCACCACAGCATATAAACAGCACCGCCCAGCAGCGAATATGGCAGCAGCTTGAGATGATTGTTGCCGCTTGCAATGCGCACCACATGCGGAATAACCAGACCCACAAAACCGATGATCCCCGTTGCTGCTACAATCATACTCACCAAAACCGCCACAGCAACCAAAAACACAGCTCTGCTCTTAGCCAGCGATATACCTAAAATCAACGCCATCTCCTCACCCAAAAGCGAAGCGTTAAGCGTGCGGAAGTTGTAGATAAAGAACGCCGCCAGCACCGCAAATACCACCGCGACAAACGGCAGATAATCCCAGGTGACCTTGCCCAAGCTGCCCATAATCCAAAAGGTAGCGTCACGGATGCCGTCCACATCCTTTGCCAGATATACCATCAGACTGGTGCAAGCACCGCAAATAGCATTAAGCGCCGTTCCTGCCAAAATCAGCTTGGTATTGTTGCGTCCCGCCCCCGTCGTATAGGTGATAGTAAAAACAATAAACGTTACTGCCACAGCGCCTGTAAAAGCTCCCAGAGACACACCGTAAAGACCTAAGGCACCAAAGCAGCCCAAAATAATGCTGGCAGTCGCGCCCATCGCCGCTCCGGATGACACGCCCAAAATGTATGGATCTGCCAGGGGATTGCGGATTAAAGCCTGCATCACCACGCCGCCCAGTGCCAGCGAACCGCCGGCCAGCACCGCCATAATAATGCGTGGCAGGCGCAAATCCAAAATTACTGCCGCAGCCGTTGATTGCAGCAGCTCCTGTGCTTCCTCCGTGGCTGCACCAAATATATTATAAAACAATATGCGGATAATTTCTGCATAACTGATATTTACAACGCCAATTTTTAACGAATAAACAAACGACAGCACCAATGCCAACAAAAGCACTGTCAATGTAAGGAAAAATTTTGTGTATTTGTGTTCCATAACGCCGCTTTCCTTATTCCTGCCAAAAACAGGGGTAGCTGCCACACATAGGGCGTGTGACAGCTAAAATGAGATATATGAAAAGTATGAAAAGGAGCAAGCCTTAGCCTCTTAGAAGCTGTATTCCATGCCCAGGATGAAGCTACGTCCCTGCGCAGTATAATAAGCCAAAGGCTCACCGATATCAGCACCAGCACTTGTATACTGGGTTGCAGACATGTAATTCTTATCAAAGATGTTATTTACTTTAGCGAAAAGGTTGATATTTTTCTTCACCTTGTAATTTGCCGATAAATTCCACACCCAATAATTTTTCTCCAGCAGATAATTGTCATCGCCCTCCGGAAAGTAATTATTAGGGGCGAAATCGCTGCGGTTCAGGGCCTGCAGATTAATATTATAAAAATCGCGGTCATAGGTCAAGCCTAATGTATATTGCGTTTTCGGCAGACGCGGAATCTGCGAATCTGCCTCTGCAATCAGGCGGGAATAACTGGCCTTAGCCGTAAAATACTTACCAAAGCTCTTTTTGAAGCTGGCCTCTGCGCCCTTCAGGTGAGTTACACCATCAAGATTAGTGTAGATATTTTTGCTTCCCGGCAAATTTTTGATAACTATCGCATTCTCATGACGTCTGTCAAAAACAGATACGTCTAATCGCGTGGTATCATCAAACGCTGCCATAAAGCCTATTTCATTGTTACGGCCACTTTCAGGCTTAATGCTTGGGTTAGCATAAAAGGCACTGCTGCCAAAAATAGCATTTGTACTAGGTGTTTTGTAAAATTCATTACTCAAGGCATACACGCTGAACTTGTCACTAAACGCATAGGATAAATTAGCACTATTAAGCCATTGGCTCTTGTAGCTGTTGGAGCTTACATAACGCAGACCCGCAGTCAGCTTGAGCTTATTGGTAATATCCCATTCATCCTGCAAATAAGCAGCACGCTCGCTAATAGTCCTGTTGGGTGCAGCAGCAGTTGCTACGCTATAACGCTGATACTCAACACCTGCTGCAATACGGTTATTATCACTTAATTGGCGGTAGTAACGGTTAACTACGTCTATATTGTCACGATCAACCGTTTCCCAGGCTACAGCAGGTCCGTTACCCTTGCTGCTGCGTTTTCTGTCCGAAAACCACTTGCCATACAATACAGTGAAGGCATTGGCCTCCTTGCCGTCCTTGCTCTTATAATCCAACGTTCCCGATAACGTCTGCATATGATAATCAGTCGTCCAGGTACGATCACCCCAATTGGGCATATGATAAACAGCATAGCCATCCTGCTGCAGATTTTGGAAGTTGACGATAAAATCAGTTTCCTCATCCAGGTGTGCTCCCATGCGCAGGTTAACCATATCAGAATCAGAGCTGCGCGCTGTTTTCACACCGGCGCCATCCTTATAGTCGCCCTTTTTCTGCTTGTCATAGCTAAATGACCAAAAGCCCTTTTCATCACTGCCGTTAGTGTTAACATGATAGTTTTGGTAGCCAAAATTACCTGCTGCAGCAGTCAGCTTAGTTTGCTGCGCCGGATAATTGCGCTTGATAATGATATTTACCACGCCGCCGACAGCATCTGCACCATATAAGGTAGCTGCGGCACCACGCATAACCTCGACGCGCTCCACATCATCCATATTCATCGCAAGCAGGTAAGCTTTATAGCTATTGCCGGTTTTTTGTACCACGCCATCAATTGCCACCAGGCAGTTAGAGCTACCGCGCATGGTCAGGGAGGATTCTCCGGAAATTTCAAAGCCTGACCCGTCAGCAAATACCACCGAATCAACGCCCGGTACATGCTCAAGAACCTGTGACATCGTTGTATAGTGGTTATCATCTATTTCCTTGCGGGTTACAACAGTCATGCTCGCTGTAGCACGGGTAGACTTGACAGGTGTAGTCGTGGCTGTAACAACCATTTCATCAAGCGTATACGGGTTTTCCTGCGAACCAATTTCGGCAGCTCCTGCACCGGTCACAAAACCAACGCTGCAAACAGCAGCCAAAACACCATTAACCCAAAGACGTTTATTATTCATAGTATGTATGCTTCCCTTCACATTTGCAGTCCTCTTATGCTTCACTTTTGCCAATTAGCCGCTAACACCTTAACGGCAGTCCCTGATATAGCGCGCCAGTGCCTCTACTGCCTCCACTGTGCGCAGGCTGCCGCAGTAAAACGCCCTGTGTTCAATCACAAAAAAGCGGTTATTGCGCACTGCCCGCAGCTTACGCAGCACCCTATGCTGACGCAGGGCCTGCAGCTTTTTGGCTACCGGCATATTGCCCGTGTCTATCACGACAATGATATCCGGGTCCAGCTTAACCAAATATTCAATGCTCTTGCGTCCGCCCAGTTCATCATCTAGGGAGATGCCGCCTGCCAGCTCAATCATATCCGCCGTCATATCGGTGTGCGTGCGGCCAAAGTATTCGTTACCATACAGGTATTGTAAGGTTACCACAGTAGGCCTTTGCGTCTTAGGGGTGCTGTCGCCCGCTGCCTGCAGTTTCTGTATGCGCCGCCTCAGCTGCGCTATTTTATCCTTGTTTTTCTCCTCTACACGAAAGATCTTGGCCAGGCTTTGCAAATCATCTACAAAGTATTCCACCCTGCGCCTGCCTGTTGCACGCGTCGGTATGGTGTTCTTCATAACGTAGGTATGAATACCCTTATCATGCCAATATTGCGCGCTGCCCAGGGCGCTGTCCCCAAACAGCGAGCCCCAGCTCACAATCAAATCGGGCTTTAGGTCCAGCACTGCCTCCTTAGAGGGATAGCCTGTACCCTTTGTCAGCCAGGTAAATTTGGCAAACTGCTCCTCATAAGGGGCATAGCTTTTGCTGTAGCATTCGCTGACGGCCGCAATGCGGTCATCCACACCCAAAAAGATGAGATTTTCGACAACAGGCTCCGATACGGCCAGCACCCGCTGCGGTGCCTGCGTAAAGCCCTGCTGCAGCAGGCGTCCGCCTCCGGCATAACCGTCATAGGTTGTAACAACGACAGGTGCCTGCGGGGTAGCTGCCGGCTGCGACGTGTGTCGATAGCCACAGCCAGTAGAAGCAATATGAAAATGAAGCTAAGAAGAAGCTGCTTAATCATCAATTAAATTTAGAAACTGTATTCTACGCCAACCATAAAGTTGCGCCCCATCTTGCTATAATAACGGACATCTGAATTGGCCTTATCCCATTCAGGTGTATACATATATAGCCTATCAAAAATATTGTTAACCTTTGCCCAAAGCTTTGTAGATTTATTTACCTTATAGTTACCATAAATATTCCATACCCAAAATTGCGGACAAGGCAGTTCATAGCCTCCGGTAATAAAAGCACTAGAACGCTGAATGTCATAACGTCCTATACCGGAAATGCCAATATTATAGTTTTCCTGTCTATATTTTAAATCAACAGAAACAGTATCTTTAGCCATATTAGAAATCAATGTTTCCTTGTCCGTATTCAAATGGTTATATCCTAAAGTAGCTGTAAGCTTATCGCCCAGCTTTTGCACCAAATTTGCTTCAAAGCCTTTAATATGTAATGGAGAATCTATATTCTGATACATATAGACATCCTTACCGCCAGCAGAACCTATCTTGGTAGCGCTAATAGAATCCTTTTGACGTCTATCATAATAAGCCAGATCAAAATACGTTTTATCACTAAGCTTAAACTTCGCACCTATTTCATTGGTCTTACCTGTCTGCGGTTTTAAGTCTGGGGATGCTTTATAAATTTTGGTTGCTGCCGTATATCCATGCATCCAACTAAAGGTCGGATAATTCATGTAATCCTTCGAGGATACATAAACCATTGCATCATCACTAAAATAGTACCCCAAATCAAAGC
>CAVKMV010000048.1:0-15403 GCA_963657675.1 Ruminococcus intestinalis
GGCACCGGATTAACGTCATACAATGGAGATAAAAGCCACCCCATGTCCGTCAGCAAATTGGCTCATCAAAACTAAAATCATCATAGACATAGATTTGCTTTTGTTCTGTCGTCATTACTTATTACTCCTAGTCGCCCGTCTGCGGGTAATGAGTTCTAAATCCTGCAATTTAATATCCCCAATATATAAAAAACACAGGACGCACCACATTAGCGGCACGTCCTGCAAAACATAAATATTTGATTATCAATCCTTACCCGGGGTCAGCTTACGCAGCAGCATCCACATAGGACCTGCCAAAAGCGTGGAGGTGTAGGCACCACTGGAGAAGCCCACCAGCATCGCAAAGGAGAAGTTGCGAATGGTATCGCCGCCCCAAATGAAGATAGCAACAACGGCAAACAGCGAGGTGCCGACAGTGTAGATACTGCGTCCCATGGTCTGCCAGATGCTGTTATCCACCATGTCCGTCATGCTTTCGCTACGGCGGTGAATCTTGAGGTTTTCACGGATACGGTCAAAGATAACAATGGTGCCATTGACCGAATAGCCTACTACGGTCAAAAGCGCAGCTACGAAGCTGGAATCCAGCTCCATATGGAAGAGCGAAAAATAGCTCAGCGTTACCATAACGTCGATAATCAAAGCGATAATCGCCGCCAGTGCGAAGCGGAACTCAAAGCGCACGGTGATATAGGCGATCATCAGGAACCACGACAGCACAATCGCCATCACAGCCTGCTGGATCAGCTCGCCGCCGACGGTAGCGCCAACGTTTTCTACACGCTGGATGTTGAATTCGCCGATTTTGGACTTCAAATCACCCATGACCTGCTGACGCTGCTCATCGCTCACAACACCGGTGCGGATGAGTACGCCCTTGGAGCTTTGGGCGCTGCTGTCGCTGCTTTCAAGCTGGATAATAGCATTACCCAGGTCATGCTCCTTGAGCACGTCACGCACCTCGGCAACGGTAACAGGCTTGTTGAATTCCAGGTCCATAATGCTGCCGCCGGTGAAATCTATGCCCAGGTTGAAGCCCTTAAAAAGCATCGAGCCAATACCGATAAGTAAAAAGGTGATGGTGATGGCAAAGAAAATCTTATAGCGTTTAACAATAGAGAACTTCATTATTTTGCCACCTCCTCATTAGTTTTGGGCGCTCTGGCACCAAACAAGAAGAGATTCTTGGTGATGTTGCTGTAAATGAGGAAGCGCAGTAAAAACTTGGTTACGGTTACGGCTGTGAACATACTCAGCAATGTGCCGAGCGCCAAGGTAACGGCAAAGCCCTTAATCGGGCCGGTGCCCAGGTAAAAGAGCACTGCCGCAGCCATAATCGTGGTCAGGTTGGAGTCGAGGATGGTAACGATGGCGCGGCTGAAGCCGGAATCCATAGCGCTGCGCAGCGTCTTGCCACGCTTTACCTCCTCCTTGAAGCGTTCAAAAATAAGCACGTTGGCGTCAACCGCCATGCCGACGGACAGGATGATACCTGCGATGCCAGGCAGCGTCAGCGTAGCACCCAGATAACGCATTACCAAAAGCAGCAGCATTACGTACAGCAAAAGCGCAATATCCGCAACTACGCCTGCCAGACGGTAGAACAGCAGCATGAAGACAAAAACGCCTATAATGCCGATGCTGAAGGCCTTAATGCTCTTATCCTTGGAATCCTGGCCCAGGGTAGGACCAACGGTGCGGTTTTCCATAATTTCAATCTTTACAGGCAGACTGCCGCTACGCAGCAAAATTGCCAGATGCTCGGCCTCCTCCACATTGCGGGAGCCGGAAATCTGTGCATGGCCGCCTGTGATTGCTTCCTGTACTACGGGAGCGGTAAGCACCTCGCCGTCAAGCTCGATGGCAATCTTTCTGCCTACGTTACGTGCGGTCAGATCGGCAAACTTTTTGCCGCCCTCGTCGCTAAATTCCAGGCCTACCACAGCCTGGTTGCCCTGGGATACCTGTGCCTTGGCATCCTTCAAATCGCTACCGGTGAGCACAACCTTGCCGCTTTCATCCTTAAACTGCAGCATAGCGGTGCGTCCCAGCATGGCAATAGCCTTCTCGGGGTCCTTAACGCCTGGCAGCTCGACGATGATACGGTCCTTGCCCTGACGCTGGATAACAGGCTCGGTGAGGCCCAGCTCATTAACACGACGCTCAATAACCTTTACACTGCGGTTGACGGCGTCATCGTCAACCTTCAGCTCCGGTGTATCCACTGCCTGCAAAACGACGTGGGTACCACCCTGCAAATCCAGACCCTGCTTAATGGAACTAGCCAGGGGCGAGATGTATACGCAGAAACCACCAATGATCGCCAAGGCGATAATCAGGAATTTCCCGAATTCATTCCAACGCAAAATTACTTCCTCCTTAAATACTTTAGATTTAATTTATAAGCTAAGCGGTCAGAGAGTGGTAATTCCGCTTTCACTTGCTAAAAGCTGCACAACAACATCATACTCATCCCTGGGGAGGCTGTCCGCCAGCAGCGCATCATAGGCTATACCCATCAGCTTGGCGTTAACCGCCTGCGGCAAAAAGCGGTCATAATAGCCTGCACCCATCCCCAGCCTGCTGCCGTCACGGCCAAAGGCCACACCCGGCACCAAAACCAGGTCCATCTGCTGCGGCTGCAGCAGCTGCGCCGGCTGGCGCACGCTGCGTATGCCGTAGCGGTCCAGCTCAAAGGCATCCATGCCGCCAAGCAACGCCGGCACCATCTCCGTAGCCGATGTCACCAGCGGCACGGCGACGGTTTTGCCGTCTGCCAGGGCACGCTGCAGCACCAAATCCACCGACAGCTCGTTGCCAAAAGCCAAATAGCCCATGATGCAGCGCGCTTTGCGATAGGCATCACAGGCCAGGATATGATGGGCAACAGCCAGGCTGCCAGTTGCGACCTGCTCAGCAGTAAGCCGGGCGCGCAGACCCTTAAAATGCCTGCGCAGCTCTGTTTTTTCTTCTATAATCGCCATCAGGAATTCTTTGAGGGGTTTTGGAAACCACTGACGGCATTGCGTGCCATTTCAATTTCCACGCCGGCAGCAATCTTTACCTTGACGCGTTTTTCAGAAATAGCTGTAATAACGCCATAAATACCACCGATGGTGATAATCTCGTCTCCCTCTTTTAGGCTGTTTAACAAATTCTGGCGCTTTTCCTGTTCCTTTTTCTGCGGACGCCACAGCATAAAGTAGAATATGCCGCCCATCAGGACAAAGGGCCAAAGCGAATTAAGCAATGCCATTGCATCTGTGCCTTGCATACAGAACACCTCCACATTTTCTCAACCCCTGCGTTGGACAAGTTCGCAGGTTCTCCCTGCAGACCTTGCGGCCTGCAGCAGTTTATACCAATTTTATATATTCTCTACGAAATGAAAAATTCCTTGTTTATCCACGATAATTTTCCAAAAATCTTTCGCGGAATTCAGGGAAGGTATCGCTGGCGATGGCCTCACGGATCTCCTTGGCGAAATGCAGCAAAAAGTGCAGATTATGGATAGACAAAAGCCTCAGGCCGAAAATCTCCTCCGCCTTAAACAGGTGGCGGATGTAGGCACGGCTGAAGTTGCGGCAGGCATAGCAGTCACAGCCATCCTCAATCGGACGGAAGTCCTCCGCATAGGTAGCGTTGCGCACCACCAGGCGGCCTGTATGCGTCATAGCGGTGCCGTTTCTGGCCACACGGGTCGGGAAAACGCAGTCAAACATATCCACGCCCAAATTTACAGCCTCCACAATGCAGTCCGCCGTGCCTACGCCCATCAGATAGCGTGCCTTATCCTTAGGCATCAGCTCTGTCGTCTGACCTAAAATGTCGTACATCAAGGGCTTAGGCTCGCCCACGGACAGGCCGCCGATGCCATAGCCGGCAAAATCCAGCTCCGTCAGCTGCGCTACGCTCAGGCGGCGCAGGTCAGGATACATACCGCCCTGCACAATGCCGAACATCGACTGGTCCTCACGCGTGTGTGTATCCAGGCAGCGCTTCGCCCAGCGCGTCGTGCGTTCGGTCGAGCGCTTGGCATAATCATATTCCGCAGGATAGGGAATACATTCATCAAAGGCCATAGCGATATCCGCACCCAAGGCCTCCTGCACCTGCGTGGATACCTCTGGGGACAGAAACTGTCTGCTGCCATCAATATGTGAACGGAACATTACGCCCTCCTCGCTAATCTTACGCATCGCTCCCAGGCTGAACACCTGGAAGCCGCCACTGTCGGTGAGCATGCCGCGCTTATAGTTCATAAATTTGTGCAGGCCGCCGGCCTTGCGTACCAGCTCGTGCCCCGGGCGCAAAAACAGGTGATAGGTGTTGGACAAAATCACCTGGCTGCCCATTGCGTACAGCTCCTCCGGAGCCAGCGTCTTGACGGTCGCCTGCGTGCCCACAGGCATAAACATCGGCGTTTCAAACGTGCCATGAGGAGTGTGCAGCCTGCCGAGGCGGGCGCCGCTGCGGCTGCATTCTTTTATCAGTTCATAGGTTACAGCGTGTTTCATGTTGCTTCCTTTTCGTTATTTTTGTAAATCTGTGATAAACATAGCGTCGCCAAAGGAGAAGAAGCGATACTTTTCCTCCACAGCGGTTTTGTAGGTGGCCAGCATAATCTCCCGCGTCGATAGCGTGCTGACGAGCATCAAGAGCGTGCTCTGCGGCAGATGGAAGTTAGTCACCAAATCATCCACCAGGCGGAACTTGTAGCCAGGATAAATAAAGATATTGGTCCAGTTGCTGCCTGCCTTCAAGGTGCCGTCAGCCCCCGCCGCCTCCAGTGTGCGCACCGCGGTGGTACCCACGGCGATGATCCTGCGGCCCTCGGCCTTAGCCCTGTTTACAGCAGCGGCCGCCTCCTCGGACACGGTGTAAAACTCCTTGTGCATCTTGTGGTCTTCAATCTTTGCCTCGCTCACAGGACGGAAGGTGCCCAGACCCACGTGCAGGGTGACGAAAACCTCCTCGCAGCCCATATCCTTAATCTTCTGCAACAGCTCCTTAGTAAAGTGCAGGCCGGCAGTGGGGGCAGCAGCACTGCCACGCTCGCGGTTGTATACCGTCTGGTAGCGTTCCTTATCCTCCAGCGGTGCCGTAATATACGGCGGCAGCGGCGTTTCACCCAAGCGGTCCAAAATCTCCTCAAAAATGCCTTCGTACTTAAAGCGTACCACACGGCCGCCAAAATCGGTATGCTCGATAACCTCGCAGGCCAGATCGTCACTAAAATTAATTTTAGCACCCACCTGCAGCTTTTTGCCAGGACGCACCAGCACCTCCCAGTCAGTGGCGTTTTTGCGCGTCAGCAAAAACACCTCCACGTGCGCGCCTGTATCCTTGGTGCCGTGCAGACGCGCAGGGATAACGCGCGTATCGTTAAACACCAGTACATCACCAGGCTTCAGGTAATCAGGCAGGTCATAAAAATGCTTATGCTCGATTTTGCCTGTGTGCTTATCCACCACCAGCAGACGGGAATGGTCGCGTGGCTCCATAGGATGCTGCGCTATCCGCTCCTGCGGCAGCTCGTAATCAAAATCTGTTACTAACATTATGTTATCTCTCTTTTCTTATATGTTATAAAGTCGCAAGCCGTGTGCCGGGATAATAGTGCGCCAGAATCGTCTTATACGTAGCCTTGGCATCGGCGTTGGCCAGACCGCGCGCGCCCCAGGCGCTCAACCCCAGGCCGTTGCCCCTGCCCCTGCCGCGGAAGATTATTTTTTCCTCCTTGCCACCACCAAGCATGTGGTAGCTGCGCACCAAATTTTTCCAGACAGGCTTGTTCTCCTCGTTTATCTTAATATCAATATCCTTGCTGCCTATTTGCATGCCATAGGAATTCTCAATGGGAACCTTCAACGTTTCAGGTACGGGCGTGCCTGTTTCTACGTCAAAGAGCGTGCTATTTAAGCTCAAAAGCTCCATCAGCTCACTGCCCGAAAGCTTCACCGTATTGCTTTCACCCGAAAGGACGATGTATTTTACCCGTCCCGTCGGCGTCCTGTCCACGCCCATGTCATCCAGGGGTGACAGACGGATGCTCGTGAGCTTGCCCGTAGCATAGCCACGCTGCTCCAACAGGCCTTCCAAAAGCGCAGGCACCGCACGATATTCCCAGGTGTATTCCGGACTGTCGCTGTCGTAATCCGCCACGGACTGCAAATAGCTGACCTCCCGCCCCCACAGATTGCGGGCGCTTTCGGTGCGTCCCCCGCTGCTAGACGTAGTGACTGCTTCTATCGCACGGCCGCCGGCGTCTACAAGGTACTGCCCGCGTGTCGCCTTAATCAGCTTCGTCACAGCGTCCTTTTCAATCCGCTTGCCCGTGCCTTCATAAAAAAGCTCGCTGTCGGTAGCAATTATATCATAATCTGCGCCTGCATGCTGCTTTTTATACAAGGCATAGCTACGCGCGGCCACAGCCTGCGCCTTCACCGCCTCGTCAGGCCACACCACCATAGTTTTGGCAGGCAGCACACACGCCAGATAATCCTCCAGCGGCAGCTGGTTCACCACAACCAGCCTGCCGGAGCGCACCAACAGCTGCAGCTGCCCCTTATAAGCACGCTTGTTGAGCTGCGGCAGCGCCTTGCCGGAGCCCTGCGCAACACGCACGCCGGAAGCAAAAGCATGCTTATCATCAAAAACCAGCCTACCGTTTTCTACGTGCACAAAGTATTTACCCTTGGGCAAAGAAGCTCGTTTACCGTCAGGCTCTGTCACCGCCAGCTCGTCCTCGCAGGCCAGCTCCACCGTCGCCTGCTCCACAGCCAGCGCTACGCGAATCTGCTCAGCAGCAGAGGCGGCAGAGGCCGTAGCGACAAATACAAAAAGGGGTAAAATCATCATAAACAGGAGTAATTTTTTTAGCATTATATCCTCCTTATAAGTCTTCTTTCATAACTGAAAGAAGAAGCAAGAAAGGTTCGCGCTTTTGAAAAAGCGCGGGAAACTCAGCGCTTTTTGCTCGTGCAAAAAGCTTAGCAAAAACACTTTACCATGTTCTAAGGTGTTCGACGTGCACGATAGTTCGACGAACAGGATTAGATTATGTGTTGTTGCGAATATATATACATATATTCCTATACATTCACCAGCTTAATATTCTTGCTCACTACTATAAACTTTCCCTCCTGCTGCTGCGCACGCTTTTTGCGCACCTCATAGCGGTCACGCTCGCTGAACACACAGCCGCAATACTGCTGGCGGTACAGCCCCAGCTCCAGGCTGATATCCACTCCGCGCTGGTACCCCTCGCGGTAATCCTCATAATAAAACGGCACGCCAAACTCCTCCGCCGCAGCCTGTGCCTCCTTTATAATCAGCTCATGTCGCTGGTACGGACTCACAAGCAGCGTCGTGCTAAAGGCATCATAGCCATTTTCCGCAGCAAAGCGCGCCGCATAGCGCAGCCGCAGGCGGTAGCAGAACGCACAGCGCACGCCTGGCTCCGCCAGCATCCCACGGATACAGTCTTCGATAGGATAGCTTTTATCGATAATCAGATTATAGTGCTTCTTCTCGCAAAACTCCCGCAGCGTAGCCAGCCTGTGCTTGAACTCCTTGTATGGGTGAATATTGGGATTAAAAAACAAAATATCAAAGTCAGTCCCCTGCTGCGTCAGCCTTTCTGTCGGATAACAGCTGCAGGGACCGCAGCAGGCATGTAATAATAGCTTCATTTTGCCTCCGGATACGGAATCCCCAAATACTTGTAGGTCTCACGCGTCGCCATACGTCCGCGCGAGGTGCGGTTAAGCATTCCCTGCTGCATCAGATAAGGCTCGATAACGTCCTCAATCGTCGCAGCCTCCTCGCTCACGGCCGCCGCAATCGTTTCTATACCCACAGGACCGCCGCCAAAGGTCTTGACCAGCGTCTGCAAAATCTTGCGGTCGTTGCGGTCAAAGCCGAAGCGGTCCACCTCCAGCCGTGCCAGCGCCTCGTCCGCCAGCTGGCGGCCAATCACCTCTGCGCCCAGCACCTGCGCAAAATCACGCACACGCTTCAGCAGACGGTTAGCAATACGCGGCGTACCACGGCTGCGGCGGGCAATCTCCAGTGCCCCTTCAGTGTCAATCTTCACATTAAGTATTTCTGCCGCCCGTGTAATAATAAACTGCAGCTCGTCCGGCTTATAAAATTCCAGGCAGCACTGCACGCCAAAGCGGTCTCGCAAGGGCGCCGCAATCGCTCCCAGGCGCGTGGTAGCGCCAATCAGCGTAAAATGCGGCAAATCCAGGCGCACGCTACGGGCAGCAGGTCCCTTGCCAATGATGATATCCAGTGCGAAATCCTCCATAGCGGAATAAAGGATTTCCTCCACCGTTTTAGAAAGGCGGTGAATCTCATCAATAAAAAGCACGTCGTTATCGCCCAAATTCGTCAAAATCGCTGCCAAATCGCCTTGACGCTCAATCGCCGGACCGCTGGTCACACGGATGTTGACCCCCAGCTCGTTAGCAATAATGTTAGCCAGGGTGGTCTTGCCCAGACCCGGGGGGCCAAATAAAAGCACATGGTCCAAGGCCTCGTGGCGGGCAGCAGCAGCCTGGATGAAGACAGCGAGATTATCCTTCACCTGCTTTTGGCCGATATATTCATTTAAGCGCCGCGGACGCAGGCTGTATTGCCAGCCATCAGCTTCCTGCTCCGCCCCGGCAATAATTCTATCATCAAACTCCATCTACTAACTCCTACTTCATCATCAGCCTGAGCGCCTGCTTCAAAATTTCCTCGCTCGTGAGTGTATCAACAGCGTCAATTTTTTTCATCACAGGCACAATCTCGCTGTTAGTATATCCCAGGCTTGCCAAAGCCTCCATAGCCTCGGCCGCAGCGCCGCTGCCCACGTCAGCCGCAACGCCGTCCAAGCTGCCACCGGCCTCCTCTGCTGCGGCGCCAACCTTGTCCTTCAGCTCCAGCAGCATACGCTCCGCCGTCTTTTTGCCAATGCCGGGCAGCTTCGTCAGCACCTTAATATCACGGCTCTGCACCGCCAGATAAAAAGCATCAGGCTTCACCGCCGACAAGATTCCCAGCGCCATCTTGGGTCCCACGCCGCTCACAGTCAAAAGCAGCTCAAACAAAGCATAATATTCCTGGCTCAAAAAGCCGTACAAAATAATCGCGTCCTCGCGCACCGCTGTGTGCACCCAGGCATGCACTGCCGCCCCCTGCGTCAGCTGCGCCAGGTGGGCCGCAGGCATAAATACACGGTAGCCCACGCCGCCGGCAGTTTCAATTATACAATAATCTGTTGCCAGGCAGCCCACGCTGCCCTTAAGCGAGCCTATCATCTACCGTCCCTCCTGCCATCTGCGCGTCGACGCCGTATTGATGCCGCAAATCGCCGCCGCCAGCGCGTCCGCCGTATCATCAGGCTTAATCTTTTCGCGGATATTCAACAGGCGCATCACCATATAGATAACCTGCTCCTTGGTAGCGCTGCCTGTGCCCACCACAGAAAGCTTAATCTGCATCGGCGTAAATTCCAGCACCGGCAGTCCCTTGTTGGCAGCCGCCAAAAGCACCACGCCGCGCGCCTGGCCTACAGGGATAGCGGTCGTCACATTACGGTTAAAAAAAAGCTTTTCCACGCTCATAAAATCAGGATGAAAGTGGTCTATGATCTCCGAAATATCATCATAGATTTTTTTCAACCGCAGCTGTGGCAGCATATCCTTATCCGTCAGCACCGAGCCGTAAAAAACAGGACGCAGGCGGTTACCAGTCATATCCACAACGCCATAGCCGCAGATGGCAGTACCTGGGTCAATCCCTAAAACCAGCATAAATACCTCGCAAAAAACAGAAAGCAGACAACAACTGCCTGCTTTCCCATCCGCATGGCCTCACAGCCCTGCGTTTACCTCGTAATAATAATCTTA
This sequence comes from Ruminococcus intestinalis, assembly GCA_963657675.1. GTDB lineage: Bacteria > Bacillota > Negativicutes > Acidaminococcales > Acidaminococcaceae > Phascolarctobacterium_A. The sequence goes on from CAVKMV010000048.1 coordinate 9,906, forward strand.
TTCCTCGTCGTCTTCCGGCAAGTCAGCGTTGGTGTAAACGTCTTGTACATCATCGCAATCGTCCAGAGCGTCCAGCATCTTCTGTACCTTTTCGGCATCCTCATCGCTCAGCTCGGCCATAGTATCGGGAACCATGGTGATTTCGGACATTGCAACCTCAATATTGTTATCAGCCAATGCCTTTTCCACTGCATCATAGGCAGACGGATCGGTGATGATTTCAAAGCCGTCCTCGCTGCTCTTGATGTCCTCAGCGCCTGCATCCAGGGCGATCATCATCAGGTCATCCTCGCTTACGCCGGTTTCAGCGCTTACTGCGAAAATACCCTTTTGCTTAAACATGTAGCTTACGCAGCCGCTCGCGCCCAGGTTACCGCCATGCTTAGAAAATACGTGACGTACGTCGGCAGCAGTACGGTTGCGGTTATCAGTCAGGCAGCTGACCATCATAGCAACGCCTGCAGGACCGTAGCCTTCGTAGGTAATTTCTTCAAAGCTTTGGCCTTCCAAGGCACCTGCACCCTTTTGGATAGCGCGTTGGATGTTGTCCTTGGGGATATTGTTAGCCTTAGCCTTAGACAGAGCCAGCTTCAGCTTCATGTTGCCGGTGGGGTCAGCGCCGCCCATACGTACGGCAATGGTAATCTCACGGCTGATTTTAGTAGTGATCTTGCCGCGCAGTGCGTCGGCCTTGCCTTTTTTATGTTTAATGTTTGCCCATTTAGAATGTCCTGACATTGTAGAATTCCTCCAAACTTTCTCTTTCTATAATATTTAAGTATTTACCACAATATTTTACCACGCTGAGGGTGTTTTTTCAATAAGCAACCTTGCAGCAGGCGTTTATTTTGCAAAAACAGCCTTAATGCTGTCGTAATGCAAAAACACTCCCTGCGCCGCCAGCGCCTGAATTTCCTCTAGCGTCGCCAGCTTATATTCCAGCGCCTCCTCGGGACGGATTTTTACCTGCTCCGGCGCAAAGTCCAGCGTAAAAAGGTAGCAGTCCACAAAATAATTGTCGCCCTCGCCCGGATTTTCGCGGTGATAGGTGAGCGTGGGACCACCCACGCAGCCGCTCACGTCCAAACCGGTTTCCTCCTGCACCTCGCGGTTCACTGCCTCGCGTGATGTTTCGCCTGCCTGCACCGCGCCGCCTGGCACCTCCCACCAGCCTGCGGCCCAGGCCTTCGTCAGCACCCGCCGCGTAATCAAAAAGCGTCCGTCAGTGTGGCGCACCACGCCCAGCACCGTCAGATGATACTCGCCATCGCGCAAAATCCAGTCATTCTTCTTCATCGTGCGTCCCGTAAGCCGGCGGTCCGCATCATATATATCCCAAAGCTCCATTATGGTTCCTCCTTAAAGCTAACACTACTCTTTTATTCAACATGCCATAGTTTTTATTTAAAAATCTTCTGCATAACTCCCGCTTCAATATCTGAAACGTTATAGATATGCTGCATCACATCAAATGTTTCTTCAAGATTATGTCTGGCGCTCTGCCAGCCCTTACCGTCGGTAAACCATACAAAGGTAAAGCCTTCTATCGCTTCCGCCTCCAGTGCTAAGGTCTTATAGCTGCGGGCTGTTTCGTTCAGCTTGCTGCCGCCACTAGCATAAAAATTAGTTTCAATTCCGTAGATCATCTTCTCCGTGCTGACAACAAAATCGAAACGTTTTTCCGTTTTGCCCTGGTTAGAAATTGCAGATAGATCCAGCCCCCACCTTTCAGTAATCTCGTGGATATACATTTCCTTGAAATAACTTACGGTTTTAACTAAACCGGCCTTGCGCAGATGCTTTTCCACCAGGTCCTCCATAAGATGTCCGCCCCTGTTTTTTCTGCCATTAGAATCCAAGCCTGCTTGTACACCTGCCGCATAATTCATTAGATTATTAAGTATTTTATTAGCTATCAAATCAAACAAGCCAGTTTTCCGCATGAACTGCACATATTGTTCAGCATCGCCATTCAGTGTTTTAAAATCATACAAAAAAGAACCATCTTCATCTGTTGCATAAATTTCATCAGCACATACCGCCAACAACAACGGTATACATTTTAATACCTCCGGATATTTAGCAAGCAGGCTCCTAAAATCGTTTTCTATATCTTTTGAGCCAACTAACGAGTTTAACAGGCAAAGCTCTACCTTAACTGCAGCCAAATTGCGATATACCTTGGTAAAATCAACATAATATTCATATGTCGCAATGCTTGGCCTGAAACTTGCCAGCCAGGCAGAAAAATCGCGCATAAACATACCTCCAAGAAAAATCGTTTAACTCATATCGGATATCGATACTAGTCTGCTCCCTCACAGCAGCCTTGGCAGATACTTAAAAATCAGCCAAAAGCCGCAGGTCATCGCCAAGGCAATGCTGCCACTGTCATAATCAACATATCCCAATCGCAGGCTGTTCAACCCGGTAATAAAAATCATATTCAGCCACATAAAGCCATAGGCCCACAAAAGCACCTGCACCCACAGCGGCGGCTTTTTGTAGGGATTAGGCTCTTCGTTGTGCTGCATATTCCTGCTCCCCCTCCAGCTGCTCCACTGCATCCAGCTGCTTTTTGAGGCGCGAGGTGTAGCGCGCGGTGCTTTGCAGCGCGCTTTGCCCCTCCTCCAGCTTTTTGGCTGTTTTATCCAGTGCCGCCTCCAGGCCGGCCAGCTCCTGCTTCACCTTGTTCAGCAGCTGCCACACCTCGGTAGTGCGCTGCTGCACCGCCAGCGTGCGGAACCCCAGCTGCAGGCTGTTCACCAGCGCCGCCAGCGTCGACGGTCCCGCCACGCACACCCTGTATTTTTGCTGTAGCTCCTCTGGCAGCCCGGCAATGTTCAGCGCCTCGGCAAAAAGCCCCTCGCTCGGCAGATACATCACGGCGAAATCGGTGGAATACGGCGGACAGATATACTTTTCACAGATATCCTTCGCCTCACCCTTCAGCCGCCGCTCCAGCTGCTTGGTGGCAGCATCCGCAGCCTGTGCGTCCCCTGCCTCGCGTGCCTGCTGCAGGCGCTGGTAATCCTCCAGCGGAAACTTGGCATCAATCGGCAGCAGCACCTCCTGCTCCCGCTGCCCGGGAAGACGCAGTGCGTATTCCACGCGCAGACCGCTGTGAGGGCGGATTTCGGCGTTTTCTACATAGCGCGCCCGCTCCAAAATATCCTGCAAAATATTGCCCAGCTGCATCTCGCCCCAGGTGCCGCGCACCTTGACGTTAGACAAAATGCGCCGCAAATCATCCACGCCGCCTGCCAGCCCCTGCATCTGTCCCAGGGATTGGTGCACCTCACCCAGGCGCTGGCTGACCAGGGAAAATTTTTGCTCCAACGACTTGTTCAACCGCTCGTCCACCGTAACGCGTATACGCTCCAGGTTCTGGTCCGTCAAATCCGCCAGACGTGCCACACGCTTATCAATCTGCTCGCTCAGCCTGTCGCTGGCAGCCTGGTTTTCCATGCGTGCTGCCCGCGCCAGCGTGTTCTGCTCGCCCCGCAGGTCGTACAACGCCTCGCCCAGGCGCCGCTCCAAAAGCTCCAGCCGCTGCGCCTGCAGGTCCGCCTTGGGCCTGCTTTGCAGTAGCAGCACCAGCGCCAGCAAGAGCATAGCTATCATAATCAGCAAAATTATATTCAACGTATCCATAAAACGCTTCTACCTCCACTATAACAATAATATTATAGCAAACTTTTTCCCTACCGCCAACATATTAGCGAACAAAATTTTGAGTACGGGTTGTATCAAAAGCACTTTCACGACATAGCTACTACATAAAAACAGGAAGCAGAGCCCTCTGTCAGGCTCTACTCCCTAAGCATTATTCAATATGTGCAGCCAGATAATCTACAGCCTGTTGGCGCGACAAGCCGAAATTCTTCACCAAAGCACTCTCCAAAAGCTGTCTATAAGCTTCGCTGGGAGCATTTTTATCATCCCTGACATAACTGCTGGTTATAGTATAAACCCTGCGCCCATCATGTGCACGCCCCAAATACTCCAAAGAACCATATACACTTTTACCTTCCTGCTCATGTATGCCATCGAGCTGTGATGCTTTGACCATATACATACGCATAAAGGTTCTGCCTGCCCCCCTTTTATCATAAAAGGCTACGCCGCAATCTTCCCATCTGCGGCTTGCAAATGCAAAATACAAATTACCATCAACAACAGTAGTATAGCTGTCTAACCATGCTGACTTATCACTACAACCATCGTAAACACGACCACAATAGCAACCGCCTTTTATATAACAGTCAAAGCGCTCGTCATCCATATTAGAGCCATAACAAGCGTACCATACTAATTCTCCGTTATCATGCCAGCGACCCCTAACCTTTTCGCCCTCCGGCTCAGGCATATACACATAAGCCTCACATTCTAAGGCACCATGCGCAGATTCGGCCTTTGCCTGCCTGCGCTCATAAAGCTCTCCTACAGCTTCGTAATAGTCCATAGCAGCTATTTTATTTTTATCTACAAAGTAGACTTCGCCATAGGTAACAGCACCTACCTGCTTTTTAATTCCAGGATAACTGCCCAAGTCATAATTAGCATAACCCTCAAGGCTAAAGTCACCACCATACAGGCAGCCAGCATTTCATTCGCCCTCTGTCCCTGCATCAGGGTTCCGTATACAAAAACCGTATACGAATAGCCATCATAGGCTGCCATAATCTGCTTATATTTGCTTGTCACTGTTACCTGTCCAAAGCCTTTGACGCTTATATCTATTTTATCCTCCGCGTTCTCTTTCAAGGCTTTGCTAATTTCTGTGATTGCCTCATCCATCATCCTGCTAAAAGCTGGTGCCAGACTTCGATACGCACTTAAAAACTGCTTTAACGGCGCTTTGACAAACAGCAGCAGGTTTTCAAGCCTGCCGCTTTCAGCTTCGTAGCCATGGTCACGCAGTCTGCGTCTGCTGCAGGCCTGTAAAAGTCTACTAATTGCTTTATCCCGGTCTTTCTCCTTAAAACGTTCACTATAAGTAACTGCTGCATAAACCGCCAGCGCCGCCAAAGCATATGATGGCTTGTAGGCCAAGTCTATAAAGCAGTCTGTTGGAATATTTTTCTGTTCGTCCTGCACTAGCTGCAGCAGTCCCTCATCGTTTAGCTTACCAAGAGCATCATCTATAAAAACAAATAGCTCCTGCTCACCAATATCTGCATATCCCCTTTTCATCACCAGCTCATACAGCCTGCTTCCCTGTTCAAAAGCTGCTGTCAAGTCCTTATCCACACCTGCGCTCAGAATTTGTACGTTGTTAAACTTTTGCATACCATGTTCCTCCTTTATCAGTAAAAACTTCTCTGACAGCTCGAGAGTCGCCTCTACCGGAGCCCCCTACTGCTTACACCCTTATTGTAGCTCAAAAAAAATAACTCCCTGGAAGGTAACCTTCCAGGGAGCAGCAGCCTTTATCTGCCCAGCTCACGCATTTTTATAACATTATTTTTGTGGATACTATTTGTAGTGCCATCTGC
>CAVKMV010000049.1:0-15389 GCA_963657675.1 Ruminococcus intestinalis
GGAGGTCCGACCACACAAACGTTAGAGCGATGACCACAACTTTTGGGGGAGACCCGATTATATCATTTACTCCCTTATGCGTCAAGCATATTTGCACCACCATCTTCACCGTCCACCACCCCCATCCGCCTGCTGCAGCCAAGGTCATAAACGCTTAAACATGATAAACAGCAAGTAAAAACCCCGGGAAACACGTCCCGGGGTAGTATCGTTTATTATGCAATTATAGCTTATGACATTTCCAAAGCACAAGCATAATTATCACAGTGCTAAAAGCCCTGCTTACAAATCAGCCCTCAGCAGCAGGCACAGCCTTCTTAGCCGGACTGATGAGCGCTACTACGGCGTAGGCCACAATGCACACCAGCCATTCCATGTAGATGACGTTGGGGAAAATGCGCACTGCCGGCGTAAGCTGCCACAAAATCAGCATTACCAGGCCGGCCAGCAGAGTCCAAAAGCCTGCAGCCTTAGAAGCGTACTGCGGGAAGAACAGCGCCACGATAACGATAACGCTGAAGGCAGCGGTCAAAGACAGGCCAATCATAATCGTGCCCAAAATGCTGGAAACGCTCATAGCCAGGCCCAGGGTCAGAATACCGCTGATGATGATGCAGGCGCGGGTCATGAACAGCTGGCGCTGCGAATCACAGTCAGGGTTAATAAAGCGCTTATAAATATCGCTGGAGAACAATGTACCTGCACTCAAAAGCAGGTTGCAGGCGGTGGATACATCGGCAGCCCACAGGGCAGCCAGGGTGATGCCTGCAAGTATAGGCTGCAGACCCACGATAACCTGCGGCAGTGCCAAAGCGGCCTGCGCGTCAGGATACATAGCCTTGGCCACAATACCCAAAAAGGCAGCCAAAACACCCACAGGCAGCATCAAAATGCCGCCCCAGACAAAGCCCTTTTTGGCAGTGGCAGCGTCCTTGGCACCCAGAGAGATTTGCAGAATGCTTTGCAGCGACAGGTTTACCGTAATCAGGGTAACTACCCAGCTGGTGATGGTCACAGGGCCGACGCCGTCGATAAAGCTGAACCAGGGCACGTTGCTAGGCAGGGCCGCAGCCAGATGCTCCATGCTGCCAATCTTCTTAAACTGGATGAAGGTGGCCATGATAATGCCCACGTAGATCAGGATAATGTTCATAACGTTGGACATAGAGGCAGACCACATACCGCCAATAAAGGTGATACCGATGAAGGTGATGGCGCTGACGATCATACCGGTGTGGAAATCAAAGATATCCGGCAAAATGGCGTGCAGAATGCTGCCGCCAGCAATATATTGCAGGCTTATGATAACCAATTGAATGACGATCTGGCAGAACACGCCCAAAATTACGGCGCTCTTAGTATGGTGACGCTCAATCAGCTCGGTGATGGTGGTGATGTTCTGCTCACGGTATTTTTTCGCCATAAACAGACCCATAGCAATCGCACCCAGCGCCCAGGCAATGGTGTACCAGCCTGCGCTCAGACCCACGCGAAAGGCGTGCTCGGATACGCCGATGGTAGAAGCACCGCCCACGGCTAGACCAATAATAGTAACACAAATCAGAGGCGCAGAAAGTCTGCGTCCCGCAAGAGCAAAATTCTCGTTGTTGCCCTCGCTGCGTTTTTTGGCGAACCAGCTGATGGCGAACAAAGCGACAATGTACAATATTAAAATTACTAACGAAACAGGCACAAAAAATCCTCCTTTAATTATACATGCCTGTTAAAGAAATACAACGCCCACGCTCACAGCACCCCTGCTGCCCCGCCATGGGCCCAATCGTGCAGACTTCAACAACATATACCGAAAAACCATTTGCGCTGCCACCTGCCACTCCCCATCGCGCATACTGGCAGGCATCCCTATGCAAACCCCATATGCGCCCGTTGATGCTTCGTTGCAGTGCAGCCACAGACATATTAGTTAAATTATAGACCAGCGCAGAAAAAACGTCAAGATTTTTTCACAAAAAAGTGTTGACAAAATTCCCTTTTGCGGTTAAAATAAATACTGTTGTTGGCCTCATAGCTCAGCTGGATAGAGCGTTTGACTACGAATCAAAAGGTCGCAGGTTCGAGTCCTGCTGAGGTCACCATTTTGCAAGCTAGCATCGCAACTGTGGTTGCGGTGCTTTTTTGTTTTTGTCAGTGGATGTAGTGAATAGGATATAATATAAAAACTTCGGGAAAACTAAAGTCAGACTTTATTTTACCCGAAGTTTTCTATTTTTACGCCTCTGCGATATACACAGCGTCGCTGTTGAGCATGGGGATGGGTTTGCCATTTTTATTGCTGCGGTACAGCTTCAGGCGTTCAATATCCGCCAGCTCCACCGGCAGCTGCAACGCATACTGCTCATTAAGCGTATTGAGCAAATCCACAGCCTTCATGCTGCCTGTCGGCGTAATTTTGCAGTCAAAGGTGAAAACGATGCTTTCCCCCACACGCTCTGCCTTAAGCTGCGGGATGTAAAACTTTACGTCTATCTCCTTCACCTTAGCCTTAGTTTTGGGTGCTGCCTTGCAAAAGAGCAGGCTGTCTGCCGCATTAAACTGTTGCACAGCCTCCTGCACATCGCCTGCATAGGGCAGAGTTACACGGTACAGCGCCCCTGCCGCCTGGCTCATAAGCGCCGCATGGTGGGTATCCACCGCGTCCGCCGCCAGCACGCGGATGCCACGTGGCAGCGCTGCGTCCAGCGCCCTCGCCGCAGTCTCCACCTCCATGGGCTCTGCCAACTCAATCTCCACGAATTCGGTGTAGCTGACAACGCCCACGCCCAGGGCCGACGCCAGACTGAACTTCAGATGTGGGTTAAAGCCCTCGGAGTAGGCAGCAGGCAGCTTGGCACGGCGGATAGCACGGCCGATGGTGCGCACATATTCCAGGTGGGAGATAAAGCGGATATCCTTATCCTTGGTTATCTGCATACGCAGCTTCATTTCGCCTCAGCCTCCTCCTTATAATCTATAATGCTCACGCCCAGGGCAGGGCACACGCCACAGCCTGTGCAGCTTGTACGGCGGCAGTCATGCGTCAGCTGCTGCGCATAGGCCTTGCGCCATTCGTTCCACAAGAATCGGCGACTGACGCCCGGAGAGATGTGCTCCCACGGGAAGGCCTCGTTTTCGCCACGCTCACGGGTAGCGTAAAAATCCTTATCCAGGCCTGCTTCGGCAATGGCCTCCAGCCAACGCTCGTAGGAAAAGCAGTCGCTCCAGCCGTCAAAACGCGCGCCCTTTTGCCACGCCAAAAGCAGCGCCCTGCCCACACGGCGGTCACCACGGGCAAAGACGGCCTCGATGCTGCCGGTTTTGGAATCATGGTAGTTGAGCGTAATATTTTTGTGCTTTTTAATTTCGTCCTTCAAAAGGAACTGCTTGCGGCGCACCTCCTCCAATCCGTTCTGGCCAAACCACTGGAAGGCGGTATACGGCTTGGGAACGAAGAACGAAGCGCTCACGGTCACGCGGCAGCCACGCTTGCCTGTAACCTGAAAATACTTGTACTGCACCTTGCGCGCCAAATCAGCAATCGCCAGCACGTCCTCATCCGTCTCATAGGGCAAACCCAGCATAAAGTACAGCTTGACGCTGCTCCAGCCCGATTCAAAGGCAGCGCCTACGGCGTTCATCAAATCCTCTTCCGTAACGCCCTTGTTGATAACGTCACGCATCTTCTGGCTGCCTGCCTCGGGGGCGAAGGTGAGGCCGCTCTTGCGCACAGCCTGCACCTCCTTGGCAATGGCCACGCAGAAGCTGTCTATACGCAGCGACGGCAGCGACACGCTGACACGGTCGTCCTTAAATTCGCTAATCATATTATGCACCAGGGGTGCCAGGCAGGAATAGTCGGCACTGGAAAGCGATACCAGGCTGATTTCGTTATAGCCTGTGTTATCCACCAGCTTGCGCGACAGGTCCATCAGCAGCTCCGGTCTGCGTTCACGCACCGGGCGGTAGACCATGCCTGCATGACAAAAGCGGCAGCCACGGCTGCAGCCACGAAAAACCTCCAGCATAATGCGGTCATGCACAATCTCGCCAAAGGGAACGATAGGAGAGGTAGGAAAGTCAATGCTGTTCATATCCTGCACCACGCGCTTATGAATGACGCGGGGAACATCCGCACGCAGGGGGCGGATCTCCTTAAAGGTGTTATCCTCGTTATATATTGCTTCATAAAAGCTGGGTACGTAAATGCCGGGGATCTGCGCTACCCGCTGCAAAAACTCCTGCCTGCCGCCAGGTCTGCCCTCACGCTTCCAGGCCTTGTAGCAGCGCATCACCTCGATAATAACCTCCTCGCCTTCGCCGATAAGGGCAAAGTCAAAAAAGTCGGCCAGCGGCTCGGGATTATAGACGCAGGGGCCGCCCACCATGACGAAGGGGTCTGCGTCCGTACGCTCTGCTGCCAAAAGCGGCACGCCGCCCAGGTCTAGCATATTCAAAATATTGCTATACGACAGCTCATATTGCAACGTAAAGCCCACCAGATCGCACTCGCTGAGTGCTTTTTTTGTTTCCAGCGTGCACAGGGCAATGGAGCGTTCGCGCATTTTGGCTTCCAGGTCAATCCAGGGAGCGTACACACGCTCTGCCGCCACGCCCTGCTCCTTGTTGAGCAGGTGGTACAAAATCTTAAAGCCCAAATAGCTCATGCCCACCTCGTACACATCTGGGAAGGCCAGCGCCACGGTCGCCTCCACTGCATCCGCAGGCTTGACAATGCTGCCAAACTCGCCGCCCGTGTAGCGCGCAGGCTTTTGCACGCTGCTCAAGATATCAATAGTCAAATCCTTCTTCAAATTAAATTTCTCCTCCGGGATATATCTAAGCTGCAGCCCTTGTTAAAACTGCAAATTCTGCTTTCTTACCTTCACGTTTAGTAAAATCGCCACCAGCATCAAATTCGTCGTCAATGAGCTGACGCCATAGCTCAAAAATGGCAGGGGCACACCCGTTACTGGCATAATGCCTGCCGTCATGCCAATATTGACCATTACGTGGAACATAAACATCGACGTTACGCCCACAGCCAGCAGCATGCCAAAGTCATCATCTGCATCCAGCGCTATGGCGATACCGCGCCAGATGATAATCATATACAGGCAGATGATAAACACCGTGCCGACAAAGCCAAACTCCTCGCCTGCCACGGCAAAAATGAAGTCCGTATGGTTTTCTGGTAAAAAGTTCAGCTGGCTTTGCGTACCTGCCAGCCAGCCCTTGCCCAAAAGGCCGCCGCTACCGATGGCGATTTTGGACTGGATAACGTGATAACCGCTGCCAAAGGGGTCCAGCTCCGGGTTCAAAAAGACGCGGATACGGTTTTTCTGGTAATCCTTCAAAATCATCCAAAAAGCCGGCAGCAGGGCGATAAAGGCCACGCCCAGGCGGAAGAACCATTTATACTTAAAGCCGCTCACGAAGATCATACCTATCAGGATGGCGATAAAGGTGAGCGAGGTGCCCAGGTCTGGCTGCCGCATAACCAGGATGAAGGGAAGCAGGATATAGCCAAACACAGGCAGATAATCCTTAAATTCCTCCAGCCATTCAATGCGCTTGTCCATAAAGGTCGCCAGACAGATAATCAAAAACACCTTGGCAAATTCACTCGGCTGAAAGGACAGCGAGCCAATCTGAATCCAGCGCTGCGCACCCAGTTGGCTGTGTCCCACAAGCATAACCGCCAAAAGCAGGATGATATTGAAGATATACAGCCTGCTGGCGTAATTTTTCAGCACCCTATAATCAAAGGCCAGCGACACCGTCACCAGTGCCACGCCAAAAAGCATAAAGATGCTCTGGCGCTGCACATGCCAGGCCTTGCCCGTGCTGACGGCAAAGGAATGGGTCGCACTGTCTATCAGTCCCAGTCCGCAGGCCATCAGCATCACGACGGCGGCAATCAGCCACCAGTCCAAATTTTTTAGAATACGTTTTATATCCACTGCGTGCTCCCTCCGTAGTTACTGCACTACATCGCTCTTATCCGTGCGCGGCATATAGCCCTTTTCCTGGAAGAATTCCTCAAAGGCCTTATAAACAATGGGACCTGCAGCAGTAGAGCCAAAGCCGCCCTGCTCCACAATGCACACAACAACCAGCTCAGGGTCATCAACAGGCCCATAGGCCACAAACAGGCCATGGTCACGGCCATGCGAATTTTCGGCGGTACCGGTCTTGCCGGCAATCGGCTTGGGCAGACCTGAAAAGTACGACGCCGTGCCGCCCTCCTTGGTCGTAGCGCTCATGCCCATGCTGATGTAGTCAATCGTCTGCTGCGATACGTCAATATGCTTGCCCTCGGCACGCTTGGGACGGACAAACAGACTGCCGTCGCTATTGGTAATGCTGTCGACCAAATATGGCTGGTACTTGACACCGCCGTTAGCGACAATGCTGAGCATAACTGCCAGCTGTATGGGCGTCGTCAGGTTGAAGCCCTGGCCGATGGCGGCGTTAAAGGTATCGCCAAGGCGCCAGTCCTCGTCCCAAATTTCACGTTTAACCTTTTTGGAGGCCACCAGGCCCTTGCTTTCACCCTCAAGGTCAATGCCAGTGCGGTCGCCAAAGCCGTAGATATGGGCATATTTTTCAATGTTATCGATACCAACGCGGTTGCCAAGCTCATAAAAATACACGTTATCACTCATTGCCAGTGCCTTGATAAAGGTCAGCCAGCCCAAAACCTCGCCGCCAGCGTTACCCATGGTGGGAACCAGAGGATGGAAGCCGCCGTCAAAGATAGGCTCATACAGGCCAACCTTGTGCAGTTCAAAGGCCGCGCTGCCTGTAACGATCTTAAAGGTGGAGCCGGGCGGATATTCACCCGTAATCGCCTTATTGTTCATCGGGAAGTTGGGGTCGTTATTGATAGAGTTCCAGTTCTTGGAGGAAATACCATGCACGAACCAGTTGGGGTCGTACCCCGGGCGGCTCACCATAGCACGCACCGCGCCGGTGCGCGGGTCCAACGCCACCACTGCCGCCGCCCTGGCCTCAGGCGCGATGCCCGAATTACGCAGATAGGCCAAATGCTTATCAGTGAATTCCTCTAACGTCTTTTGCAGATCATAATCCAGCGTCAGGATGAGGTTCTTGCCAGGAACTGGGCGCACGGAATCGTAATGTTTGACGACACTGCCGGCAACGTCTACCTCCTCCATAAAGGCACCGTCCTCACCGCGCAGATATTTATCATAGCTTTTTTCCAGGCCCGCCTTACCGACAATGCTTCCCTGCGAAACATCCTTAAACAGTCCCTGCTCGATTTCATAGGCACTGACCTCGCCCACATAGCCAAGCGTATGCACGGCCAGCTGATGATAGGGATAGTTGCGGATAGGCTGCACCGAAAGCACCACCTCCGGCATATAGCGGCGCTGCTCCTCTATCTGGGTAAGCAGCTTCTGATCCAGGTTACTTTTGAGCATAATCGGCTCGTAGTAGTTAGCGCTCGCCTTAATCTTGGCATTTATTTCTTCTACAGACATGCCCAAAAGCACGCTCAGGCGCTGCAGCGTTTCGGGCTTATAGCTGGACTGCTTTTGCAGCACCACGGCATAGCCTGGCAGATTGTTTACCAGCTCCTTGCCCTCACTGTCATAGATTATGCCACGGGGCGCGACAATTTTGGACTGACGCAGACGGTTGCCATCCGACTGCTTGGTATAATAATCACCCCGCCACAGCTGCAGGTACATCATGCGTCCAATCAGCACCGCGAACAGCACCAGGCACACAAAAAGCAGCGTGTGCAGCCTAACTGTCTGGTTTCTATTTTCCATAGGTCGCTTCAGCCTCTCTTTCTGCCCTTGGCCTGATACGTAATGTCTTCCTTGCTGATCAGCTCATAGGCCAGCTTCATGATTACCACCACAGGCCACACAAAAAGCACATTCCCCAGCACGTACCCAAGCGAATCCCAGGCATAGCTAAAAAAGATGCTCCAGCGTCCGCCGCTACGGATGAGCGCCAGCCACCAATATACAAAACGCAGTGCCAGGCTGATGGTAGCGATAGCACTCATATGATACAAAAAGTTGTCACGAAAGATTTTTTCCTTGGTCGTGCCCACGATATAACCCACGCAGATGCGCGTGATAATGTGGTAGCCAAAAACGCCCACCGTCATGGCATCCTGCAAAAAGCCGACCAGACCACCGGCAAGGACGCCGTCCCTTTCACCGCACAGCATGGCATAGGCATACAGCGCCAGCAGCAAAAGGTCACACGACAGCCAGCCGGTATAAAACACAGAGGCCGCCCCCTGCACCAGCATAAAAAGCAGAAACAGGACGGGCCAAATCAGTCTCCTCATTTCGCCTGTCCTCCCTGTAATACGATTTTTTGTTCAGGTGTAAAGCCGGTAATAACCAAAACCTGCTCCACGTCAGCAATATCTGCCTCTGCTGTAACATCTGCCTCCTGCACCAGGCCCACGCTGTCCATACGGGTAGCAGTAACCCTGCCAATCAAAATATCCGCAGGATGGCTGCCGCTGTAGCCACTGGTGACAATAATATCGCCCTCACGTAGGCTGGCCTCACGGTAAACATGCTCCAAAAGCAGCTTGTCACCACCGCTGGAGCCGCCGGCAACGCCAATCGCACGCGAATCGGCACGCAGCACCCGCGCGCCCACACGGCAGCGCGGCGAGCTCAAAAGCAGCACCCGCGCGTAGCTGTCATACACCTCGTCCACAACGCCCACCAGGCCACCGTTAACAACGGCCATATCGTCTGCAAGTCCTGCGTCCTTGCCCTTGTCAATATAAATGCAGTCACGCAGATCACCAAAATTGCGCGCTATTACCTTGGCGGCAACCGTCTGCTGCGTTTTATGCTGCTCCTTATAATTCAAAAGCGCGCGCAGCTGCTGGTTTTCGGCAAAAAGGGAGGCCATCTGGATGTTGGTGGAGCGCAGATCGGCATTTTCCTGCTTCAGCCTGGCATTTTCCTCCTGCATCACGGTCAGTGCCTTCCAGTAGCCACGCACCTCGTCCCCCGTGCTTCCCAAGGCTGTTACAGCATTTTCAGCAGGCAGCACTACCGCCGTCACTGCGCTGTTGACCAGCGGAAAACGGCTTTTGCCTGCTATAGCCATAGCCAGCATTGAAAGCAGGATAAAGCCAAACAAAATACCTAACATTACCTTTTTATTCATTACGCAACCCTATCATTTAGAAGTCATAAAGCCCTTACGGTAAATATCAATATTCTCTACAGCAATACCGGTTCCCAAAGCAACGCAGTTCAGGGCCTCGTCCGAAACAAATACAGGCATACCGGTCTCCTGCGAAATCAGCCTGTCCAAATTACGCAGCATGGAACTGCCACCGGTCATCACAATGCCCCTGTCCATAATATCGGCAGACAGCTCCGGCGGCGTGCGTTCAAGGGTATTGCGGACAGCGTCCACAATCATGCTCACAGGCTCGCTCACGGCCTCGCAGATATGGTTGGCGTTCACCTCGATGCTCTTGGGCAGACCGCTCACAAGGTCGCGGCCGCGCACCTCCAGCACATCAGGATGCTCCACCTTCATCGCCGTACCGATGTCGATTTTGATGTTTTCGGCAGTGCGTTCGCCGATATACATATTGAACGCCTTACGGATATAGCGCACGATGGCGCTGTCGATAGCGTCACCGCCGCAACGCACGCTTTTGCTGACAACGATGCCGCCGAGCGAGATAACGGCCACCTCGCAGGTGCCGCCGCCAATATCGACGACCATGCTGCCTGTAGCCTCCTGCACGGGCAGGCCGGCGCCGATAGCAGCAGCCATAGGCTCCTCAATCAAATAGGCCTCACGTGCGCCTGCCTCGATAGTCGCATCGATAACGGCACGTTTTTCCACCTCGGTAACGCCGGAGGGCACACCGACGAGGATGCGCGGACGTACAAAGGTGCGGTTGCCCATAGCCTGCTTGATGAAATATTTAAGCATGGACTGGGTAATTTCGTAATCGGCAATAACTCCGTCCTTCATCGGACGGATGGCGATGATGTTGCCGGGTGTGCGGCCAATCATGCGCTTGGCCTCGGCACCAATGGCCAAAACCTCGTTGGTATCGTTTTCTACAGCCACAACCGACGGCTCACGGATAATGATGCCCTTGTCCTTGCAATGCACCAGTGTATTGGCAGTGCCCAAATCTATGCCCATGTCATCCGACATATTATTAAAAATACCAATGTTAGGGAAAGTAAACTTCATTCCTGCTGTCCTCCTAAATTTTTAAAGCTCCATCTTCCTGAAAACTGTAATAAGCACCGTCCCCAATAATAATGTGATCCAAAAGCGGTATTCCCAAGGTCTGCCCCGCAGCCAGTAGCACTGCAGTCAGCTGCCTGTCCTCCCTGCTCGGCGCAGGGTCACCCGACGGATGGTTGTGCGCCACGCAGATGGCAGCGGCATGCTGCAAAAGCGCAGGCGTAAACACCTCACGCGGGTGCACGACGGAAGAGTTGAGCGAACCCTCGGAAACCACTTCCGTGCTTATTACTTTATTTTTACTGTTTAGCAAGATTACTAAAAACTGCTCCTTATTGGCATAGCGCAACCGTGGCATCAGATACGCCGCCCCGTCACGCGGACAGCCAATGCGGATTTTATCTAAAGGGCGGGCGGACGCAATCCGTCTGCCTATTTCCAGGGCTGCCAAAACTGTTGCCGCCTTGGCCTGCCCCATCCCCTTTATTAGCGTAAGCTCATTAAGGCTCCTCACCCCCGCCAGCCGCCTGTACAGGCCGCCGTCAGCAGTAAGCTCCTTACCAATATCAAGCGCCGATTTACGTGCAGTGCCTGTGCGCAGCAAAATTGCCAGCAGCTCTGCATCCGTCAGCGCCTCCACCCCACGCAGAAAAAGCTTTTCCCGTGGTCTGTCCTCTAAGGGAAGATTCTTAATTCCTTCTGTGTTAAATTTCTTGTCGATACTGCTAAAATCATCACTGCCATTGCGGCAGGTACTGCTTTTCGCAGCCTTAGTCACTCTCTGTCATAGCTCCATCCGCTCCCAGCTCGTCAAGCATAGCCTGCAGCCTTGCCAGCGGCAGACCCACCACATTACTGTAGCAACCATTAATCTTTTCTACCAAAACAGCGCCCCTGCCCTGTATACCATAGGCCCCCGCCTTATCCAGCGGTTCGCCTGTAGCCACGTAGGCGTCAATCTGCGCCTCCGTCAGCCGGCAGAAGCTGACGTCAGTAACACACACCTCGGCCAGCTGCCGCCCACGGTAGCGCACCGCCACACCGGTCATCACCTGGTGCGTGCGCCCCGCAAGGCGTGCGAGCATAGCCTTAGCGCAGGCAATACCCTGCGGCTTGCCCAAAATTACATTATCAATCACAACTATTGTATCTGCGGCGACAACTGGCAGGTCGTCGCCCACCTCGCGCGCCACGGCCTCGCATTTGCCAACGGCGTTGTGCAGCGCCACCTCGCGCGCCTGGCTGGCAGTGCCGCCGGACTCGGCAAAGGAAGCTGGCCGCACCAGCGGCGTGTGGCCTATCTGCTGCAAAAGCTCCTGCCTGCGCGGCGAAGCCGATGCCAAAATAACCTTCATCTTTAATCCTTCTTGCCCATGTCGATAACCATCTTAGGCTGCTGGATTTCAAAAATAACAGCCTGCTTGCCCTCGCGCACAGCGTCACGCTTAAAAATGCGCGCGTAGTTGACAGTTACAATGAGCCACAAAACAACGCAGCCTGCGATAAACGGCAGCTCGTCCATATGGAAGAAAATTGCCGTGCTGTGGCCGCAGGCAACGCCGGCCAAAACGCCCAAGGCAGGCAGGCCGTAAATAATCAGCTTGGCCTTTTTCTTATCAAAATCGCGGTACTCCGCGCCAATCACATCGCCGGCCTTCGCCCCTACAGGGTTCCAGCAGTCAATATATTTAGGCAGGCCTGTCAGCTCGCTTTCGGCCTTGTCAACCTTAACCTCAGCGCGCTCGCCCTGCTTTTTAACAACAATACCTCTAATCTCTGCCATTTAAGCAAATCCTCTCTCGCACAAAGTCTTAATATGCGTGGACAAAAACATACCAATAGCCAAAGCCAAAGACCACGCCATAAATAACAAAGAACACTACGACACCCTGCCAGCAGACCGGGTAACCAAAGTTAATATCCTCGCCAAAAATACCGCGTTGGTTGAAGAAGGTATATTTTTTGCGTTTTCTGAACCAGGCCAGCTTGTTATCGGGGCCAACAAGCTTAGCAATCAAATAGATATAAATGAAGGAACCAAAAAATATTTGCATTACACGGGTGCAGATAGCAACCGGATTAACAGTAGCCAATGCTTCCATTGTGCAGCCTCCTCTCTTACTTGGGACAAATTACAGCTGAATAAATTTATCCGGCATCTGCTTGCGCAGCTGCTTAACAAATTCATCGCTGGACTTAAATAAAAGACCTGCAAGCTTATTCTTTTCACCCTCGCCAAACACCAACAGGCGCAGCTGGTTATTATCCAGGGAACAATAGCGGTGAATATAGTGCTTAATCGGGGTTTTGCGGAAAAAGCTCTTGACATATTTATTGGTATAGCTTTCAGTGCGGGTGAGGTCCACCACATAATGGCGGCGGACGAAGCCCAGGCCGTGGCTGATGACCTCCAGCCTGTTATCCTTGTACAAAATCAGCGTGTAGCTAAAGGTAACACGCCAAATCCACAGGCCCAAAAGCACGGTGTTCATGCCCCAGCCCAACACGTCGATGGTATAGGTCCTCTGCAGCATATCCCACTCATACCAGTAGAGCCAGGCAATCATCAGCAGGGCGAGGCCTGCAAAAATTTTCCTTTGCGTGGTTGTACCAGATTCCTCGCGATATAACTCTTCCAAAAAAATCTCCTCCAGCTTCTAAATTGTATAATAGCAACAATCCAATCTTATCCAATTAATTATATCAAATTTTACACTTAAAGCATATACCTACAAGGATAAAATATGACAGGAAAATGTGAAATTTGTCCAAGAAAAATGAGGCCGCAATTTTGCGGCCCCCCAAAGCATAAATTATCATATTTTAGAATTCAAAGCGTGCGCCGACATTTACCTGCCAGGTGCGGTCATAATTACCGCCCAGGGTGCGTTCAAGATCGCAGTACAGATAAGAGCTGCCGCCAACCTTAAAATCTGCGCCCAGGCCGACGTCCCACCAGCTGCGTGTGCCATCGTAGCTGCCTACTACGCTGCCGTCAGCAGCGGCAAGGCGGTATTCCTGGTCACCGCAAAATTCGTGCAGCCAGTCTGCCTTCAGATAAACGTTACCGCTATCGCCAACGTCACGCCCCAGGCGCAGTCCCAAACGGCCGATAACGCTGGTGGCTGCATCCTGGTCAACCTTAACGCCATAATTAGTGGTGTAGTCAGCACCCTCAACGCAGGTGATTTGCAGCTGCGCCTGCGGCTCCACGTACCAGCCCTTGCTGCCGGTCAGCTTGCGGCCATATTCACCGCTGATGCCGGCAAAAAATTGATGATATTTGCCATGAATGCTTTCATCGCTGCGGTTGCGTGCGTCAAGCTCACTGCCCAGGCGGCCGGCACGCAAAACTAAATCATAATAATGTCCCTTGTCACCAAGCCAGGTATCATACAGGCTGAGGGCATAACGGTCCAAATCGCCATGACCGCTTACACCGCCCAGGCTGGTGCTGGCAGTGGTATAATCCAAAGCACCGCCACGATAGTGTCTGCCGTCCTCTTCCAGCTTCAGCCTGTCATAGCCCAGCTGCAGCATATTGCTGCTGGTCTTAAAGCTGTTTTCCCGGCCGGTGCGTGCATGACGGTAGCGCACCCACAGACCGGCGTCGCCCTCCAGATAGCGCGCCTCACCCAGGCGCTTGTTCAGGCGGTCCATATCGGTGGCCAGGGCAAAGCCTGCCTTAGCTGCGCCGTCTACAATCTTCTTGTTTTCGTTTTCACTGCCCCTGTCCAGCGTGATGTACCAGTCGGTGCCATGCTCAGCAGTCTGCTCACTCTTTACCTTGTAGGCATAATCATACAAATTGGCCGCGCTGACCTGGGGAACAAGTGCGTCCACGGTGCTGCTGCTAAAGGTAACGCCGCTGCTCTTGTCATTGGCAAAGTACAGCCTGCTGCCGCCTGTCATAGCGTCCAGCTTGGCAGCGTCCGCCGCGAACTGCACATCCTGCCTGCCGCTGCCCACCTCGGTAACGTAAATATAATCACTCTTATCAGTTACAGCAGCTGCATCATAAACAGCCTCGTCACTACCAGTATATTGCAAATCCAGCTTAAAGATGCCGCCCTCGCCCTGCAGGCTGCCAAGGGAAACATAACGGTGATCGCCATTGTCATAAATGCTGATATTGCCGCCATAGCCCTCTTCACCGCTTTTGAGCGCCTTGTCATTGTTGACATTGGCAAAGGCTTCCTTAACATCAGCATCACACAAATTAATTATGCCGCCGTCCTTGAGGGTTACAGCGCTGAGATGACGACCGGTAGCAAAGGACTCAACGTCAAGACCGCTATCCTCCTTGTTGATGCCATTAGCGTAAATCCATTTCGCCCCGTTGCTGATGGTCAAATTAAGGTTGCCATAAATAAGCTTGCCCTCATCATCCCTTTTATCTGCCACCTGCGAGCCATACCAATAGGAATTGGCGTTATTCAAATCCAAGGTAATGCTGTTTTCCCTGCCCTTTCTCGACATATCAATATCGCCGATAATCTTGCTGTAGCCTGTGTCCTTATCTGTGGTAATAACAATGGAGCCGCCCTCCTTGGCAGTGAGCGCCTGACTGCCCTTGTACCTTGTCAGGCCATTGGCGATGGCAACCACGCTGTGAGCCCTGCTAAAATCTATAGCAACCTTATCGTCACCGCCATTATAGGTATAAATAGCATTAGTGCTGCCAGGAGCATCCACGTTATTTTTAATATAGATGTCACCATCAGCAACCAAATGACGGTTCTGATACTCGTTGATCAGAGCGGTGGCAGAGCCGTTAAATTTTACACCTGCTATATCCTCCTTGTTCATAACTATGGTGATGTTGCGATAAGTCAGTGTCTCTGTAGCCGGGTCATAAACATCCGCTTCTTTATGCAGATTAAGATTATAGGCATACTGATTGTAGTTCAGATCGGTGGTCCAATCCCACTTGTTCATTGTGCCTGCATCTCTTTCACGCCCTGCATTGCGCTGATTTATAAACAAATCCTGCGTCCCTGCGGCAAAGGAGGTAGCAGCAAATGCGCTTCCCAACACCAGGCCCAAAAGCACAGCCTTGGCCAAAGATTTCCGTCCGCAAGCTTCAATTCTTCTGTACATAAAAATCCCTCCCAGTAACAATTTGCCGTCATTTACAAGCAGTAACACACATAAAACAAAGG
>CAVKMV010000050.1:0-14747 GCA_963657675.1 Ruminococcus intestinalis
GTGGTAGAATATAGACACGGAGGTAGATAACGATGAAGATTCTTTTGGCCGAGGATGACATAAATTTGGGCAAGCTGCTGAGCATGCTCCTCAAAAAGCAGAACATCGCCGTAACCTGGGTGCAGGACGGGGAGGCCGCTTACGAAAAGGTGTATGCGGACGGGTACGACGTGCTGGTGCTGGACTGGATGATGCCAAAGCTTGACGGCGTAGAGCTGTGCAAACGTCTGCGTGAGGAGGAATACGAGGGCAGAATCCTGCTTTTGACAGCCAAGGACACGCTGGCCGACAAGGTGCAGGGCCTTAACAGCGGTGCCGATGATTATCTGGTGAAGCCGTTTGAGCTGGAGGAGCTGGTGGCGCGCCTGTACGCCCTCTGCCGCCGCCAGGGACAGTACAGCGCCGACAATCTGCGCTGCGGTGATTATACGCTCGAAAGCAGCACCTATTGCCTGGTGTACGGCCAGCAACGGGTAGAGCTGCGCCCACGCGAATTTAAGCTGCTGGAGCTTTTGCTGCGCAACCGCGGCCAGGTTATTCCACGCACGGTGCTGCAGGATCGCATCTGGGGCATAGACAGCGATGTGAGTGAAAACAACTTGGACGTGCACATCCGCCTGCTGCGAAAAAAAATTATGGAGCTGAACGGTGAGGAGCTGATTAAAACGATGCGGGGCGTGGGCTATTATGTGGAATAATCCCTTTGAAAGGCTGCGGCGGCGCATGACGAGCGTTTATGCCGTCATTTTCGGCTTTTTGATTTTGCTTGTGGTGGCCGTTGCCTACACGCTCATCTGGTGGGAGATTTTGGATCACGAAAAGCAGGGACTTGTCAACCAAATCTACCACGAGGCCGAGGAATGGGTGGAATCGGGCGAGGCTCCCTGCTCGGAAAGCGCCATCCGTAATGGGGCAATGTTTGCCTACTTTGTGGGCACGGACGGTAAAACAGTTATCTTGAACCAGATGGGGCAGGAGGGAGCAGGCAGGGCACTGCTGCAGCACCAAAATGACTGGCCCAAGAGGATGGAAGAATCGCGCCTGCTGCGGCTGCACGGCAAGGGGGCGCTGCGCTACCGTTATCTGGCGGCAGTTGCACCTGTAATGAAGGGTGAGCAGCAGCTGGGAATTTTATATATGTTCAAAAACATGAATTTTTATTACCAGGCTGCCTATAAAACGCTCTTTTTGCTGCTGTGCCTGGCGCTGGTGCTGTTTTTGCTGGCCTGCTACGGCGGTTATCTTTTGGCCGGGCGCAACATCCGCCCGGTGCAGGCAATGTACGAAAAGCAAAAGCAGTTTACGGCCGATGCCTCGCACGAGATGCGCACGCCCCTGGCCGTGATGAAGCTGGCGGTGCAGGGCATCAGGGAGGACGAGGACAGCAGGCTCAGTCCCTTTGCACAGGAATCTGTGGGCATGCTGGCAGGCGAGGCCGACAGGCTGAGCCGTCTGACGGAAAACCTGATGACACTGGCGCGCAGCGATGAAAACACGCGGCCTGCTTATACCGAGCAGGTGGATATGACGGCGCTGTGCCGCAGGGTGGGCGCGCAGATGGCGCTTTTGGCCGCCGACAAGGAAATCAGCCTGCAGCAGGACGTGCAGGAGGGGCTGCTGGTGCAGGGTGACGAAATGGCGCTTTCGCGTCTGGTGATCATCCTTTTGGATAACGCGCTGAAGTATTCGCCGGCACATACGCAGGTTTTGCTGCGTGCCGCCGCCAGTGACGGGCTTTTGCTGCTGGAGGTGCGTGACGAGGGCTGTGGCATCAGTGATGCCGACAAGGAGAGAGTCTTCGACCGCTTCTTCCGTGTGGATAAGGCGCGCAGCCGCAGTCAGGGCGGCCTGGGCCTGGGGCTGTCGCTGGCGCGCGCCATCGTGGGACAGCATGGTGGCAGCATTAAGGTGCTGGACAATGAGGGTGGGGGTACTGTTATGCGTGTATCTCTACCACGTGTAAACGCCGGATAAGGCGGCAGTAATTTTTAGCCTCCCCTGCCAGGGGAGGTGCCTGCGAAGCAGGCGGAGAGGTTTGCAGCAGCCAACGCTTTAGTGAGGTGGAAACCTCTCAGGCGCCTACGGCGCCAGCTCTCCTAAAAGGAGAGCCAGAGTATGCAGCTAGCTTTGTGCATGCTCTAAAGCTTAGAATTTTCCAGCCTTTTCAAAGCAGATATGACGGAATCAATGGTCTTATCTTAAATTAACATGAATCCCCCTTTCAGTAAGCGTTAAGCAATAGCCCTTATACTATGCTTAACGTTTGTAGCAGGCAGAGCTCCTGCTGCTGAAAGGGGTATTTTTATGCGAGGGAAATTTTGGCTGCTGCTTTTTGCCATTGCGGCGGTTTTGCTGTTTGCAGGCAATGGCAGCCTGTTGGTTACAGATAGTGTGGAATCTAATTACGCCTTAACGGCCAAGGAAATGGTTTTGAGCGGTGACTGGCTGTCGCCGCAGATTTACGGACATTACTGGTATGACAAGCCGATATTTTTTTATTGGCTGACGGCGCTGGCCTTTAAGCTTTTTGGCTTTAGCGAATTCGCCGCCCGCTTTTTTCCGGCGCTGTTTGGCCTGGCGGGGCTGGGATTGCTGGCCTGGGGCGCACACAGGCTGTATGACGGACGCACCGCCGCGATCAGCGCGCTGGTGCTGATGAGCAGTGTGGAATTCTTCCTCATCAGCAAGTCTATCATCACCGACGCCGTGCTGTTTTTCTTCTTCAGCGCCACGCTGCTCTTTTTTTACCTGGGCTATCGCGACGGCAGGGCGCGTGATTGGTATATTATGTACGCTGCGGCAGGCTTTGCTGTGCTGACCAAGGGACCTATCGGCGTGCTGCTGCCAGGCCTTATCATTACGCTCTTTTTGCTGTGGCAGCGCGACTGGCGTGTGCTGGGGCGGATGCACCTTGTTAGCGGCACGCTGCTGTGCGCGGCGGTGGCAGTACCCTGGTATGCTGCTATGTACGCCATCCATGGCAGCGATTTTATCAACACCTTCTTTGGTACGCACAATTTTTTGCGCGCCACTGTGTCCGAGCATCCGCGCGATGATGTTTTTTATTACTATACGCTGGTGAACCTTTTGGCGCTGTTCCCCTGGAGCGGGCTCATTCCCTGGGCGCTGTGGCACTGGTGGCGGCAGGGGCGCAGGCCGCTGGCGCAGGAGCAACGGTTTTTGCTGCTGTGGGCCTTGGTCGTCTTTGGCTTTTTTCAGTGCATGGCGACCAAATACATCACCTATACCTATCCGCTGCTCTTTCCGGCCAGCCTGCTTTTGGGCAGTATGATTGCCAAAAACGGCGAGCTTTGCTTTAACAAAAAGTTTTTATGCTTCGTGGGCGCCGGCTTTGGCATTTTGCTGGTGGCAGCCTGGTGGGCCAATTCCGAGGGCCTGGTGAATGCGGAAATGCTGTTTTTGCTGCCCCTGGCCTTGATTATCGGCGTGCTGGTGGATTACTTGGTGCGCCTGCATATGGGGGAGCGCGTCTGCAGCGTAAGCCTGGCGGCCGTCATCTTTTACATAGCGCTTATCTTCAGCGTGGCTGTGCCGCTGAGCGAGGAGCGCAGCGCCAAGGATTTGGGTGATATGCTGGCAAAGCAGGACGTGACGGAGGTGGGCCTGTATGGCAAATATCCCACGTCGGCCGTTTTTTACAGCGGCAGTAAAATCGTCAAGCTGATGCACAGCGACGAGGTTGCAGGCTACGTGCCCAAGGATTTTTCCTGGAGCAGCAAAAACGTTATGCCCTATGCCACGCTGGAGGAAAATCCTTATGGCTTCGTGGTGGTCACACCGCAAAGCTACGGCGGCTTTATCAAAGAGCAAAAGCAGCCCTGGCATATCGTCCGTGAGGATAATGCCTGGCTGCTGCTTAGGGCAGATAGCGTAATTCCCGGTTGATATAACTAAAAAAGCTGGAGCCTGGGTTACTCAGGTTCCAGCTTTTTGCTTGTGTGGCTTCAATCTTAGCTAAATTTTTCAGGCACCGTGCGCCAGGCTGCGCTCGCTGGCCAGGTAGCAGGGCAGGGCCACAAGCTGTGCCGCTACGGAGATGGCCACAAAGGCCGTGAGTGAATAATCGTAGATGGCTCCTAGCGCCCAGCTGCCCAAAAACCAGCTAAGGCCGAAGAAGAATTCAAAGGCACCGTAGCTGCTGGCGCGGTGCTCCCTGCTCGTCATGGTGGCGACTGCGGCCTTCATGATGGATTCCTGCGCACCCATGCCCACGCCCCACAGGGCTACGCCCAGCATAACCATGGCAGGCGAGCTGCTGCCAAAGGCCAGCAGGGCAAAGAAGGCGGATATGGCGGTGGAAATGACCAGGGCCTTGGTGCGGATTTTGTCAAACAGCCAGCCAAAAAAGAGGGCCGCCACGGCATCCACCAGCATGGCGCCTGCGTACAGCAGCGGCAGCGTGCTTTCGGCAAACAGCCTGCTTTTGGCCAGGTGCATCGTCACCAGCGGAAAATCCACAAAGCCGAAGGCGAAGCAGCTGATGCCTGCAAGGTACAGGTAAAAGCTTTTTTTGCCGACAAAGCTGTCCTTAGCTGTTTCCTTAGCCTCTGGCTCAAAGGCTTCGGGGTTGGGGAAGCGGCTTTTGGCGAAGAACAAAAAGGCCATGGTGCAGATGGCAGGCAGCAGTAAAAAGGCAAAGGCGGTGTTATAAACGGTGTATTCATCACCCTGCTTGTACAGCATCACCAGATACAGCAGCAGCGGTCCGATGAACGCTCCCAGCTGGTCCAGCGCCTCCTGGATGGCGAAGCTTTTGCCTACGCCCTCCTGCGTGGCCGCAAAGGAAAGGATGGTGTTCTTGGCAGGCTTTTTGATGGCCTTGCCAATGCGTTCGATGACCAGCAGCACGCAGGCGGCGATCCAGCCATCCCTGTGCACCAGGGCCAGGGCAGGCACGGCAAAGACGTCAACCGCATATCCCAAAAGCATAAAGCCCCAATAATTGTGGGTTTTATCCACCAGGCGCCCAAAAAGGTAGCGCAGACCGTAGCCCAAAAGCTCGCCCACGCCCGAAATAAAGCCGATGGTTGAAGCGCTGGCCCCCAAAATTAAAAGATACGCGCCCTTGATGCTGGTCGCCGCCTCGTGCGTCATGTCGCTGAACAGGCTGACCACGCCCAAAAGGACGATGAACATCATGGCAGAATTCTTATTGTGCATTGTAATGCCTCCTCTATTCAATTATAGTATACAAAGTCAAGTATAAGAAATGCAGCTTAATTTTAGTTTAATTTGTCCTGGACGGTGCGGATTTTGTAACAAAATTGATAAAGCAACGTGTATACCTGTATACATGCACAAAGGTATAAAAAAAGCTTGCAATTAAAGCTGTATGTGTTATAATAGCACACATAAGTAAATAACGAGTGGATGATGTATATGGGAGAAGGCAGTTATGCCTACCGAAGGAGCAAAACTCTCAGGTGCTTTCAAAGCAGGAACCGTATGCTGACACAACTCTGGAGAGTCCCTTAAATGGGCGCCGAAGGTGCAAAGATGCGTTAAATGCATCCTTATCTCTCAGGCCAGTGGACAGAGCAAAGCTTATGTGAAGGCGTTTTTGCCTATCATATGTCATTGACTTTTACCAGAGTATATCTATACTCTGGTTTTTTATTTGCTTATAGCGTATTTTTGAGGGAAAAAAAGGGAGATGTTCAAAAATGTTGGAAACTTTAAACGCGATTGATTCGTTTGTCTGGGGTCCACCGCTGCTGGTGCTTTTGGTGGGCACGGGCATTCTGCTGACTATCCGCCTGCAGCTTTTGCAGGTGTTCAGGCTGCCGCAGGCGCTGCATTTGATCTTCAGTGCCAAAAATGACGGCAGCGGTGATGTTAACAGCTTCAAGGCCCTGTGCACGGCCCTTGCTGCAACCGTTGGTACCGGTAACATTGTTGGTGTTGCTACCGCTATCAAGGCCGGCGGCCCGGGTGCGCTGTTTTGGATGTGGATGGCTGCCTTCTTCGGCATGGCCACCAAATACGCCGAATGTCTGCTGGCGGTAAAATTCCGTACCGTTGACGCCAACGGCAATATTTCCGGCGGTCCGATGTACTACATTGAAAACGGCATGGGCAAAAAATATAAGCCGCTGGCAGTTTTGTTTGCTGCCTTTGGCGTGCTGTGCGCTTACTTTGGTATCGGCACCTTCGCCCAGGTAAACTCTATTGTAGAAATTACGCAAATTTCCGCAGGCATCCCGGTTGTTTATACCGGTATCGCCCTGACCATTATTGTTGCCGCTGTAACCATTGGCGGCCTCAAATCCATTGCCACCGTTGCCTCTAAGGTCGTTCCCGGCATGGCAGTGCTGTACTTCTTTACTACTGTGGGCATTTTGTGCGTCTTTGCTGACCAGGTGCCTGCCGCTATCGCCACTGTTTTGCATGACGCCTTCACCCCGACTGCTGCCCAGGGCGGCTTTTTGGGAGCAAGCGTGATGCTGGCAATGCGCAGCGGTGTTGCCCGCGGCGTATTCTCCAATGAATCCGGCTTAGGCTCTGCGCCTATCGTCGCTGCTGCCGCAAAAACCAAATGGGCTGCAGAACAGGGACTTGTTTCTATGACGGGTACCTTTATCGATACCATCATCATCTGCACGCTGACAGGCCTGTCCTTGGTCGTTACCGGCGTGTGGACCGGCCCCTTAAACGGTGCCGCCATGACCGACAGCGCCTTCACTATGGCCTTTCCGCAATTTGGCAGCCTGCTGCTTTTGATCGGCCTGGTGCTCTTCGCCTTTACCACCATCCTTGGCTGGAACTACTACGGCGAACGCTGTGTAGAATATTTGGTAGGCGTCAAGGCAATTTTGCCATACCGCATCATCTTCATCCTCTTGGTTGCCTGCGGCCCCTTCCTCAAGCTGGAGGAAATTTGGGTGCTGGCCGATATCGTTAACGGCCTGATGGCAATACCTAACCTGATCGCGCTCCTGGCGCTGTCCGGCGTGGTTGTGGCCGAAACCAAGGCTTACCAAAAGCATTTGGCTGAGCAAAAGCATAAATAAGCTACCCTAATATTTATTTAATAAAGCAAGACGGCGTTGTGAGACTCTCCTGAGAGTTCCCACAGCGCCGTCTGCATTTTTGCTTGCCTAAAGCCTTTAACTATGCTAAACTGTCTGTGATAATGGCAACATTTTTTGTTCAGCTAAACGTTTGTAGCGATATAGCTGTTTATGTGGGACGGAAGGAAGTGCGCAATGAGTATTATTGGCAACATTCTCTGGTTTATTTTGGGCGGCGTTTTCGCCGGCATTATCTGGTATTTTACGGGCTTGATTTGGTGCATAACGGTTATCGGCATACCCGTAGGCCTGCAATGCTTTAAGCTGGGGCGTTTAAGCTTTTTCCCCTTTGGCAGTGACGTGCAGCTGAGCGGTAAAACCTCCTCGCTGCTCCTCAACATCCTTTGGCTGATTTTTGGCGGCGTGGAGCTGGCCATTGCGCATGCTGTTTTCGGGCTCATCTGCTGCTGCACGATTATCGGCATTCCCTTCGGCCTGCAGCACTTTAAGCTGGCCAAGCTGGCGCTGCTGCCCTTTGGCGCCGAGATAGTGTCTAAGTAAAAATATCAGCAACGCCGCGGACGTGATGTTTGCGGCGTTT
This sequence comes from Ruminococcus intestinalis, assembly GCA_963657675.1. Classification (GTDB taxonomy): domain Bacteria; phylum Bacillota; class Negativicutes; order Acidaminococcales; family Acidaminococcaceae; genus Phascolarctobacterium_A. The sequence goes on from CAVKMV010000050.1 coordinate 7,633, forward strand.
TTGGTAAACGAAAAGCAGCCTGCAGGGGATATTGCAGGCTGCCTCTCTTAGGAAAGCTGTTTATGATGAATTTGATGGGAAGGGTGTAGCAACTTCTTGCTACACCTATAATATAACATAGTGCTATGACAGAAAAAGGGCAAAGAATTGAACAAATAGTGAAATTGCACAGATGCTATATAGGCGTTGCGCAGGCCACAGCAGGCGGCGGATTGGTTTACTAACGCACAAAAATGGTTAACCGTTTTGCGCAGGCGGTTGACTTATTTTTTTTACGCATATATAATTAGAAAGTACATACAATGTATTGGAGGATCTGTTGTGATTAGCATAGAAAATTTGAAGCATTATTATACAGACGCTGATGGCAACGAGGTGAAGGCCCTAGACGGCGTCAGCCTGCAGATTGCCAAGGGTGAATTTGTAGCGGTCATAGGCGCTAACGGCAGCGGCAAAAGCACGCTGGCGCGCCACCTCAACGGTCTGCTGTGGCCGACAGAGGGCAGGGTGCTGGTTGATGGCATGGATACGGCAGATGAAGAAAAAATGTGGGATATCCGCCAGCGGGTGGGCATGGTGTTCCAAAACCCCGATAACCAGATAGTTGCAGCCATTGTGGAGGAGGATGTAGCCTTTGGTCCCGAAAATATCGGCGTACCCGGGCCGGAGATCCCCGGACGCGTGAAGGACGCGCTTGCCGCCGTGGGTATGACGGAATATGCCAAGCATGCGCCGCATCTTTTGAGCGGCGGCCAAAAGCAGCGTGTGGCGATTGCAGGCATTTTGGCGCTGCAGCCGGAATGCATCGTGCTGGACGAGCCAACGGCGATGCTGGACCCGCAGGGACGCAGGGAGATTGTGGCGACCGTGCGCAGGCTGAACAAGGAAAAGCAGATGACTATCGTTTATATTACGCATTATATGACGGAGGCCTTGGCCGCAGACCGCGTGGTGGTGATGGAAAAGGGTCACATCCGTTTTATGGGCACGCCGCGGGAGGTCTTTTGCCGTGTAGACGAGCTGGAGCAGCTGGGACTGGAGGCACCGCTGGCGGCGAAGGTGGCAAGCGAGCTGCGCAAGGGTGGTGCAAGGCTGCCGCAGGATATTATTACGGACGAGGAGCTGGCACAGGCATTATGTCAATAAAACTTTCTAATATATATCATACCTATTCCAAGGGCACGCCCTTTGAACGTCAGGCGCTCAGGGACGTATCGCTCAATATTAATAAGGGAGAAATCGTCGCCATCATCGGCCACACAGGCAGCGGCAAAAGCACGCTGGTGCAGCATCTTAACGGTTTGCTGAAGCCGGATAGCGGCCGCGCCACAATTGATGATGTGGACATCAATGCCAAGGGGGCGCAGGCCAAAAGCGCGCGCCAGCAGGTGGGCATGGTGTTCCAGTATCCGGAGCATCAGCTGTTTGCTGAAACTGTTTTTGAGGATATCGCCTTCGGCCCGCGCAACAAGGGCTTTGCCGAGGAGGAGGTCACAAAGCAGGTCAAGGAGGCGATGGTCTTCGTGGGTTTGGATTATGATACCTTCGCCCAGCGCTCACCCTTTCAGCTGAGCGGCGGCCAAATGCGCCGTGTGGCAATTGCCGGCGTGGTGGCCATGAACCCCGATTACCTGGTGCTGGATGAGCCTTCGGCCGGACTGGACCCGCGCAGCCGCAATGCCGTGTTCCGCGAGATTATGTCCCTGCATCAGAGCAGGGGAATTGCTATTGTCCTAGTTACGCACAGCATGGAGGAGGCAGTAAAGTACGCAGACCGCCTACTGGTTATCAATAACGGCGCGGTGCTGTTTGACGGCACTCCTGCCGCAATTTTCAGCAACCACGCCGATGAGCTGGTGCGCGTGGGTATGGACGTACCGCAGGTGTATAAGCTGGCGGCGCTGCTGCGTGCGCAGGGGCTGGCGCTGCCACAGGATATTAAGGACGATGCATCGCTGGTCAAGGCGATCCGCAGGGCAAAAGGGTGGAAATGATGCTGAGTGATATTACTTTAGGACAATATTTTCCGGGAAATTCCTTCATCCACCGCCTGGATCCGCGCACTAAGCTTTTGGCGACGATGATTTATATTGTGGCGATATTTTTTGCTACTACGCCCCTGGCCTATGGCCTTTTGGCAGCCTTTGCGGCCGTGGTGATTTTAATAGCGCGCGTACCGTGGCTGCTGGTATTCAAATCGCTCAAGCCGATCTGGATTATCGTTATCTTAACTATGCTTATCCATATGTTTACTGCCCCGGGTGAGCACGTTGTCTTTACCTGGAGGTTTTTGAGCGTGACGGCCGAGGGCATCGATATGGGTGTGAAGATGGCAGTGCGCTTGATTCTGCTGCTGCTGTTTTCGTCCGTGCTCACCTTCACCACCTCGCCGATTGTGCTGACCGACGGCATAGAAAGCCTGCTGCGTCCGTTCAAGAGATTGGGTGTGCCGGCGCACGAGCTGGCGATGATGATGACCATCGCCCTGCGCTTCATCCCCACGCTGCTGGACGAAACCGACCGCATTATGAAGGCGCAGACCGCGCGTGGCGCCGATTTCAGCAGCGGCAATCTGTTTGAGCGGATGAAGAACATGCTGCCGCTTTTGGTGCCGCTCTTTATCAGCGCCTTCCGCCGTGCGGACGAGCTGGCCGTGGCCATGGAGGCGCGCTGCTACCGTGGCGGCGAGGGCAGGACGCGGATGCACGAGCTGGCCTATAGCAAAAGTGATTATCTGGCGCTGGCACTGGTGCTGGCGCTGGCAGTTATCCTGGCGGTGCTGCGTTGGGGTAATATATGCGGACAATAAAGCTGGTAGTTGCCTATGATGGCAGCGCCTATCATGGCTTTCAAAAGCAAAAGAACGCGCAGACGGTGCAGGGAGTGCTGGAGGAGGCGCTGGCCAAGCTGTGCGGCGGCAGCGTGGTGACTGCCGGCAGCGGCCGTACGGATGCGGGGGTGCACGCCCTGGCGCAGACGGTGACCTTTGTGACGGCGGGACGCATTCCTTGTGCCAATCTGGTGCGGGCGGCGGCCAGCCTGCTGCCTAAGGATATAGTGCTTCTGAGTGCAGAGGAGGCGGCCGAGGGCTTTCATGCACGCTTCAGTGCCAGGTGGAAGACCTATCATTACAAGCTGCTGGTGAATGAGCACGCTAATCCCTTCATGGTGCGGTACGCCTGGCAGCTGCGTCAGCAGCCGGATGTGGCAGCAATGAACGCGGCGGCGGCGCTACTATTGGGGACGCATGATTTTAGTGCCTTCCGTAGCAGCGGCAGCGTGGATACCTCGCCTGTAAAGACGATTTACGCAGCTAAATGGCGGCAGCAGGGGCAGGAGCTGCTCTTTAGCATCAGCGGCGACGGCTTTTTGTATCACATGGTGCGCAATCTGGTGTGGTCGCTGGTGCAGGTGGGCCTGGCCAAACGCACAATAGATGACTTTGCGGCCGAGCTGGCGGCGCAGCGCTGTGAGTTTTTGAACGAACCGGCACCGCCGCAGGGCTTGTACCTGGCGCAGGTTGGCTATAACGCCTACCCTGAATTGTAAAATTAATTACGTTTTTGCCAAAAACTGCTTGACTTAAACTGTAGATTTGCGTATAATATATCTACGTGATTTTCCGCTTGATTTCACTAGCCCCGAAATATGGTGAGAAGATCGCAACGAACTGTATATTTGGAATTTATCTAGGAGGGACACAAGCGATGAAATCTTTTATGGCTAATCCGTCCAACATCGAACGTAAATGGTTCGTTGTTGACGCAGCTGATAAAACTCTGGGCCGCCTGGCAGCAGAGGTTGCAAAAGTCCTGCGCGGTAAACACAAACCTACCTTTACCCCGCACATGGACACCGGTGATCACGTAATCATTATCAATGCAGATAAGGTTGTTCTGACCGGCAAAAAACTGACCAAGAAAATCTACTTCCATCATTCCGGTTATCTCGGTGGCGACAGCTATGTAAAGGCTGGCGACATGCTGAAGAAGAACCCTGTAAAGATGGTAGAGCTCGCTGTTAAGGGTATGATCCCGCACAACAGCCTTGGCGCTAACATTTTCTCCAAGCTTCATGTATATGCAGGTAGCGAGCATCCGCATGCTGCCCAAAAGCCTGAAGTTATGGAACTCAACATTAGATAACATCCGGGAGGGAACAATAAATGGCAGTAGTTACTTATAACGCAACCGGTCGTCGTAAATCTTCCGTTGCTCGCGTTCGCCTGGTTCCGGGTGAAGGCAACATCGTAATCAACGATCGTGAATTAAACAAATACTTTGGTCTGAAAACCTTAGAGCTGATTGTTAACCAACCGCTCGAAGTAACCGAGACCAAAGGCAAATATGATGTACTCGTAAACGTAAATGGCGGCGGTATCTCCGGTCAGGCCGGTGCTATCCGTCACGGCATTGCCCGCGCTTTGCTGAAGGTTGACGCTGAGTTCCGTCCTGCTCTGAAAAAAGCAGGCTTCCTGACTCGCGACCCGCGCGAAAAAGAGCGTCGTAAATACGGCTTGAAGAAAGCTCGTAAGGCTAGCCAGTTCAGCAAGCGTTAATCCGCAGACTGTTCATAATCAATCACAAACACAAATCGCACAAGGGCCCCGCACTGCAAGGTGCGGGGTTTATTGTTGTCTGAAAGCATATATAACCACAATGTTTTTAACGAAAGTGAGCATAAAAAAATAGAGGACGCGTTCAAGTCCTCGCGTTCTGGAGTTTCAAGCCCAGTCCAGCATCTTGAGCGACAATCCTCTTTTTATTAAAAGTATATCACAAAAAGCTGACGTTTATAAACAAACAACCCGGTATTCAAAATGAATCCGGGCTGCTTTTTTGCTGACATATGGGGCGGCCTGCCTGGCTGACCGCAAGCGATCTCGCCTGGCATGGGACATGCAGCCGCCTGTAGGAAAAAATTAAACGATTTGCTCGCCGTGGTAGCGTTCGCCGCCGCCGTCAGGCAGCAGGCCGTAGCGTTCGGTCCACAGGGTTTTGTATTTCAGGGCCTGCGCATGGATAGCGTCCACACCCTTTTCGTCCAGCTTTTTGATGACCTTGGCAGGGATGCCGGCAACCAGGGAATAGGGCGGAACGATGGTGCCCTTGGTGACAACGGCACCGGCAGCAACGATGGAGCCGTGACCGATAACGGCACCGTCCAAAACCGTGCTGTGCATGCCGATGAGGCAGTGGTCCTCGACCGTGCAGGCATGCAGCAGGGCGCAGTGGCCAACGGTTACATAATCACCGACGATGCAGGCGTGCTTATCAGCAACGTGCAGCACGCTGTTGTCCTGGATGTTGCTGTAGCGGCCAACCTCGATGCGGTTAACGTCGCCGCGGATGGTTACACCAGGCCAGGCGCTGGCATATTCCTTGAGCTCTACCTTGCCAATGAGGGTGGCAGTATTGAAGGCGTAAGCCTTTTCGTCAATTTTGGGAGCCTGTGCCTCAAACTTAAAAATCATAGTATCACCACTTTCTTGAAGATGGCTGCCTTCCCGGCAGTCGTTAATAGATATATAAATTATTCCAGTACTATAATTATTATATGAGCAGGCGTTAAAGTCAAGACCTTCACAGTTATTTTGCAAACTCTGTAGAAATGCTTGCAAGACGATAAGCAAAGGCCTTATAATTAGACGTGGTAGAAAAAGAGGTATAGTTACAGATATGTTCAAAGAAAAACGCTTATATTTGCTGTTGCGTGCGGCTGCCTACCTGGCGCTTGTGGCAGCAGTGGTTTATGGCCTGTATGCCTCGCCCTATAACCCCCATCCGCACAGCGCGGAGGATATCCGCCGCTGGGTTACGGGCTTTGGCGTGTGGGCACCGGTGATTTATATTGCGGTGTATACACTGCGGCCGCTGCTTTTTTTTCCTACGCTGCTGTTGAATCTGAGCGCGGGCGTGCTCTTCGGCCCCTGGTGGGGCATTGTTTTTTTGCTTGCGGGTGGCTTTGGCTGCGCCAGCTTCTGCTATTTTTTGGGACGCTTTGGCGGCGGCAGCTGGCTTTTGCGCAACTTTGGCGGCAGCTTTGGCGCGCGGCTGACGGCATATCTTTTGGATAACGGCAGCTTTAGGAAGATGATAGTTTTGCGCACGGTGCCCATTTTCCCGTATGACCCCGTGAGCATTATCGCAGGCAGCGTGCATCTGCCCTATAAAATTTATGCAGCAGCCACGCTTTTGGGCATGCTTCCCGGTGCTGTGGCCTATAATTTTTTGGCCGATGCCTTTGGCACGGCACGCTTTTATGCGGCGGTGGGCGTGACGCTGCTGGCCTTTGGCCTGCCCCTGCTGTGGTGGCGGCGCGCTAATGGCGGTGGTCTAAAAATCTTTACAAAGGATAGTGATGGCGATGAGTAAGAATACGGAGATTGAATTAAAGCTTTTGCTGCAGCCGGCAGAGCTGGCAAGGCTTTTGCAGCTGGATGCTTTTACGCAGGCGGTGCGTCCCGGCAGCCGCAGGGAGCGCCAGCTTGTGAGCACCTATTATGACACGCAGGACATGGCGCTGGCAGCGCATGGCATTGTCTACCGCGTGCGTGACAAGGGCGACGGCAGCTTTGAGGCAACGGTTAAGGCAGCTACGAAAAGCAGCGGCGGCCTGAGCGAGCGTCTGGAGCTTAATCTGCCCATAGCCGGGTCGGAGCCGGTGCTGGATGGCTTTGCTGCCCTGGGACTGGGCTATGAGCTGCGCGCTCTGGCGCCGCAGGGGGTGCAGGCACTGTTTACGGTGCGCGTCAAACGCATCACCTATATTTTGCAGTACAAAAGCGCTGTTATAGAAATGGCCATAGACAAGGGAGAGATTGTCGCAGGCGCTGCTACAGACAGCATCGACGAGGTGGAGCTGGAGCTGTTGGAGGGTGAAACCTGCGACCTGCTGGCGTATAAGGAGCTTGTGGCAGGGCAGGTGAGCCTGCGCACGGAGGACCGCAGCAAGTTTGAACGCGGGCTGGCGCTGCTGCAGAAAAAATAAAATCAATATTTTTTTGCAAAGCTGTTGACAAAAGCACGATAATCCTGTATAATTCTTTTTGTCGCAAAATGGATGGGTTCCCGAGTGGTTAAAGGGAGCAGACTGTAAATCTGCCGCGTTTCGCT
>CAVKMV010000051.1:0-1861 GCA_963657675.1 Ruminococcus intestinalis
CATATATCCTATCTGTTCCGCAGAATGAAGCATAGAAGTATAGAAGAAAAGGAATAGACGTACTTATATTTTTATTTAGAAGGGAAAGAATTTAACAATGAAAATGACAAACTTCCGTTGGAAGGTTGCGTGGCTGATTTTTGCCATCAGTTTTGTGTCTTATATGGACCGCGTAAACCTTTCTGTTGCAACTCCAGTTATCATGAAGGAATTTGGCTTTACCAAAATTGATATGGGTCTTATCCAATCCTTCTTCTTTGCCGGCTACGCGCTGATGCAGGTTCCTGGCGGTATGTTCGCCGAAAAGTTTGGCCACCGCTTCACCGGCTCCATTGCCTGCGCCTGGTGGTCGGTGTTCACTGCCTTGACCGCTATCGCCAGCGGCAAGTACACCTTTGCTATTGTCCGTTTGATGTTTGGCCTGGGCGAAGCGCCTATTTATCCTGCTTTCGCTATGGCAGAGCACAAATGGTTTAACAAGGACGAAAAGGGCAAGGCCAGTTCCTTCATCCTCAACGGCTGCTTTTTTGGACCCGTTGTCGGCCCTGCTATCGTAGTCTGGCTGATGACCACCTTTGGCTGGCACCACGTTTTCCTGAGCTTTGGCGTTGTCGGTTTGCTGCTCGCCTGGGCCTGGCACAAATTTGTGGCTGATGATCCCAAGGACAGCCCCTATGTTAACGAGGCCGAGCTGGCCTTCATTAACGAGGATCGTGTAGAAGCAACCGGCGAAAAGCAGATTGCTCCCTGGGGCCGATTGCTGCGTTCCTCCCAATTTTGGGCTTTGGGCATTCAATTTTTGATTACTGACTACATCATGTACGTTTTCCTGGCCTGGCTGCCTATGTACCTGATGGAGGTACACAAATTCTCCCTCGCGAAGATGGGCATTTGGGCTGCTGCTCCCTGGATTTCGCTGATGGCCGTTGTAACGCTGTGCGGTCATTTTTCTGACAAGCTGCTGCGCAGCGGCATGTCGCAGAACGCTGTAAAGACCGTTACTGGTGCAGCAGGCATTATTCTGTGCGCTGCTGCCCTGTACGTTTCTACCCGCACTGCTGACGCTATGATGAACGTGTTTTGGCTGTCCGTATCCCTGGGCTCCCTGGGTCTGACGATGAGCGCATCCTGGTCTAGCGTTATCACCATGGGCGGCAAATTCGCCGGCTCTGTATCCGGCTGGATGAACTTCTGGGGTAACATCGGCGGCGTGCTCGCTCCTACCGTTACTGCCTGGTTTGCTACTAACTACGGCTGGCAGGCAGCGCTGGCAGCAACTGCTGTAACCGGCGTTTGCGGTGCTATTGCCTGGTTGTTTGTAAAGCCTGACAAGGCCATCGTGTAAGCTTGCTTGCTAAATTTTATAAAATTTTATAGGCTGTTGTGCCCTGAGCGATAAAGGACCGCAGTGAGTAAAAAGCTCACTGCGGTCCTTTTGCTTGTCCTGCCTGCTGCTATTTATATGTTGGTGGGTCCTCTGCGGCCAGATACGTAATTTGTGGTTGCGTAAATGTGTAGGTGTTGGCAGCAGGCATATCCGCATTCTCTTCAAAATTTTCTACCTGCTCCATAACCTTGCTGAACACCTCCGGACTGTACTGTGGCGGGTAACCGTTCTTTATAAGGCAGATTTTGATATCCAGCCTCAGCTTGTTGCGCACATTCTGGTTGTTGAGCCAATCCGAGAAGGAGGATTGTGTGTCTATAATTTCCTTCACCTTCTTGGCCAGTGCCCGGCATTTATCGTTTACGACTACGCCGTCAATCTGCTTATCCTCGCCATAAACAAAATTATACCGGTCGCGCAGGGATAACAGGATGTCATAAAAGGCCTTTTCTTCAAAGGTCAGGCCAATTTTGC
>CAVKMV010000051.1:1871-14100 GCA_963657675.1 Ruminococcus intestinalis
TCAAATAACAGACAGTTCGTAACCATCCTGTCTATAAACAAAACTACGGGCGAGGTACCGGCGCCAGCTGGTATTTTTATTTGAATGTGAGGATTTCGTCTGTAGCGGGCGAAATCCTTTTTTCGTATAACGCCCCTATCCGGGAGGTATAAATGAAAGCATTAGTATTATTGAGCGGCGGTGTGGACAGCAGCACCTGCCTGGCCCTGGCCAAGGAAAAATTTAGTGACAACGTGGTGGCGCTTTCGCTGGCCTATGGCCAGAAGCACGAGCGTGAGCTGCAGGCAGCGCAGGCTGTAGCAGCCTTTTACAATGTGCCGCTGCTGCGCATGGACCTAGCGCCGATATTCGCGCACAGCAACTGCTCGCTGCTGGCGCAGTCGACGGAGGCGGTGCCGCATGAGGCATACGCAGAGCAGCTGAAAAAGCGTGGCGGCGAGCCTGTGACCACCTACGTTCCCTTCCGCAACGGCCTGTTTTTATCCGCTGCGGCCAGCATCGCACTGCAATATGACTGCGATGTGATTTATTACGGTCCGCATGCCGACGACGCCGCAGGCAACGCCTATCCTGACTGCAGCCACGAATTTAACGAGGCCATGAACCTGGCGGTTTACCTGGGCAGCGGCAAAAAGCTGCGCCTGGTGGCACCCTTTGTGGATAAGACGAAAAAGGATATCGTGGCCGAGGGTCTGCGCCTGTGCGTGCCCTACGAGCTCACCTGGAGCTGCTACGACGGCGGTGCCAAGCCCTGCCACCAATGCGGCACCTGCATTGACAGGGAAGCAGCCTTTGCAGCCAATGGCACAACCGACCCGCTTTGTAAAGGAGATGTAAGTGATGAATAAGCATATAGATAACCAAAGACTGGTATTTTCTGCCCTGTGTATAGCCTTATATATCGTCGTGATGGTGGCAACGCAAAGCTTTGCCTTCGGTCAGTACCAGGTGCGCATTGCCACCGCGCTTTATGGCCTGAGCGCCCTGTTCCCGTTTTTAATCGTGCCCTTTGGCCTGGCCAATGTCATCAGCAACACGGTGATGGGCGGCTTGGGACTGCCTGACATCATCGGCGGCTTTATTGTGGGCGTTGTGACTACGGGCGTGATTGTTTTGGCCAAAAAACGCGGTTGCGGCAACTGGATTATCTGGGCAGCAGTCACCTTTGTGCCCGGTTTGGGCGTGCCTGTGTGGCTCAGTGCGCTTTTGGATATACCCTACCTGCTTTTGGCAAGCAGCCTGCTGGTTGGGCAGTGCATTTGCGGTCTTGCCAGTGTGATGCTGGTTACTGCCCTGGAAAGGGTTGGCGTTGGTAAAATGTCGTTTGCAGGAGGTAAGGATAGATGACAAGCGGTAGAAGCAAGCAGGAGCTGCAGGGCGTCAGCCTTTTGGGCAGCAAAACAAGCTATAAAAGTGATTACGCGCCGGAGGTTTTGGAATCGTTTCCCAATAAGCATCCCGAAAACGATTATTGGGTAAAGTTCAACTGCCCGGAGTTCACCAGCCTGTGCCCGATGACGGGACAGCCTGACTTTGCGACGATTTATATTTCCTACGTGCCGGATGCACGTCTGGTGGAAAGCAAATCGCTGAAGCTGTATTTGTTCAGCTTCCGCAATCATGGCGATTTTCATGAGGACTGCGTGAATATCATCATGAAGGATTTGGTGAAGCTGCTGCAGCCCAAGTATATCGAGGTGTGGGGCAAGTTCTTGCCCCGCGGCGGCCTGTCCATTGATCCCTTTGCCAATTACGGCAAGCCGGGGACGGAATGGGAGCAGGCAGCAAAAAAGCGCCTGTTTATGCATGATATGTATCCTGAGATGGTGAATAACAGATAAAGGAAGAAGGCCTGCCTGCTGGTATTGTCAGCAGACAGGCCTTTTGTGTGCGCTGAAAGTGCAGCTGTATTTGTAAACAACAAAGCTTATATTGATTTTCACCTCTTAGTATCGCATAGTGATACTGAGAGGTGAAAATATGCTTAAAAAGTGTTAGCATCTATAGCCAAAAAACCTCGGTGAAAACAACATCGCGATGCTATTTTCACCGAAGTTTTACTACTTTAGATGATTCTAAGCCTAAATTAGCCGCAGCTAACCGCGAAGTCCGTTTCAGAAAAATTTTTCCTGAATTTAATATAATGCACTTTATTTCTGTATTAGAGTATGCTACAATATGTCTAAACGGATGTGTTAAAGACCGTTTGCATTTAGTCCGTGGGACACAAAAAGTACCACGAGGGACAAATTGTGTCGAGGAATGAGAATGGATAGTATTATTAATTTACAAAAGAAAATCGTCCCCGAGCTGACAGACCTTTTAGTGCAGCGTTACCAGATTTTGCGGCAGGTGAGCCATGAACACCCCATTGGCAGGCGCGCTCTGGCTGCAAGGCTGGGGCTGAGCGAAAGGGTGCTGCGTGCCCAGGTCGATTTTCTCAAGAAAAGCGGTCTGCTGGATTTTTCTCCCAGCGGCATGAGCGTTACTGACGAGGGAGCAGATATCCTCAAGGAGCTTGCCGATTACGTGCGCAAGCTGCAGGATATCTCCTTTTTGGAAAAGGCGCTCAGCAATACGCTGAAGATTGGCAGGGTGGTTATCCTGCCAGGCGATTCGGACCAGGAGGACGTCGTCAAGCGCGAAATCGGCCGCACGGCGGCGCACATTTTGAGCAAGCTTTTGAGTGATGGCAAACGTCACATCGTGGCAGTCAGCGGTGGCACTACTATGGCGGCCATGGCGGCCAACATCACAGGCTCGCAGCCTGATACGGTGGTGGTGCCTGCGCGCGGCGGCCTGGGTGACAACGTGGAGCTGCAGGCCAACACCATCGCTACGGTGCTGGCGCAAAAGCTGGGTGCGTCCTACCGTCAGCTGTACGTCCCGGACAGCGTCAGCGAGGACATATTAAACAGCATCCTCAAGGAGGATATTGGCGTGCGTGCCGTCGTGGACATCATCAAGCAGGCAGACATCCTGGTGCATGGTGTGGGTCGTGCCAGCGTTATGGCGCGACACAGACGTCTCAGCAGCAGCATTATTGACAAGCTGGAGCAGGATGGCGCGGTGGGCGAGGCCTTTGGTCAGTATTGCGCCTTAGATGGCAGGCAGGTTTATATGACCAATAACGCCGGCCTGATGCTGCAGGATTTGCAGCACATCGGCACCATCATCGGCATTGCCGGCGGCAAGTCCAAGGCAGCGGCGATTTTATCCGTCATCCGCGCGTCGCGTCAGGATATTTTGGTGACGGACGAGGCGGCGGCGCACGAAATTTTGCGCATGGCGGATCAAGAAGCAGTTATTTAGCACGCAAGTGCATTTTTAGATTCTCTTATAATTTTAAGGAGGCAGTTATCATGACAAAAGTAGGTATTAATGGTTTTGGCCGCATCGGCCGTGAGGTTTTCCGTGTTGCTTTTACCAATCCCGAGGTAGAGGTTGTTGCTGTAAACGACCTGGGAGATATCCAGACTCTGGCTCATCTTTTGAAATATGACTCTGTGCATGGCACCTTTAACCATGACATTAAAATTGAAGATAATTACATCGTTGTAGACGGCAAGAAGGTACAGGTTTTTGCTAACCCTGATCCTGCCAAAATCCCCTGGGGCGAAGCTGGTGCCGAAATCGTTGTAGAATCCACCGGCCGCTTCACCGAAGGCACCAAGGCTGCTGCCCATCTGCAGGGCGGTGCCAAAAAGGTTATCATCTCTGCTCCGGCGAAGGGTGAGGACATCACCATCGTTATGGGCGTTAACGAAGAAAAATATGACCCTGCAAAGCACAACATCATTTCTAACGCTTCCTGCACCACCAACTGCCTGGCACCCTTCACCAAGGTGCTGCTGAACAAGTTTGGCATTGAAAGCGGCCTGATGACCACTGTGCATTCCTACACCAACGACCAGCGTATTCTGGATCTGCCGCATAAGGATCTGCGCCGTGCGCGTGCTGCAGCCTGCTCCATCATTCCCACCACCACCGGTGCTGCTAAGGCTGTTGCCCTGGTGCTGCCCGAGCTGAAGGGTAAGCTGAACGGCTTTGCTATGCGCGTGCCCACTCCTAACGTATCCATCACCGACCTGACCGTGCTGCTGAAGACCGACACCACTGCTGAAGAAATCAACGCCGTGCTGAAAGAGGCTGCTGAGGGTGAGCTGAAGGGCATTATGGGCTACAGCGACGAACCGCTGGTATCCCGCGATTACAACGGCTGCCCACTGAGCTCCATCATCGACGGTCTGTCCACCATGATGGTTGGCCCGCGTATGGCTAAGGTTGTCAGCTGGTATGACAATGAATGGGGTTATTCTAACCGCGTAGTGGACCTGGCTGCTTATATTGGCAAAAAAGGCCTGTAATTAAAGGAGATAAGTATTCGTGGATAAAAAGACTGTACGTGATTTGGACGTTGCTGGCAAAAAGGTGCTGGTGCGTGTAGATTTTAATGTTCCGCTAAACGATAAGGGCGAAATTACCGATGACACCCGCATAGTTGCATCCCTGCCCACCATCCAGTATTTACTGGAGCACAAGGCTGCTGTCATTTTGATGGCGCACCTGGGACGCCCTAAGGGAGAGGTAAAGCCGGCGCTGTCGCTGGCACCCGTGGCCAAGCATTTGGGCAAGCTGCTGGGTAAAAAAATTCTTTTTGCTGCCGACTGCGTGGGCGAGGCTGCCCAGGCTGCTGCCGCCAAGCTCAAGAGCGGGCACATCCTGGTATTGGAAAACTTGCGCTTTCATAAGGAAGAAGAAAAGAACGACATGGATTTTGCCGAAAAGCTGGCTTCTTTGGCAGATTTGTATGTGAACGACGGCTTTGGCGTTTCGCACCGCGCGCACGCCTCTGTAGAGGGCGTAACGCATTTTCTGCCTGCTGCTGCAGGCTTGCTTCTGGAAAAAGAGATTGAGTACGTGGGCCGTGCTGTGACCAATCCGCTGCATCCCTTTGCTGCCATCATCGGCGGTGCCAAGGTCAGCGACAAGATTGGCGTTATCAACAACCTTTTGGATAAGGTTGACACCCTGCTTATCGGTGGCGGTATGGCCAACACCTTTTTGGCCGCCCAGGGCTGCGCTATGGGCAAATCCCTGGTGGAGGAGGACAAGCTGGAGCTGGCGCGCGAGCTGCTGGCTAAGGCGAAAAAGAACAAGGTTAAGCTGCTTTTGCCTACAGATTTGGTGATGGCCGACAGCTTTGCTGCTGACGCTGCCCATGTGACGGAGGATGTAAAGCATCTGAACCAGGAATATATGGCGCTGGATATTGGCGAAGCCACCAGCAAGGCCTACGCCGAAGCTCTGGCTGACGCCAAGATGATTGTCTGGAACGGTCCTATGGGAGTGTTCGAGATGGATGCCTTCTGCAAGGGCACGGAGGCTGTGGCCAAGGCTGTAGCAAAAAGCCGTGCTGTCAGCATCGTTGGCGGCGGCGACAGCGTTGCTGCTATTGAAAAGCTGGGCCTGGCCAAACGCATCAGCCATATTTCCACCGGCGGCGGTGCGTCGCTGGAATACCTGGAGGGCAAGGTGCTGCCGGGCGTTGCCGCACTAGACGACCTGCGCCGCAAGATGATCGCCGGCAACTGGAAGATGCACAAGACCGTGAGCGAGGCTGTAGAGCTGGCCGAGGACATCGTTATGGAAACCAACGGCACGCTCAACGAGGTTGTTATCTTCCCGCCGTTCACCGCCCTGGAAACTGTTGCTGACGCCATTGACGGCAAGCACGTCGGCTATGGCGCGCAGGATTTGCACTGGGAGGACAAGGGTGCCTTCACCGGTGCTATCAGCGGTGCCATGATTGCCGATATCTGTGCGGAATACGTCCTCGTTGGTCACAGCGAGCGCCGCACCATCTTTGGTGAGAACGAAAAAATTGTCGCCAGCAAGATCGTCGCTGCTTATCGCAACGGCCTCAAGCCACTGCTGTGCGTGGGCGAGGACCTCGCCGAGCGTGAATCGGGCAAGACCGCGCGCAAAATCAACATGCAGCTCAAGAGCGCGCTGCGTGTAATCACCGCCGAGCAGGCCGAAAGCCTGGTTGTCGCCTATGAGCCTATTTGGGCCATTGGCAGCGGTAAGGCAGCCACCGCAGCTGACGCGCTGGAGGTCTGCACCCTCATCCGTAGCAAAATCGGCAAAATCTTTACGCCGGAAATCGCCCGCAAGGTGCGTATTTTGTACGGCGGCAGTGTAAACGAAAAGAATGCTGCTGATTTCAACATCAGCGGTATTGACGGTGTTTTGGTTGGCGGTGCGTCGCTGAAGGCGGATAGCTTTGCTAAGATTGTCCGCACCTTCTGATGGAGACATCGGATAAAGCGCCATATATAAAACAATGAAAAAACCAGTTTTATTGATGATTTTAGACGGTTGGGGGCTGGCGCCGGCAGTGCGCACTAACGCTGCCGCCATGGCCAACACCCCCAATCTTGATGAATTTTTTGCCAGCTATCCTCACACTACCTTGCAGGCCAGCGGCCGCAGCGTCGGCCTGCCTGCGGGGCAGATTGGTAATTCGGAGGTTGGCCATTTGAACATTGGTGCCGGCCGCATCATTTACCAAAGCCTTACGCGTATTGATAAGGCGGTGGAGGACGGCGAGCTGCTGCAAAACCCCGTGCTGGTGCAGGTTATGGACCAGACGCTGGCAGCAGGCAAGGCGCTGCACTTGTTGGGACTATTGTCTGACGGCGGCGTGCACAGCCACATTGAGCATCTTATTGCTTTGCTGCGCATGGCTAAGGCAAAGGGGCTGCAGCAGGTTTACGTGCATGCCTTCCTGGACGGCCGTGACGTGGGACCTAAGACGGCGCTCACCTATATATCCCGGCTGGAGGCTGCGATGCAGCAAATTGGCGTGGGTCAGCTTGCTACCGTCAGCGGCCGTTATTACGCCATGGACCGCGACAAGCGTTGGGAGCGGGTGGAGCGTGCCTATAACGCCATCGTGGGCAGGGCTGCTAAGACAGCAGTCAGCGCCGCTGCGGGGGTAGAAGCAGCGTACGCGGCAGGCGTAACGGATGAGTTTGTGGAGCCCTTTGCTATAGCAGGAGTGCCTGGAGCGGTCAAGGCAGGCGATGGCGTCATCTTCTTCAACTTCCGTCCGGACAGGGCGCGCGAGCTTACGCGGGCGCTGCACGACGAGGCTTTCAACTATTTCGACCGTCCTGCTGCTGCAAGGCCTGTCAACTACGTGTGCATGACGCAGTATGATGCTACGATTGACGCGCCTGTAGCCTTTGCCCCGGAGGAGATTAGCGATACCCTGGGCGAGGTGCTGGCAAAGCATGGCCTTTTGCAGCTGCGCATTGCGGAGACCGAGAAATACGCCCATGTTACCTTCTTCTTTAACGGTGGCGTAGAAGCCCCCAACGTAGGTGAGGAGCGCATATTGATTCCTTCGCCGAAGGTAGCGACCTACGACCTGCAGCCAGAAATGAGTGCAGAGGAGGTTACGCAGGCACTTTTGGCGGAGCTGGATAAGGACAAATTTGACGTCATCATCCTCAACTTCGCTAACCCGGACATGGTAGGGCACACGGGCGTGCTGCCCGCCGCCATTGCCGCTATGGAAAAGGTGGATGACTGCGCCGGCCGCATTGTGCGCAGGGTGCTGGCGCTGGATGGCAGCGTGTGCATTACTGCTGACCACGGCAATTTGGAAAAAATGACCGAGGCTGACGGATCGCCTAACACGGCGCACACCACAAACCCTGTGCCGTTTATTTTGGTGAGCAGGAAAAAGCGCAGCCTGCATAGCGGCATTTTGGCCGACATCGCGCCGACGCTGCTGCAGCTTTTGCAGCTGGAGCAGCCAAAGGCTATGACAGGCAAAAGCCTGATAGATTAATTGTTTTAGCTTTAAACGAGGTGATAGAAAAATGTCGATGATTACTGAAGTTTATGCACGTGAGATTTTGGATTCCCGTGGCAACCCCACTGTAGAGGTGGAGGTGTGCCTGGAGGATGGCTCTATGGGACGCGCCGCTGTTCCCTCCGGTGCTTCTACCGGCGTACACGAGGCTGTGGAGCTGCGTGACGGCGACAAGGAGCGTTACCTGGGCAAGGGCGTGACCAAGGCTGTTGATAACGTTAACGATATTATCGCCGAGGCCATTATCGGCTTGGATGCAACCCGTCAGACCGAAATTGACGAGCTTTTGGTGCGCCTGGATGGCACGCCGAACAAGGGCCGCCTGGGCGCTAACGCTATTTTGGGCGTGTCTATGGCTGTGGCCAAGGCTGCTGCTGTTTCTGTAGGTCTGCCGCTGTATCTGTATTTGGGTGGCGTGGCTGCCAAGGAGCTGCCTGTGCCGATGATGAATATCTTAAACGGCGGCCAGCACGCAGATAATAATGTAGATATCCAGGAGTTCATGATTATGCCTATTGGTGCCAAGTCCTTTAGCGAGGCACTGCGCATGAACGCCGAAATTTATCATAATCTGAAGGCATTGCTGAAGTCAAAGGGTCTGAGCACCGCGCTGGGCGACGAGGGCGGCTTCGCCCCCAACCTTGCCTGCAACGCTGATGCCATCGAGGTTATTCTTGAGGCCGTAACCAAGGCAGGCTATAAGCCCGGCAAGGATATTGTGCTGGCAATGGACGTTGCCTCCAGCGAATTTTACGAGGACGGCCTGTATAAGATGACAGGCGAGGGCGTAGAAAAGACCAGCGACGAAATGGTGGAATATCTGGCAGATTTGTGCGCAAGGTATCCCATCATCTCCATCGAGGACGGCATGGCCGAGGACGACTGGGACGGCTGGAAGAAGCTCACCAAAAAGCTGGGCAAAAAGGTGCAGCTTGTGGGCGATGACCTGTTTGTCACCAACGAGGAGCGCCTGGTGCAGGGCATCGAAAAGGGCGTTGCCAATGCTATCCTGATTAAGGTTAACCAAATCGGTACGCTCACCGAAACCTTTAACGCTATCGAAACTGCCAAGCGTGCAGGCTATACCTGCATCATTTCGCACCGCAGCGGCGAAACCGAGGACACTACCTTAGCTGACATTGCCGTGGCAGTGAACGCAGGTCAGATTAAAACCGGCGCACCGGCACGCACTGACCGCGTTGCCAAATACAACCAGCTGCTGCGCATTGAAGAGGATTTGGGCAGGGCTGCCAAGTATAACGGCAAAAAGGTTTTCTATAACCTTAAATAAGGCTGACATTTTTCTCTAGCTGTCATAATAAAAGCATAGCGGTTCGTGCCGCAAAGCAAAACCCCGGGGAGCCTCCGGGGTTTTTGTTTTGCGTGTTTTTGAACCGTAAAAGTTGCGCAGTTAAGCCGTTGGCAGCAAAAAAACACTAGCTTTATAGCACATTTTATGGTAGAATACTATGGTACAAAAATGTGAGGAGGTAAGCTTTGTGATTGAAACTGTCTTGATGGTTCTAGAAGTTATCGTTTGCATAGCTCTCATTGGCGCAGTTCTGCTGCAGTCCGGCAAAGGCGGCGGTATGGGCAGTACTTTCGGCGGCAGTGACGGCGCTTTTTTTGGCAAGGGCAATGATTTGGACACAGTAATGGCCAAGGCAACTGTCTGGTTGGGTGCGGCCTTTGCAGTGATTACGCTGGCTCTGGCCAAAATCAATGCTTAGTTCATCATGTTACAAGGAGTGTAACAGCACTCTTTAAGTTTTAAATTTTTTTATAAGAAGAAAGGGGTTAGGGTCTTGAGTTATTTAATGATCTCTATCGTTGTTGGTATCATCGCACTCGCAGTTGCTTTGATGCTCAGCAGCGCAATCGGCAAGGCTCCTGCTGGTAATGCACGTATGCAGGAAATCGCCGGTTACATCCATGAGGGCGCTATGGCGTTCCTGTTCCGCGAATACAAAGCTCTGGCAGCGTTTGTAGTCGTAGTCGCAATTGTAATTTCTATGTTCTTGTCTCCGCTTACTGCTGTATGCTTCGTTTGCGGTGCTATCTTCTCCGTACTGGCAGGTTACATCGGTATGACCGTTGCTACCAAGGCTAACGTCCGTACTGCTGCTGCCGCACAGCATGGCGGCATGCCGGAGGCTTTGAAAATTGCCTTCTCCGGTGGTGCTGTTATGGGCCTTGGCGTAGTTGGCCTGGGCATTGTCGGCGTTGCTGCTGCTTACATGATTTTCCAAAACATTGATATTGTTACCGGCTTCGGCCTGGGCGCAAGCTCCATCGCTTTGTTTGCCCGTGTTGGCGGCGGTATCTATACCAAGGCTGCTGACGTTGGCGCTGACCTCGTTGGTAAGGTTGAGGAAGGTCTGCCTGAGGATGACCCGCGTAACCCGGCTACCATCGCTGATAACGTAGGCGATAACGTAGGCGACGTTGCAGGCATGGGCGCTGACCTTTTTGAATCCTATGTTGGCGCAATCATCTCTGCTATCACCCTGGGTGCTGTTGCTTATCCTGGCGGCGAGGGCGTTATGTTCGTCTTCGAGCTGGCCTTTGCAGGCATCATCGCTTCCCTGATTGGTGTTGCCTATGCACGTAGCAGCAAATCCACCAACCCGCAGGCTGCCCTGAACCACGGCACCTATGTTGGCGGCGTTATCGTAATTGCTGCTGCTTATTACCTGTCCACCTCTATCTTTGGCAACACTGCTGCCTTCGTAGCTATTGCCTCCGGCCTGATTGTTGGCTTGTTGATCGGCAAAATCACCGAAATTTACACCTCTGCTGACTATGCTTCTGTTAAGAAGATTGCAGCTCAATCTGAAACCGGCCCGGCAACCACCATCATTTCCGGTCTGGCTGTTGGCATGTATTCCACCTTCCTGCCGATGATCTTCATCTGCATCGGTGTAATCCTGGCCTTCTTCACCATGGGCGGCTCTAAGGACGCTAACATGGGTCTGTTTGGTATTTCCCTGGCTGCTGTCGGCATGCTGTCCACCACCGGTCTGACCGTTGCTGTTGATGCTTACGGTCCTATCGCTGATAACGCCGGCGGTATCGCAGAAATGTCCGAGCTGCCTCCTGAAGTACGTGAAATCACCGATACCTTGGACTCCGTTGGCAACACCACTGCCGCTATCGGCAAGGGCTTCGCTATCGGTTCTGCTGCCCTCACCGCGCTGGCACTGTTCTCTGCTTATGCACACACTGTCGGCCTGAAGGCTATTGACCTGCTGAACCCTGTAACCCTGATCGGCCTGTTTGTTGGTGCAACCCTGCCGTTCGTATTCGGTGCTATGACTATGGAATCTGTTGGTAAGGCTGCTTACGAGATGATCGAAGAGGTTCGCCGTCAGTTCCACGAAATCCCCGGCCTGCTTGAGGGCAAGGCTAAGGCTGATTACCAAAAATGCGTAGACATCTCTACTGCAGCTGCCCTGCACGAGATGATTATGCCTGGCGTCATCGCTATCGTTGCTCCGCTGTTGGTTGGCTTCCTGTTTGGTACCGAAGCACTGGGCGGCCTGATTGGCGGCTCCCTGGCTTCCGGCGTACTGGTTGCTATTTTGATGGCAAACGCAGGCGGTGCCTGGGATAATGCCAAGAAGTTTGTAGAAGCAAGCGGCCGCAAGCACACTCCTGTGCATGACGCAACCGTTGTAGGCGATACCGTAGGCGATCCGTTCAAGGATACCTCCGGACCTGCTATGAACATTTTGATCAAGCTGATGACCATCGTATCCCTGGTATTTGCACCCGTACTGGCTGCAAATGGCGGCGTACTGCTGAGCCTGTTCAAATAATTGCTAAGTAAAATATTTGGCTATCAGAGCCGCTGCACGCAAGAGTGTGGCGGCTCTTTTCGTGTGTTCTGAAAAAATCTATTATCAAGACCAGTTGTTGTGAATAGTGTATACTTTGGTTGGCAAATACTTGAATTACGTTTATAAGTATGGTATACTTGTGGTGTTGATGATAGCACTGAGGAATGCTTTTATCAATGATAATGCTTTATAAATCATCAAAATGGCGGCAAGAGCAAAGGATGACAGAGGAAACAAGGCAACTCTTGAGCGGAATTTGCTGGTGTCTCCTGCAGGTGGTTTGTAAAAATAAAATGCGGTAGTTGATAAGACTACCATTTCCTGAGGAGGAAAACAAAATGAAAAAATCTTTAGTACTCGCAATGGCTATGGCACTTGGCGTAACCGCTTCTGCCTATGCTGCAAATCCGTTCAGTGACGTTCCCGCCGGCCACTGGGCTTATGACAGCATCAACAAGCTGGCTGCTGCCGGCGTAATCGAAGGCTATGGCGACAGCACCTTCGG
>CAVKMV010000052.1:0-13672 GCA_963657675.1 Ruminococcus intestinalis
AATCATAGTTTACCTTAAACTTCTCGTTACCCACGCCAATATTATACTTGCGCTGATGATAATTACCGATGCCTACCGTTATACTGTTACTACCAGTTTTTTTAGTAATAATATTAACAACACCACCAACACCTTCTGAGCCATACATAACAGAACCGCCACCCTTGACGATTTCAATCTTTTCAATAGATTCAGTAGGAATTGCATCAAGCACATATTTTTGATTTAAATTTATTGGATTGCCATTGACCAAAACCAATGTACCGTTACCAAAACCACGGATATTGATTTCCGGTATCATGGTAGTCATGGCAGCACCACCAGGGAAGAAGCTCTTTAATTCTATTCCATTTACCTTAGATAAGGCTTCCATTACATTAGTAGCACCAGAAGCTGCTATTTGCTCATGTGTTAAAATTTCAGTGCTGGCAGGAACATCAACATCTCTCTTTTCCGTTCTCGTAGCAGTAACGATCACCTGATCCAGAGAATACTCATCCAGCTCTTCAGCGAATACACTTGCGCCCCCCCACAGTACAGTGCCTGTGATCAAGGCTGTCATAAGCATGCCCTTGGTAGAATTCTTCATAATTTACTCACACTCCTCAAAAAATTTATCAACATCCCTTTCGTCTGCCCATTCTTGCATAGCCGCAAACTACTCAGTCTATCAACCATACTCCTATATTCAATTCTTCACACTACAACTCCGTCTATTGTTACTTCAGACCCTATCAGGAAATTTGCTCTGCAGCCACAAAAACAGGATGGGAATTATCAGCAGGGTGAACACTGTTGACGTAATCATACCGCCGATGATAACCCACGCCATGCTTACGCGTGTCTCACTGCCAGCGCTCATCGCCAGCGCCGTGGGCAGCATGCCCACAACCATGGTAATAGCAGTCATAAAGATTGGTCGCAGGCGTGTTTTGCCTGCCTCTATCACGGCAGCCCGTGCCGAAGCACCCTCATGCATCAAGGTAAGCGTGTAATCCAACAGCAATGTGCCATTTTTGGCAACCAGGCCATCCATAACCAAAATGCCAATCAAGGAATACAAATTAATCGTATTATGCGTCAAAAGCAAAACAAAAATCGCACCAATCAACCCCAACGGCAGCGAAAACATTCTGATAAAAGGCGTAAACACCGACTCATACAGCACCGCCAAAAGCAGATATATCAAAAGCAGCGACAGCGAAAGGACCATCGCCATTTCGGCAAAGGAATCGTTCATGCTGGTTGCCTGGCCGGAAAATTCATAGCTGCTCTTAAGGCCGGCGTTGTCCAGCTTGTCCTTTATTTCATTAATAACCTCGCTCAGCGGCCTGTCCGTCAAATTGGCCTGAATGTTGATAATGCGCTCCTTGTTGACACGGCGGATGGTGATAGGTCCTACCCCCTCCTCCACATCAGCCACATCGCCCAAAAAGACGCTGCCGTGGGCTGTGTGCACAGGAATTGCGCGCACCTCGTCCACATCATAGCCTGTCGCACCGGCAAAGCGCACGTTGATGTCGGTGTCATTGCCGCGGTTGGCTGCATCGTTGGCCAGCACGCCGGCACTGCGTCCGCCAATCGCCGCATTAAAGGATTGGGCGATTTCATTGACGCTGGTGTTATAATATCTCAACTTGTCACGGTCCACCGTCACCTTCAGCTCCGGCATACCCTTGACATAGGAATTTTTGATATCCTTCAAGCCCTTGGTGCCGGCAAAGATTTGCTCCACCTTGGCACTTTCTGCCAGCAGCTGCTCCATGTCACTGCCCTTGAGCTCCACCTGTACAGGTGAGCGCACCAGCTGCCTACCACCGGATACACCGGTAACAGAGGACTGAATTTCATTGACGCGGATTTTAACATCAGGCAGATTTTTGCGTGCAAAGCTGCGGATATCGCCTGCCACCTGCCACACATCCCAGTCGCGGTCGTTTTTATTGCACAGACTGACAGTAATTTTGCCCATGCTCTGCGTGGTTGTGACATTAGACAGAAAATGCTCCACCTCAGGCAGCGTTTGCAGATAATCCTCAAACTGCAGCAAGGCAGCGTTCGTCCGGTCAGCATTATAGCCTGTCGGTAGCTCTAAATTTACTTGGATGGCGCTTTCGTCGGTGCGGGGCATGTACTCCGAACCCACTATACCAAGAGGCACCAGCAGCACCGCCGCCGCAAAGACCACAGCCACGCCTGCCAGCAGACGCTTGGGCCTGTCCAGGCACTGCACCAGCAGCCCTTCGTAGCGGGCGACAGCCTTCTGCTCCCAGGCATCCAGGCTGCTCCACAAGCGTCCCTTGGCTTCAGGCAAGCCCTTGGCATAAAAGCGTGAAGCCAGCATAGGCGTGAGCGTGAAGGACACTAAAAGCGACATCAGCGTAGCAAAAACAATCGTCATGCCAAACTGCTTAAAGAACTGGCCTGTCGCGCTCTGCATAAAAGCAATGGGCAAAAAAACGACCACATCGCACAGCGTCATCGCCACGGCCGCCATACCAATTTCGTTGCGCCCCTCCTCTGCCGCCACGTCGGCACTCTTGCCCTGCGCCAAAAAACGGTGAATGTTTTCCAAAACGACGATAGAATCATCCACAAGTATGCCTATGCATAGCGCCATACCCATGAGCGACATCATATTAAAGGTGTAGCCTGCCAGGTACATCAAAAAGAAGGTGGCAATGAGCGACGTAGGAATGGCGATCATTACCGCCAGCGAGGACTTCCACCCCCGCAAGAACAAATATAGTACAAGACCTGTAGTAAACAGGCCTTCCAATAGCGTTTTGAGCGTATTTCCCAAAGAATCGCGCACAAAGTGCGACTGGTCATACACCACGGTGAAAACATAATCTGGGTACTCCCTGCGTAGCAGCTCCAGCTGCTTGAGCACGCTGTCAGCAGTTTCGACGATGTTGGCACCGCTGGCCTTATAAACCTCCAGCGACACAGCCTCGCTGCCATCCACCCTGCTATAGGCAGTAGCACGCTTATCCTTGGCCTGGACGTTGGCCACCTGCGCCAGCTCTATGGTCTGCCCGGCTGCAGTTTTTATAGGAATCTGCGCCAGCTCCGCGGCATTCTTATACTGCGCCTGCATGCGTACTGTTTTTTCCAGCACCTGCGTATAGACAGAGCCGGAGGAGATGATAACGTTTTCTTTTTTTACAGCATTAATAATATCCTGCAGCGTGAGCCCGTAATAGCTGAGCCTGTCCTTATCCACCTCGATGGCGATTTCCCTGCTGCGTCCACCGCTAACGTCCACATCCGCCACGCCGGTGGCCTGCTGCAGGCGCTCCTTAAAGCTGGTTTCTGCCAGTGCGTAAATATCATCCAGACCGGCATTAGACGTAGCAGCGATCTGCAGGACGGGATATTCCTCACTCGAACGCTTAATTACAACGGGTTCGTCAATATCCTCCGGCAGCTCCTTACGGATGCGGCTCACCTTTTTTGTTGCTTCGATGGCAACCATGTCGGCGTCAGCACTGCTGTCAAGCTCGACAAAAATTTCGGCACGGCCTGGACGGGTAGCAGAACGCACCTGCTTGAAGTGCGACATGGAGGAAAGCTCGTCCTCTATAGGCTTAGTAACCTGCTGCTCCACCGATTCCGTACTGGCACCGGGATAGTTGACGATAACGCTGATATATTTGGAATCCACGTCAGGCAACAGCTCCACGCCGATGCGAAAGAAGCTGATGATACCCAAAACGCAGATTAAAAGATAAATCATGCAGATACCGATAGGCCTTTTGATAGAGAAGCGCGTAATATTCATTACTTCGCCTCCCCCTTAGCCGGCTCTACTGCCAGACCGTCGCGCAGACGCGCGAGATTATCCACGATAACCCTTTCGCCCACCTTCAGTCCCTGCATAATCTCTGTGCTTTCATTGTTGCCTGTGCCGATGGTTACAGGGCGCAGCTTAGCCTTATTGCCCTTTTCCAGCACATAAACATAGTATTTGCCGTCCTTTTCCAAAACGGCGTTTTTGGGTAAATATATGGTGGATGGCTTCTGCAAAAACTGCAATACTCCCTTGGCAAACAAACCGGCCTTCACTCTGGATCCAGGCTCTACAAGCCTGATGCGTAAGGTGAACTTGTTCGTCTCCCTGCTTCTTGCGGGACTTACATAAACAACCTCACCCTGACACTCCTCGCCAATCGCTTCCAGCTGCAGCCTGACATGCGTACCAAGGGTAACAGCAGCCGCATCAGCCTCTGTTATATCGCAGTCCACTGTATAGCCGCTGTCATCCAGCAGCGTCAACAGCCTGCTCCCTGCAGGCGCATAGCCACCCACTTCAGCACTGCGGTAGGTAATAATTCCTGCCCGCGGTGCCTTAAAAATCATATCCTGATACTTATTTTGCGCGATAATATACTCCTGCTTACGCCTTTCGGCCACCTGCTCCTGACGGTATACCTGCGACGGCCTGCCGGCATAGCTTTTTTGCATTGCCAGCTCCTCATAAACGGCCTTCTTATTCGCTAGTGTCTGCTCCACCGTGTCCAGGTCATACTTAGACACAGCGCCCTGGGCGTAAAGCCTGCGGTAACGCTCTGCGTTCACCTGCGCCAGCTTATAGTCAGCCTCATAGCGGACTATATTGGCAGTATAATCAGTGTCATAGGTGGCAGCGTTCGCCCCTGCCTCCGCATAGCGCGCCTCCGCCTTAAGCATTTCCGAGCGTGCGTCATCCAGGCGCTGCACGAGCAGGACATCGCCTGCTTGTACCCTGCTGCCCAGATCCACATTAACCTCGTCCACAATACCGGCATATTTATTGACGATATCGATCTGTGCTTTGGCCTTAAGCTGGCCAAAAAGGTTAATGCTTTTATACAATGGTCGTCTGCCTGCAACCTGTGTGTGCACCATTGGCCTGGCAACCGCCCTAGCGGGCGTTTTATGTGCCGGCAGCAGTCTGGCAGCCAGCACGCCTCCTACGCCAATGATACATATTACAAGCAGACTAAGTAGCTTATGCGTTAATATGAAGCTTTTTATAGCAGCAAAATTAAGTCGTTTCATTATTTTTGTGCGGCAACATCATTATTCACTGCCTGCTGGCAGATTTCCAGCATGGCCTCGGCAAAGCTGCCCTGCGGGATGGGCACAAACCTTAAAGGCTTTGCCTGATGCTCCAGCACGGTCTTTTTATTGCTGAAGACATCCATTCCCTGCACTGCGTAGGTTTTTTCTGCCAGATTAAAGGTCATAAGGATTTCGCAGTACTGCACCTTTTCCTTTTTGGGCAGTGCTTCCTTATACTTAGCATTGAGCTTTTTTAAAATTTCCTTATCAGTAAAAACTGTTTTAGTCAGCACACTGACGATATTCTTATCGGCGATACCATTAGTCACCTTGCTAAAGGTCAGGGAATCCATATCGTAGGCATAAATCCCCACGTTATTTTCGACAACTATGGACCAACGTGCCGCCTCCTGCTCCTCCGCAGACGGCTTAGGCATCATGCTAATTTCCCAGTCCATACCCTTTTGCTGGGCAGGCACGTTTTCGGCATGGGCAGCAAAGGCAAACAAGCAGGTCAGCAGCATAAGCACGAGCATCAGTAATTTTTTCATAAAAGCATCGCTCCTTTATATCTATCTATATTAGTAAGTATACTATACTTTTACTGCTAATTCAAATTTCTCACGATGTGGATGATATTTTCTTTTGACAGCTTCTGCAGCGTATAATAATTGGCACCCATAGCGGCAGCCAGCTTTTTGGCAATACCCAGCTTGATAAAATCGGCTTCGGTATCAATCACCACGCTGGTTATTTTAGCCTTGGCGATTTTCTCAGCAATGGCCACTGCTGCGGCCACAGGGTCCTTTTCGCCTGCATCCACCTTGTTGGCGCGTCCGTCCGTCACCACAATCAAAATCGGCTCCAGCTCGCTGTCACGCTTATTGAGCATCGCCAGCGTCTGCAGCGACAGCGCCAGGCCGTCTGCCAGCGGCGTTTTGCCACCTGTCGGCAGCTGCGCCAGCCTTTTTTGCGCCATATCCACGCTGCGGGTGATGGGCAAAAGCACCTCTGCCTTGTCGCGGCGGAAGGCGATCATGCCTACTCGGTCACGCTTTTGGTAAGCCTCCTGCAGCATATAAAAGATGGCACCCTTAACGGCGCGCATACGCTCACGCGCGCCCATGGAGCCACTGGCATCCACAGCGAAGAGAAATGTATTGCCGATGCGTTTTTCACGCACCTTCTGACGCAGGTCCTCCTGCTTGATATTCAACGCGCAGCCGCTGGCCTCACGCAGCCGTTGATAGGGCGCCGCCGCACGGATGGTAGCATCAAAGGCCAGGTCCTCCACCTTACCCTTAGGTAGCTCCGCGCGCACGTAACGCCCCTGCTTCAAATCGGTCCTGGTGACGCTGCGCTTGCCGCTGCCGCGGCGCACGCTCTGGTCCTTGCCAAGGTCCAGCAGCATCTTCGGCAACCTGAAGCTTTTATCCACCTCAGCAATCTGCTCTTCGGGTGCCAGCTTATTGTCCGGCTGCTCCTGCTGCTCATCCTGTTCGTCCTGCTCCTGGTCGTCAGCATCGTCATCAGAAGCATCATCTTCATCATCGCCATTATCCAAGGGCGGTGGCGGCAGCTGGTTATCCTGCTGCTCCTGCTCGTTATCACCATTATCGTTATCAGCAGGCTCTTCATTTTCCTGCTCATCCTGCTGGTCGTTCTGTTGCTCTTCGCTTTCCTCAGGCTGCTGCTCGGGCGGCTTGCGCATGCGGTGAGGCAGCACCAGCTGCGCTGCCTCGTCCATATCCTTAGGCAGCACATAACCTCTTTTTGCCAGTGCGGCAATCGCCCTGGCGGCCTCCAGCAGATAAATTTCCGCCCTGTGTCCGGCGCAAAAGGCCTGGCTGCACATCTGTGCTGCCAGCATCAGCATCGCCTCCGAAAGCTCCACCTGCGGCAGCAGCTGCACAGCCGCCGCGATCTGCGCCGCCAGCTCCTGCGTCTGCTGGCTGTATTCCCTTTTAAAGGCAACTATATTACTGCTATACCCCAGCGCACGCCTGATCACCTCAACCCTTTGCTCAATCTCTTCCAACCCCTGCATATCAGCATACATGCCAAAACGGTCCAGTATATGCGATGGCAGCGTCCCCTCTTCGGGATTCATGGTAGCAATAAGCGTCGTGTGCACCTCGTGGCTGTAGCTGATGCCGTCACGCTCCACATTGTTCACACCGCTGGCGTTGGCGTCAAGCACGGCGGTCAAAAGCTCCTGCCGCAGCAGGTTTACATCATCAATATAAAGCACATTGTTATTGGCACGTGCCAAAATCCCGGGGGCAAAGCGCTTCTCGCCCCTGCTCACAGCATATTCTATATCTATGCTGCCAAACAGCATATCCTCTGTAACATTCAGGGGCAGTGTCAGCAGGCGGCGCTCACCCATAAGCTCCTGCGCGCCGCGCGCCAGCACCGATTTGCCTGTTCCCTTAGCGCCACCAAGCAAAAGACCGCCGGCCCTGGGGTTAACCAAGGCAATCATTAATGCCTTTTTTGCCTGCTCCTGGCCGACCACTGCGGCAAACGGATAAATTGCATCTTTAAGCATAGCAAGCTCTCCTTAGCCTTCAGCAGATAAGAAGCTTTCTACCTTATCCCAATCCAGCTCGCCCTCTTCAAACGGACGGCGGCGCATACGGTGCGGCAGCACCAGCTTGGCTGCCTGCTTAATATCAGCCAGCGTTGCCTGCGTCCTGCCGTCAAAGGCGGCAACGGTCAGCGCCGTCTTGATAACAGTAATATCCGCACGGTGACCGTCAACCCCCAGCTCTACGGCCAGTTTTGCAACGGTCGCCAGCAGCTCATCTGCAATCGTAACCTGCGGCAGCAGGTTGCCGGCAGTGATGATTTTGGCAGCCAGCTCATCCTGCTCCTTTTGCCAGGAGGCAATAAAGCTATCTGCATCCTGCTCGTAGGCCAGACGGCGCTTAATAACCTCCACGCGCTGCAGCGGGTCATGCTCGCCGGTTACCACCACGCTCAGGCCAAAGCGGTCCAAAAGCTGCGGACGGATATCGCCCTCCTCGGGGTTCATGGTGCCGACCAGCACAAAGCGTGCAGGATGCGAATAGGATACACCCTCGCGCTCCACGGTGTTGATGCCCATAGCGGCGGCATCCAGCAGCACATCCACCACATGGTCATCCAGCAGATTGATTTCATCTACATACAAAATATTGCGGTTGGCCTGCGCCAAAATACCTGCTTCAAATTTCTTTTCACCATGCTTAATGGCGTGCTCAATGTCCAGCGTACCTACGACGCGATCCTCTGTTGCACTCACAGGCAGCTCCACCACGCGCATCTTGATTGTTTCCTCCGGCAGTGCGCCCTCCTCCTGCAGCAGCGTCGTGCAGTCGTCGCACAGCAGACTGCTGTTATGCGGGTCGCAATGAAAACGGCAGCTGTGCACAGCAGCCATCGGCGGCAGCAGCTCGGCCAGGGCGCGGACGGCGGTGGATTTGGCCGTGCCCTTTTCACCCTTGATCAATACACCGCCCAGAGCGGGATTAATAACATTCAAAATCAGGGACAGCTTCATTTCATCCTGTCCTACAATCGCAGTAAAGGGATAGACAGCAGTGCGTTTCATTTATATTCCTCCAGTTATTAAAACAAACTATCAATAAAGCTTTTCTATAATTATAAAGCGTCTACTAGGTATACACGCAAGTGATTTTTGCAAATTTATTCTGCAATGCTCAAGCATCGCCGCGCTCTTCAATTTCGCCTTCGATATTGAGCAGCAGCTCCTGTAATTGCTGCTTAGTAGCGTCCTTGGCGTTCCATAAGCCGCGCTGCTCCGCCTCCAGCAAAACCTGGGCGATGCGCTTGAGTGCCCAAGGATTAACCTCGCTGAACCATTGCTGCATATCCTCAGCCAGTGCGTACTTTTCGGCAAACCTTTCATACATCCAGTCCTCCATGACGGCGCTGGTTGCATCCCATTGAAAGCAGTTGTCTACGTAGGTTGCCAAATCACCGGCTCCCTTGTAGCCAAATTCCTTCATACCATTTATGTATTTGGGATTAACTGCCTCGCCGCGGAACAGGCGCTTGACCTCCTCGTCCAGGGTGCGGATTACCACATGCTGCCTGTCGGAGCTGTCACTGCAATAATTTTTGGGCATCCTGCCGCTAAAGTTGCGCACAGCAGCAATCATGCCACCGCGGTAAGCATTGTAATCATCAGAATTCAGCAGATTGGTTTCGCGGTTATCTATATTGCTGACGGTGACCTCCAGCTTCGCCATGCGGTTGGTAAACAGCTCCGGCCTGTACTGTCCCTTTTCGCCCTCACCATAAACGTGGGCACCCCAACGCACATAGACATTGGCAATATCGCCTAAATCATCCCAGTTGCGGGCAGCTAAAAGCGCGCTCACGCCTGCGCCGTGCGCCCCCGGCGGATCGCCAAAAATGCGGTAGGAGGCCTGCCGCCAGGCCTGCGCCTTTTCCATTCCTTCGCTTTCCAGGCGCTGCGACTCCTCCACCACGTGCTTACGCACATAGTTATCCTCAAAGCTTTCGTCCAGCTCTGCTACCAGCTGCACTGCCTTATCCAGCCAGCACACCGCTCCCGGCAGCGTATCGCGGAACAGGCTGCTGATGCGTCCCGTAACGTCCACGCGCGGACGCTTCAATTCATCCAGCGGGATGACCTCTATGCCGGTAACCCTCAGCGTTCCCTTCTGCCAAACCGGACGTACGCCCATCAAACGCATAAATTCAGCCATACATTGGCCGTTAGAGCGCATATTGTAGGTAGCCCACAGCAAAATACCCACGCTTTCGGGATAGCGCCCCTCTTCGCCCACAAACTTATTAATCACGTCCTCCGCCATCTGCGAACCGATTTTCCACGCCACCGGCGTTGGCAGCAGCTGCGGGTCTACGCCGTAAAAGTTGCGTCCTGTGGGCAAAATCTCCGCACCGCCGCTGGTGGGCGCTCCGCCTGCGCTAGGCTCTATGTATTCAGATTCAAGGGCACGCAGACAATTACCGCGTTCCTGCGTGGTTTTAGCCAGACTGGGATAAAGCTTTGCGCAAATAAAGCCTGCTATTGCCAAAAGCTGCTCCTGCACCTGCTGCGGCCAGCGGCTTACGCAGTCCAGGGCACGCAGCCTGCCCTCATCCACCACAAAGTCATTATTCTGCAGCAGGCGGATAATCGTCATGCATTCCTCATTTATTTTATCCAGCAGCATGCCATAGCTCATAACGCCATCAGGCAGCAGCCTGTTGCTTTCGTTCATTAATTGGTAATAATCATAGCCATAGGCCTGCGCCAACAGCTTCGGCAGCGACGGCGTCTCGCCGTTTTCCAGACGCACCAGCGCATACAGGTATTCCGTAAGCTTTTGCCCTGCAGGCGGATTGCCCATGATGTGCAGCCCCGTTGTCATCTGCATGTTCTTCAAATCTGTCAGATAGGTGTGCAGATGCGCCACATATTCATCAAAATCGGCTGCATCCTCCTCACGCACCTCCTCTATCAAATCTGCTGCGGCGGCCTTTTCACGCACCTGTGCCATAGGCTCACTCAAATCAGCATCCTTATCTGCCTTAAAATGCACATATTCCTCCAAGGCCTTTTCCAGCTCGGCCAGCTCGTCATAAAGGCCTGACATACTAAGCGGTGCGGAAAGATAGCTGATAAGGCAGGCAGCACTGCGGCGCTTGGCCTGTATGCCCTCGCCGGTATCCACCACCCAATAGGGATAGACATTTGGCAGATCGCCCGTGCAAATATCAGGATAGCATTCATCGCCCATGGCCACACCCTTGCCGGGAAGCCATTCCAGGCTGCCATGCGTACCAATATGCATCATTGCGTCTGCTCCCCAGACATCGCGCAGCCAATGATAAAACGCCAGATAATGATACGTAGGCGCGCAATCCGGTGAATGATAAATTTTGTCCGGGTCCTCGCCAAAGCCACGCGGAGGCTGCATAGTTATAAAAATATTGCCGTTAAGCGTGCCTGGTATCATCAGATAATCATCATAATGAAAGACCTCGCCCGGAGCTTGGCCCCAATCCTGCTGCAGACGTTGCCGCACCTTCGGCGGCAGGGTAGCAAAATATTTGCGGCAGTCAGCATCGCCAAGCTTGCCGTAGGCGCCGGCAATCTGCGCCTCACTCATATAATCCCTGTCGTTGGTCGGTCCGGCTATCAGCTCGTCAATAAATTCCTGCCTGTCTGCAGGTATATGGTCGATGACATAGCCTGCAGCACGCATATCCTGCAAAAGCAGACGCACGCTTTCAATGCTGTCAATCGCCGCACAGCTGCCGATGTTAGAATTCGTTGAGGGATGATTGTGAAAAACGATGGCGATTTTCTTTTTAGCATTAGGCTTTTGGCGCAGCAGGGCCAGCTTTTTAGCCTTGCGCACCAGCATATTCATGCGTTCGTCAATAGCCTGTGTTACCTGTCTGCCGCAGGCATCGCGCTCCACCGTCGTCACTGGACAGCTGTGGATGATGCCGTCAAATTCCGGCAGGCTCACACTGTACGCTACCTCCACCGCGCTCATGCCGTCAAAATTTTCATACCATTCCTGATAGGAACGGTACAATGTGTATGCCTGCAGCACGGAAATGTTAAGCGCTGTCAAATCATCCAAAGCACAGGCACGGATACTGAAGAGGGAAAATTTAATCGTATTAATAAACACGTCTGCATAGGTTCCTGTCTCGGTGCAGACATACTTGCGCAGCGATGCCTTAAAGCCGCCGCAGCCGCTTTCGGCGTCAGGAGAGCTGGTAGAAAAGAAGCAGAGCGCATTGCAGCCCTGCGCTTCTATCTCATTGATTATGGCATCGGCAAAAACTGTGTTGCCCCACAGCCAGTCGTTGCGGAAGAAGACAACGGCCAGCGTTGGTCTGCCAGGCTGGCAAAAGGCCGCCGTATATTCCTGTACATCATCATACAGCCTGTCAGCACGCGGGTGATAGATGCCGTCCCAGGGCAAAAGCGCCGGCGCAGGGGCGCTACACTGCACCTGCAAAAAGTGTTGTGCCAGCCACAGCCACCAATTCGTCCAATTCTGCAGGCCGCCAAATTTGTAGTAGTCATTAATCTGCTTCAGCTCTGCCTCATCCATGGCACCGTGCAGCACATCCTCCGGATTGCCTGTCATCAGATAAACGTGCTTCTTGTTGGCAGCCAACAGGAAGGACGATGATTCCGTTAAAAATTTAGTGCTCAATCCCGTACCCATCCACGGAAAGATTATTACCTCGCTAGCCTGCAGCTGCTGCTTTATATCCTGTGTCCAGTCTGCATCGCTAGGTACATACAGCACCCTGCCGTCAATAGCGTCAGCTGTACCGGCCTGCGCCAGGCGCAGCGCGTCGCGTAAATAATCCGCGGTCTGTTCCATATTGGTCAAAAAAAGAATTTGCCGCATTTTGCCACCTCCTAAAAGCTTATGGGTTTTCTCCTTTAGACTGCTGACAGCTTACACTATATACCACTCGTACAGTCAATTACTAATTTTTGCAGCTTCCTTACTGCTAATATCCTTTAAGAAAGGTTTCTTCTTCGCCAGGAAAAATATCACCATATACAAGGCTGGCGATTTTTCTTATGGCCCAGACGCAGTTTTGGTTAGACGCATATAAATGCTTATCCTTTAAGTAGCATACGTGGTTGCTTTTTACCGCCTGCAGGCCGGCCAGGGCAGGATCCTCCAAAAATTCCTTTTTATAACCATCCTTGTTATCGTGCTTCAGCTCCCAGGACAGCGATAGCAGAAAGTAATCAGGATCGGCACGCAGCATAACCTCCTTATCCATCAGCTGACCGTTAAATACGCCAATATCCGCAGGAGCATTCCGCACACCGGCATAGTGGCACACATCATCAAAGAAAGAGCCCTTGCCGCCATAGCTGTGGTTCATTTTGGAAACAAGCATCACGCTTTTGCCTGCGCCGCCAGCGCTTTTTACCCTGCTTTGGATAGCAGCAAGCTCCCTTTGCATTTTTTGCAGCAGCCTGGCCGCGTTTTCCTCCTCGCCCACGGCCTTGCCAATCTCCTGAATCTGCTTCTTTACGTCCTCGACATTATCGGCATTGCCTACCACGTAAACAGGTATGCCCATGCCGCGATATGCCTGGATGCGGTCCTCGCCTGTGCTTTCCCTAGCGATAATCAAATCCGGCTTGAGTGACAGAACCTGCTCTAAGGAAAAATTATAGGGCAGCTTGGCCGGCTTTTTAATCGTTTCCGGGTCGATATAAGACACAGCAGGATCATCCATGGTTTTAGAAAGGGCAACCACGCGCTCCTGTCCGACGACGCCCAGCAAAATATTATCCAGGTTAAAATGCGTCGTCATAATACGCCTTGGCTTTTGCGCCAGCCTGATAACCGTTCCCTGGGAATCAACCACCTGGTAGGCGGCAGCTGTCACCTCATCCCTGCCTTGATTTTGGCAGCCTGCTATACCAAATGACAACACCACTAAAAGCACTATCCATTTTTTCCACATTATCCCACCCCGCCAGCATTTTATCTTCTGCATAAGCTGATTTTTGTGCTATCTGCAGCATCACAGCACGCCTGCAAGCAGCTGCTACTTAAAAAATTGGGACGGAATAAATCCGTCCCAAAAT
>CAVKMV010000053.1:0-2845 GCA_963657675.1 Ruminococcus intestinalis
TTTTTAGACATACCGCACGCCTCCCTTAAGTCTGCTGCAAAGACATTGGTAAATTCCCTGCATCATCTTCAGTTCTCCTGCGACACCCACAAGCGGCAGCATCGGCAAAAATATCTGCTTGGTTTGCGTGCTTTGCAGCTCGTGCGTTGTCAAAACTATATCAGCCTGCGCTAAAAGCACATCACCCTCAGCCGTGGTATACACAGGCGCAGCGCACGTCCTACGGATTACCTCCAGCATTTGCGACCGCTCTTCCCCTTCATAGGTATCAAGCAGAATAATACCGGTCAAATCCAGCTGCAGGAGTCTTATCGTCTGCAAAATATTACCAGGATGAAAATATTTTAGGATGCGACCGATACACAGCACTGTCTTCTTGCCGCTAGTTACAGGCAAAAAGCGCTCCAAGCCTGCCTGCAGCTTGCCTGTTTCCGTTGCCAGCACCGTTTGGGCCAGCTCGCTACGCCCCAGCAGCCTTCCTGCGCTCTTAATCCAATCCATCGTTTCCTGCCAGCCTACAGGATAAATATCTGCAAGACACTTGGTACCGTAAAGCTCGTGCAGCTGCCCGGCCACCTTGGTAAGTCCCGCATGTGTCTGACCACGACCGCCCAAAACAACAGCATATTCTGCGGCAGCCACCTGCGGCAGGTCGTCAAAGGCCATGTATCCGGGGAACTGTCCCAAAACATGCACGCCAAACCTTTCCAGCATGCGGGTAACCTCACCGGCATACAGGCCCCAGGGCCCGCCATTATCCCCCAAAAGCAGTACGCTGTCAGCTACCTTGGCACAAGGACGCACAAAGCGCTCCAGCAGCTTTTGCGTAACCTCAAAATAGCCATCGTAATATTCCGCTCCCAAAAAGCCGCAGCATTCTACTGTTACAATGGGGACGCCTGCTTCCTCCTCCATATTCCGTGCTACAGCATCAACATCATCACCGATAACGCCTGCCACACAGGAATTAGCGATAACCACGCATTGGGGTTTATATGTATTGATAGCAAAGCGCAAGCATTTTTCCAAGCGCTGCGCACCGCCAAAGATAGCATCCTTTTCCTGCATCTGACTGCTCAAAAGCGGCACAGAGCCCCACTGCTCGCGGGAATTTTCGCCCAGCGAACGGTATTGCGCGTTGATATCCATAGTGCGCGCCACATGGGCGCAGGCACGCGGGCTGTGAAACACCACGACAACGCCGTCCATATAGGCCACAGCTCGCCACACGCCGGGCATGCTGCAGCTGCAGCTCTTGCGGGCACTGTAAAAGCGTCTGGTTTTAATTGCCATATTCAGCCACCAGCTTTTCCAATTCCTCAAAGCTCATCGGCGTAGGTATAGCCATATTTTCATTATGCAGAATATCACGCGCCAGCTTACGGTAAACCTCTGCCTGCGCACTTTCCGGAGCAAACTGCAGCACGGTCTGGCGATGATTTTCGGCCCGATTGACAATCACATCACGCGGAATGAAGGCAATAAGCTGTGTATGCAGGCGTTTGGCAAACTCCTCCAGCAGCTGCTGCTCATTTGGCGTGTTGCGCCCGTTGCCTATGATGCCTCCCAGGCGTACACCGCCACGCAGGGCAAAACGCTTAACGCCCTTTGCAATATTATTGGCAGCATACAGGCTCATCAGCTCGCCCGAGGATACGATATAGATATCTGTAGCATAGCCCTCGCGGATAGGCACGGCAAAGCCGCCGCAAACCACGTCACCCAGCACATCATATAAAATCAGGTCTTCATCCGTCAAAACGTCCAATGACTTCAGCTTTTCGAGCGCCACGATAATGCCACGGCCGGCACAGCCAACGCCTGGCTCCGGTCCGCCGGCCTCCACGCACTTGATGCCATTGTAGCCCTCGTGAACAATATCCTCCGCTGTAACCTCATCGTTATCACGTACCATATCCAGCACCGTCTGGCTGCAGATGCGTCCCAAAAGCAGACGGGTAGAATCGTTTTTAGGGTCGCAGCCTATCTGACACACCTTCAGCCCTTCCTCGCTAAAGGCTGCCGAAAGATTCGACGCCGTAGTGGATTTACCAATGCCGCCCTTACCATAAATAGCTATTTTCTTCATATGTCCGGACCTCCATACCGCTAAAAAACTTATATTATGACCAGTAAAAATTGTGGTACAATTTACTAGATGAAAAAGCTTCATTTAACACTACTAATATTAAACTATATACCTGTAATATAGTCAAGCTTATGAGGAACGATTATGATTAACGATGATAAGCGAAATTTTTTTACAGCTGGAAGTAAATTAAAATCCCCTAGTCACACTGTCAAACGACGGTTAGCTAGAGGATTTTTGTTTACCCGTTTTTAATTTTCGTGATGACGTTCCTTATTCTTGCGCACATATTCCAGAATAATGCCGGCAGTTTCTTCTATCGCACGGTTAGAAACGTTAATGATCTGACAATGCAGGCGGCGCATAATGCCCTTGGCATACGTCAGCTCGTCGTTGATACGCGCCATATCCGCATAGGCAGCAGTGTCCGAGAGGCCCATGGTCTTGAGCCGCTCGCTACGAATCTCGTTAAGCTTGAACGGATCTATCAACAGACCGATAATCTTATACGGCGGCACCTTAAACAGCTCCTCCGGCGGCGCCAGCTCAGGCACCAGCGGCACATTGGCCACCTTCACCTGCTTGTGCGCCAAATACATACTCAGCGGTGTTTTGGACGTGCGCGACACGCCGATAATAACAACGTCGGCCTTCAAAAGTCCCAGCGGATTTTTACCATCATCATACTTAACAGCAAACTCCACGGCCTCTACACGCTTAAAGTATTCGTGATCCAGAGAATGGATGAGCCCTGCC